>NZ_JAIZRS010000029.1:0-78193 GCF_020419985.1 Burkholderia sp. AU32262
CGGCGGCCGGCTCGGGCGACGCGGCGCGCGGCGCCGGTTCGGCCTGCGGCGCCGGTTCGTCGTTTCGCTGCACGGCGGCAACGGCAGGCGGCTCGGGCTCCTTGCGGGCGGATGCCGGCACGTCGCCGGTGGGCGCCGCCTTCGTTTCCGGCTGCGGCGGCACGATGGCGCGTGCGTCGGCCGCGACCGGTGCCGGCGCTGCCGCCTCCGCCGGCGACGGGACGGCAGCCGGCTTGGCGGCCGACCGCCCGGCTTCGTCGCCCGACTGCGCCGGCATCGGACGTGCGACCGGCACGACAGGTGCGGCCGGCGTCGCACCTTGCGGACGCGCTGCGCTGGCGGGCGCGGCCGATACCGGCTTCACCGCGGCGGCGGCCGGTGCCGCGGCCGCGCGCGGGGCCGGCACGGCACGCGGCGGCACGGACGGCTGGCCACCCGGCGCACTGCCGGCGCCAACGGCCGGCTCGAACGCGAGCATCCGCAGCAGCGTCATCGTGAATCCGGCGTATTCGTCCGGCGCCAGGCCGAGCTCGGCGCGCCCGACCGTCGCGATCTGATAGAACAATTGGACTTGCTCGGGGCTCAGCGTCTGCGCGAAACGGCGCAGATCGGCCGCTTCCGGCCACTCGTCGAGCACCGAGCCCGGCGCGAACTGCGCCCATGCGATCCGGTGCAGCAGGCTCGCGAGATCCTGCAGCGCGGTCGAGAACGACAGGCTGCGCAGGGACATCTCGTCGGCGATCGCGAGGATTTCCGGGCCGTTGCCGGCCGCGAGCGCGTCGAGCAGGCGCACCATGTAGGTCTGGTCGAGCGCGCCGAGCATGCCCGACACCGCCGACTCGGTCACCTCGTTCGCCGAATAGGCGATCGCCTGGTCGGTCAGCGACAGCGCATCGCGCATGCTGCCCTGCGCGGCGCGCGCGAGCAGGCGCAACGCCTGCGGCTCGAACGTGATCCGCTCTTCGCCGAGGATCTGCTCGAGATGCGACACGATGTGTCCGGCCGGCATCTGCTTCAGGTTGAACTGCAGACAGCGCGACAGCACGGTGACGGGGATTTTCTGCGGATCGGTCGTCGCGAGGATGAACTTGACGTGCGGCGGCGGCTCTTCGAGCGTCTTCAGCATCGCGTTGAACGCGTGGTTCGTCAGCATGTGCACTTCGTCGATCATGTAGACCTTGAAGCGCGCATCGACGGGCGCATACACCGCGCGCTCAAGCAGCGCGGCCATTTCATCGACGCCGCGGTTGCTCGCCGCGTCCATCTCGACGTAATCGACGAAACGGCCCTCGTCGATCTCGCGACAGGCGCGACACACGCCGCACGGCTGCGACGTGACGCCGGTTTCACAGTTGAGCGCCTTCGCGAAGATCCGCGACAGCGTCGTCTTGCCGACACCGCGGGTTCCGGTAAACAGATAGGCGTGATGGAGACGCCCGCCGTCGAGCGCGTGCGTGAGCGCCCTGACGACGTGCTCCTGGCCGACGAGCGAAGCGAAATCCTTCGGACGCCACTTGCGTGCGAGAACTTGATAGGTCATCGGGAAATTGTATCAGTAACGCTGCGTCGCGCCGACACGCGAAACGGTGCGGAACACGGGCAACGCGCAGGTCGAACGGAGTGTGACGCGGAAATAAAAAACGCCCGGCGAACGGGGCGAGAAGGAAGGTGACGAGCCCAACCCTCGGCACTGGCGGAAAACGATTGTGGCTGCTTCGTTCCCGACCTGACCAGGTTCACCGCCCCACCATGCGAGGAGGCCCGTCACGGCATATTCTATCACCGCTTCCGGACGAATGCGACCGTTTGTTCGCATCAATGCGAATGTCGCCGGGCAAACCGGCCCGTCGTCCATTCGGATACGTTGCATGCGGCGCGCCCCTTGCAATTGGCGAACCGGCCTCCACCTGCATGGCACGACGGTCGAACGTCGCGTCGTACCCCTACTCGCGTAGCGGCTACTATCGCCGCCCGCAGCAGATAGCAATTTAGGCTAATATGACGCCCGAACGACCCGCGAGCCGCGGATGCAGCGCTTACGCCCCTCCTTTCCGGAAAGGCGGAGTGACCTGCCGCGGCGGCCGGCAGCCTACGGCGGCCGGTTCGCCGCAACGCGCAAGCAGGCAGTCCCCGAACCGTAAGAGGTATTGACCCAATGAGCGAACAGATCAAACACATCAGCGACGCATCGTTCGAACAGGACGTCGTCAAGTCCGACAAGCCCGTACTCGTCGATTTCTGGGCCGAATGGTGCGGCCCGTGCAAGATGATCGCCCCGATCCTCGACGAAGTCGCGAAGGACTACGGCGACAAGCTGCAGATCGCGAAGATCAACGTCGACGACAACCAGGCCACGCCCGCGAAGTTCGGCGTGCGCGGCATCCCGACGCTGATCCTGTTCAAGAACGGCGCGGCTGCCGCGCAGAAGGTCGGCGCGCTGTCGAAGTCGCAGCTCACCGCGTTCCTGGACAGCCACCTGTAATACCGGCAGATCCGCGGACGTGTTGTCAGTCGGCAACACGTCCGCCGCCAAGCCGCCGATCGCTCGCTCAAGCGCGAATCGGCCTATGCTAGAATTAAAAAACGTCGGCAAGACGCATTTAAGTCTCTGAGCGCTTCCGCTCGCCCTCCTCCCTTATTTTCTTTCGTCGCTTCTCCTCCCTGGCGGGTTCTCCGTATGCATTTATCCGAGCTCAAGTCTCTGCACGTGTCCGAACTGATCGAAATGGCCAATGGCCTGGAGATCGAAAACGCGAACCGCCTGCGCAAGCAGGAGTTGATGTTTGCCATTCTCAAAAAGCGCGCCAAGACGGGAGAGACGATCTTCGGCGACGGTACGCTCGAAGTGCTGCCGGACGGCTTCGGCTTCCTGCGCTCGCCGGAAATGTCGTACCTCGCGAGCACCGACGACATCTATATCAGCCCGTCGCAGATCCGCCGCTTCAACCTGCACACCGGCGACACCATCGAAGGTGAAGTCCGCACGCCGAAGGACGGCGAACGCTACTTCGCGCTGGTGAAGGTCGACAAAGTCAACGGGCAGCCGCCCGAGGCCTCGAAACACAAGATCATGTTCGAGAACCTCACGCCGCTGCACCCGAACAAGCCGCTGGCGCTCGAGCGCGAGATGCGCGGCGAGGAAAACGTCACGGGCCGCATCATCGACATGATCGCGCCGATCGGCAAGGGCCAGCGCGGCCTGCTGGTCGCGTCGCCGAAGTCGGGCAAGACGGTGATGCTCCAGCACATCGCGCACGCGATCAAGCAGAACCACCCGGACGTCGTCCTGTTCGTGCTGCTGATCGACGAGCGCCCCGAAGAAGTGACCGAAATGCAGCGCTCGGTCGCCGGCGAAGTCATCGCGTCCACGTTCGACGAGCCGGCCACGCGTCACGTGCAGGTCGCCGAAATGGTGATCGAGAAGGCCAAGCGCCTCGTCGAAATGAAGCACGACGTCGTGATTCTGCTCGACTCGATCACGCGTCTCGCACGCGCTTACAACACCGTGATCCCGGCATCGGGCAAGGTGCTGACGGGCGGTGTCGACGCGAACGCGCTGCAGCGCCCGAAGCGCTTCTTCGGCGCGGCGCGCAACATCGAGGAAGGCGGCTCGCTGACGATCATCGGCACCGCGCTGATCGAAACCGGCAGCCGCATGGACGACGTGATCTACGAAGAGTTCAAGGGCACCGGCAACATGGAAGTGCACCTCGAGCGCCGCCTCGCGGAAAAGCGCGTCTATCCGTCGATCAACCTGAACAAGTCGGGCACGCGTCGCGAAGAAATGCTGATCAAGCCCGAGATCCTTCAGAAGATCTGGGTGCTGCGCAAGTTCATCCACGACATGGACGAAGTCGAGGCGATGGAATTCCTGCTCGACAAGATCCGCCAGACGAAGAGCAACTCCGAGTTCTTCGACCTGATGCGCCGCGGCGGCTGATCGCCCTCGCCGCACGACACGGCCGCCCGCGCATTCCGCCTGGCGGCCGTTTTTCGATTCCAACCTGTACGTGAACGTACACGTTGACCTATAATCGCGTCATCCTTCCGCCGAAATCCGCCACCTCCGATGCCGAACGACGCCTCCGCCCCGTTATTGACCGTCAGCGACGCCGCGTCGCGGCTCGGCGTCACGCCGCGCACGCTCAAATATTACGAGGAGCGCGGGCTCGTCACGCCGTCGCGCAGCGAAGGCCGCTACCGCCTCTACGACGAAACCGACCTCGAGCGCTTCGCGCGCATCCTGCGGCTGCGCGCGCTCGGCTTCTCGCTGCACGGCATCACCGAAATGCTGAAGCGCCCGCTGGAAGAAACCGGCGACGGCCGGCGCCGCTATTCGGATGCATCGCTGCGCGACATCCGCGCCGGCCTCGCCGAGCAGATCGATACGCTCGACCGGCGGATCGCGGCCGTCCAGCGCGAGCTGAAGGAAGCCGTCGCGCTGCGCAAGGAACTGCAGCACGACATCGACTACGTCGAACGGCGCCTCGCCGGCGAAAACGCCGATGCGCTGATCGCGCAGCGGCGGGCGGAAGCCGGCGCGCGGCGCGCCCGCAAGGATCGCGAATGAACGCGGTGCCCGGCCGATCGCCGCTGTGGAGCCGCGCGAACCTGCGCGCGGACTTGTTCCCATGGGCGCTCGCGCTCGTCACGGGCATCGACTACTTCGACAACGCGGTCTTCTCGTTCTTCGCGAGCTACATCGCGGGCGGCATCAACGCATCGCCCGACGAACTCGTGTGGTCGTCGAGCGCCTACGCGGTCACGGCCGTGCTCGGTATCCTGCAGCAGCAATGGTGGGTCGACCGGCTCGGCCATCGCCGCTACGTCGCGGGCTGCATGCTGATGTTCTCGTTCGGGGCGGTCGCGTCGGCACTGGCCGACACGTCGCTGGCGCTCGCGTTCGCGCGCGGTTTCCAGGGTTATTTCATCGGCCCGATGATGGGCGCGTGCCGGATCCTGATCCAGATCAGTTTCAAGCCGCAGGAGCGGCCGCCCGCGACCCGCGCGTTCCTGATCATGATCCTGCTCGGCAGCGCGCTCGCGCCGATCGTCGGCGGGCTGCTGGTCGCGCATTCGACGTGGCGCGCGCTGTTCGCGTGCACGGCGCCAGCCGGCATCGCGTTCGCGATCCTCGCGCTGCTCACGCTGCCCGATTCGGGCCGCGCGCCGGACGACGAACGCGGTTCCGGCCACTTCTGGCCGTACGTCCTGTTCGCGCTCGCGCAAGGGGCGCTGCAGATCGTGCTGCAGCAAGTGCATTACCAGCTCTACAGCGGCTCGCCGATGCTGATCGCGCTGACGATTGCCGGGCTCGGCGCGCTCGCGTGGTTCGCCTATCACCAGTGGCATCACCCGACGCCGCTCGTGCGGCTGCACGCGTTTCGCGAGCGGACGTTCCAGATCGGGCTGCTGCTCTACATGTTCTATTACTACGAGACGACGGGCTTCAGTTACCTGACGTCGCGGTTTCTCGAGGGCGGGCTCGGCTATCCGGTCGAGAACGCCGGGCGCCTGGTCGGCATGATGTCGCTGATCTCGGCCACCGCGCTGTTCGCCTATCTGCGCTACGCGAAATTCGTCACGCACAAGAAGTGGTTCGTCGTGCCGGGGTTCGCGATCGCGGTCACGGCCGCGCTGTGGATGACGCGGATGACGCCGCAGGTCGGCGAGGCGGCGCTGATCGTCCCGCTGCTGCTGCGCGGGTTGCTGCTGCTGTTCATCGTGCTGCCGGTCGCGAACCTCACGTTCCGCATCTTCGCGATCGACGAATACACGCACGGCTACCGGCTCAAGAACATCGTGCGGCAACTGACGATCTCGTTCGCGACGTCGTCGGTGATCATCGTCGAGCAGCACCGGCTGGCCGTGCACCAGACACGGCTCGTCGAGCGCGCGAACGTGTTCGACCCGCTGTTCCAGCAGACCGCCGATGCACTCACGCGCGGCTATGCGGCCGCCGGCCACGCGCTGAACGACGCGCACGGCCTCGCGATCGCGTCGATCGCGCGGATGGTGGCGCAACAGGCGTCGTTCCTCGCGTCGCTCGACGGCTTTTACTTCCTCGCGGGCGTGGCGCTCGTCGGCGGCCTCTTCGCGGCATGGCAAAAACAGATCGATTGAGTTAAAAGACAGGCTTTGGATTTTCGTCCGCAGCCTCCATGCTTTCGAAACTGACCCGCTGGTTCGACGACCGCCGCCGCGACCGCGCGCTGCGCAGCCATCCGATTCCCGACGCGCTATGGCGCGAAACCGTCGAGCGGCTGCCGTTCCTGGCCAATCTTCCGCCCGACGCGCTCGGCCGGCTGCGCGAGATGACGAGCCTGTTCGTCGCGAAAAAATCGTTTTCGACCGCGCACGGGCTCGAGCTGACCGACGCGATGATCGTCGCGATCGCCGCGCAGGCCTGCCTGCCCGTGCTGAATCTCGACCTGTCGCTGTACGACGGCTGGGTCGGCGTCGTCGTGTATCCGGGCGAATTCGTGATCCGCAAGACGGTGCAGGACGAGGACGGCGTCGTTCACGAAGTCGAGCAGGATGCGAGCGGCGAGGCGTGGGAAGGCGGCCCCGTGATCCTGTCGTGGGAAGACGCGCAGATGACGGACGGCCGGGATGCATACAACGTGGTGATCCACGAGTTCGCGCACAAGATCGACATGGTCAACGGCGCGGCCGACGGCTATCCGCCCCTTTTTCGCCGCTGGCATGCGCCGCACCTCGACGCGCAGGCGTGGGCCGACGTGTTCGAACATGCGTACGACCAGTTCTGCGCGCGCGTCGACGCGGTGCCGGAGCGCGCGTGGGCGCGCTTCGAGCGGGACTCGCTGATCGATCCCTATGCGGCCGACCACCCGTCGGAATTCTTCGCCGTATGCAGCGAGGCGCTGTTCGTGCGGCCGAAAGCGTTCGAGTCCGAATTTCCGGAGCTGTACCGGCTGCTCGCGCGCTACTACCGGCAGGATCCGGCCGGCACCGGCGCGCTCGACGCACCATGAAAATTATTCGTCAACCGTCTGATTTTCTGGCATAATCGCCGTTTTTCGACCTTAGGCAAGTGGCTCGCGCCGGGCTTGACGTCAGCCGAAACGCTCCCATCGGGGCGGCACGGCCGGCCAAGCGGCGGGTTGGCTACCGCTATCACCAAGGAAAATCATGAAACCTGGCATTCACCCGGACTACCGCGAAGTCGTCTTCCAAGACATGTCGAACGGCTTCAAGTTCATCACGCGCTCGACGATCCAGACGCGTGAAACCATCGAGCACGAAGGCAAGACCTACCCGCTCGCCAAGATCGAAGTGTCGTCGGAATCGCACTCGTTCTACACGGGTCAGCAAAAGATCATGGACACGGCAGGCCGTGTCGAGAAGTTCAAGAACAAGTTCGGCGCACGCGCCAGCGGCAAGGTCGCGAAGTAAGCTTCGCACCGCATCCGGTGGTTGCAACGCACCGGTACCGCACGAAAGGGCAGCCCAGGCTGCCCTTTTTTGTCTCTGCTCGCCCGGAAAGGCGCCGCCCGGCGCCCGGGCAACGACCTGACGCACAACAGCGGGCGCGACTACAATGCCGGATGCTCGAAACCGGCTCGACCGCGCGCAGCCGCGCCGGCCGCCCGCCCATAACAAATCGCTCATCTGCATGAAGCCAGTCGTCCGTCTCACCGCCTCCGCCACGCGTGCGCTGCCGCGCTGGCTGCTGCTCACGCTCTGCCTCGTCTACGCGGCGTTCGGCCTGTTCGGCCGCGACCCGTGGAAAAACGAGGACGCGGCGGGCTTCGGCGTGATGTGGACGATGGCCAAGGGCGGCTGGCACGACTGGCTGCTGCCGAACCTGGTCGGCAAATTCATCACGACCGACGGGCCGCTCGGCTACTGGCTCGGCGCACTGTCGATCCGCGGCCTCGGCCCGTGGGTCGACGCAAGCAACGCGTCGCGCGTCGATACCGGCGTGCTGTTCTGCGCCGCGTGCGCGTTCGTCTGGTACGCGGCCTACCTGCTCGGCCGGCGCGCCGAGGTTCAACCGTTCAAATACGCATTCGGCGGCGAGCCCGAGCCGCGCGACTACGGCCGCACGCTCGCGGACGGCGCGCTGCTGGTGCTCGTCGCCTGCTTCGGCCTCGCGGAACGCGGGCATGAAACGACGCCGCAACTCGCGCAATTCGCGTGGATCGCGATGCTCGTGTACGGGATCGTGCGCGGCATCGACAAGCCGCTGCAAGGCGCACTGTGGTGGGGCCTCGCGATGGGCCTCGTCGCGCTGTCCGGCAACCCGGTGCTGGTCGTCGCGCTGCTCGCGGGCACGGCCGCGCTGTGGCTCGTCACGCCCGAGATGCGCAACCTGCGCCTGCCGCTGGTCGGCCTGCCGCTCGCGGCCGCGATCTTCGCGCTGTGGCCGATCGCCGCCTTCGTCGCGGCGCCGGACGACGCCGCATGGTTCTTCAACCAGTGGATCCACGGCAGCCTGATGCGCTTTTCGGGCCCGCCGACGGCCGTGCTCGGCTATGCGGCGAAGAACCTGCCGCTGTTCACGTGGCCCGCCTGGCCGCTCGCGATCTGGGCGTGGTGGAGCTGGGCCGGCATGCGCCGTCGCGCGCACATCGCGATTCCGCTGTCGGTGGCCGTGCCGCTCGTCGCGCTCGTGATCCTGCAAAGCCAGCAGTCGAACCGCATGTACATGCTGCTGCTGCCGCCGCTGGCGGTGCTGGCGACGTTTGCGCTGCCGACCCTCAAGCGCGGCGCGATCAACGCGATCGACTGGTTTGCCGTACTGAGCTTCACGATCCTCGGCACCTTCGTGTGGCTGGTGTGGCTCGCATCGCTCACCGGCTTCCCGCATCCGCTCGCGCGCAACCTCGCGCGCCTCGTGCCCGGCTACGAGCCGCATTTCAAGATCCTGTCGTTCATCTGCGCGGTGATCGTCACCGTGTGCTGGTGCTTCATCGTGCGCTGGCGCGTGTCGCGGCAGCCGAAGGTGCTGTGGCGCAGCGTCGTGCTGTCGGGCGCGGGCACGACGCTGATGTGGGTGCTGCTGATGACGCTGTGGCTGCCGATCGTCAACTACGGCCGGACCTATCGCGACGTCGCGCAACAGATCGCCGTGCACCTGCCGTCCGACTACGAATGCATCTCGCCGGTGCGGCTCGGCGACGCGCAGATCGCGACCTTCGCGTACTTCGGCGACATGCACTTCGATTTCTCCGGCGACTGCGACGTGATCCTGCGCCAGGACCGCGCCGACTTCGGCGAGCCGAGCGCGATGTCGCAATACGTGTGGCGTCTCGTCTGGGAAGGCCGCCGCGTCGCCGACCGCGACGAGCGCTTCCGCCTGTACGAGCGCATCGAACGGCCGAAGACGCCCGTCAAGCGGCGTCCGCCGCGCCGCCGGGCGGCCGATTGACGATGTTCGGCGACATCCGCCGGATCGTCGGTCTCGCGTGGCCGGTGCTGGTCGGCCAGCTCGCGATCATCGCGTTCGGCGTGATCGACACCGCGATGGTCGGCCGCTACTCGGCCGTCGATCTCGCCGCGCTCGGGCTCGGCTCGTCGATCTACGTATCGATCTATATCGGTCTAACCGGCATCCTGTCCGCGCTGCAGCCGATCACCGGGCAACTGTACGGCGCGCGGCGCTATGCGGAAATCGGCGAGGAAGTGCGCCAGGCGCTGTGGCTCGCGCTGCTGCTCGCGATTCCCGGCTTCCTGCTGCTGCATTTTCCCGAGCCGCTGTTGCGCATCGCGCATGCGCCCGCCGCGCTGCACGAGCGCACCGTCGACTACCTGCGCATCCTGTCGTACGGGCTGCCCGCGAGCCTCGTATTCCGCATCTACAACGCGCTGACCAACGCGGCCGGCAAGCCCCGGCTCGCGATGATCCTGCAGATCGGCGCGCTGCTGCTCAAGTTTCCGCTGAACGTCTGGTTCATCTTCGGCGGCTTCGGCGTGCCGGCGCTCGGCGGCCCCGGCTGCGGGCTCGCGAGCACGCTGATCAACTGGGCGCTCGCGCTGATCGGCTACACGCTGCTCGCGAAGCTCGACGTGTTCGCGCCGCTCGCGATCTTCTCCCGCTTCTGCTGGCCCGTCTGGGCGCGCCAGAAGGCAATCCTGAAGCTCGGCGTGCCGATGGGCCTGTCGTATCTGATCGAGGTCACGTCGTACACGTGCATGGCGCTGTTCATCGCGCAGTTCGGCACGACGACGCTCGCCGGCCACCAGATCGCCGGCAACATCGGCGCGGTGCTGTACATGACGCCGCTGTCGATCGGCGTGGCGGCGTCGACGCTGGTCGCGCGCGCGCTCGGCGCCGGGCACGCCGAGGAAGCCCGGCTGCTCGGCCGGCACAGCGTGATGTTCGCGTGCGGCGTGGCGGCTGCCTACGGCGTGCTCGTGTTCGCGCTGCGCCCGCTGATCATCGGCGGCTACACGCCGAACCCGGCCGTCGCCGCGGCCGCGATGCCGCTCGTCGCGATCGTCGCGTGCTACCACGTGTTCGATGCGCTGCAGGTCACGTCGGCGTTCGTGCTGCGCGCGTACAAGGTGGCGGTCGTGCCGACCGTGATCTATGCGGTCGCCCTGTGGGGCGTCGGACTCAGCGGCGGCTACCTGCTCGGCTTCGACGTCGGCGGGATCGCGCCCGCGTGGCTGACCGGCGCGCGCGGCTTCTGGTTCGCGAACACGGTCAGCCTGATGCTGGCGGGCGCGGGGCTCGTGCTGTACCTGCGCCGCATTGGCCGCGCGCACGCAGCCGCAGCCTGAAGCGCGGCGCGCTACGCGCCCTCCAGCACGTCGGCTGCGTGATAGGAGGACCGCACGAGCGGGCCGGCGACCACTTCCCTGAAACCGACCGCAAGCGCCTCGTCGCGCCACGCGGCGAACGCGTCCGGGCTCACGTGGCGCCGCACCGGCAAATGGTGCGCCGACGGCGCCAGATACTGGCCGAGCGTCAGCACGTCGACCTCGTGCGCGCGCAGGTCGCGCAGCGTGTCGCGCACCTCGTCGTCGTGCTCGCCGAGCCCGAGCATCAATCCCGATTTCGTCACGAGCGTCGGCCGCGCGGCCTTCGCCTGCGCGAGCAGTTCGAGCGAGCCGCGATAGTCGGCGCCCGGCCGCGCCGCCCGGTACAGCGACGGCACCGTCTCGATGTTGTGGTTGAACACGTCGGGCCACGCCGACGACAGCGCATCGAGCGCCCGTGCCGTGCGGCCGCGGAAGTCCGGCGTCAGCACCTCGACGCCGATGCCCGGCACGCTCGCGCGCACCGCCGCGATGCACGCGGCGAAATGCGCGGCGCCGCCGTCGCGCAGATCGTCGCGGTCGACCGACGTGATCACGACGTAGCGCAACCCGAGCGCCGCCGCCGCGTCGGCCAGCCGCGCGGGCTCGTCGGGATCGAGCGGCTCGGGCCGGCCGTGCGCGACGTCGCAGAACGGGCAACGCCGCGTACACAGCCCGCCCATGATCATGAAGGTCGCGGTGCGCTGCGCGAAGCATTCGCCGATGTTCGGGCACATCGCCTCCTCGCAGACGGAATGCAGCCGATGCTCGCGCAGCACGGCGGCCATGTCGGCCACCGCCGCGCTCATCATCGGCCGCGCGCGCAGCCACGGCGGCTTCGGCAGCGCCGCGCCGGCCGCGGGCTCGACGCGCACCGGAATGCGCGCGAGCTTGTCGCGACTTCTCGCGCCGGGCTGGCCGAGCGCCGTGAGGCTGGGTCGTTCGAGCGCGGCGGCCATCGTCAGTCTCCGAGGAACGCGACGATCAGGCGGTTCACGTCGGCGGCCGCCTCCATCTGCACCATGTGCCCGCCGCCGGCGATCACCTCGGCGCGCACGCCGTCCGGCAAGCCCTGCGCGTGCCGCGCGGGAATCACCTGGTCGCGCTCGCCCCAGATCACGAGCGTGCGCGGCGCAAGCGACGCGAGCCGGTCGCGGAATACGCGCCGCTGCGCGGCGCCGTCGAACGCGGCGTCCGCGATCTTCTCCAGCGCGGCCTGCACGCCTTCGAGCCGCTTGTACTTGACGAGATCCTCGACGAGCTGCCGCGTGACCAGCGCGTCGTCCGCGAACAGCGCGCCGAGGTGCGGCTTCAGCGTGTTGCGGCTGTTGCCGGCGACGAAGCCGTCGATGTATGCACGGTTGATGTCGGCGCCGAGCCCCGCGCTCGCGATCAGCGTGAGCGACGCCACGCGCGCCGGCGCGCTGTCGGCCAACGTCATCGCCACCGCGCCGCCCATCGAATGGCCGATCAGGTGCGCACGCTCGATGTGCTGCGCATCGAGCAGCGCAAGCACCGCGTCGGCCAGTTCGTCGAGACTGCCGGTCTCGACGGCCTTCTCCGACTCGCCGTGGCCGGGCAGATCGAGCGCCCACACCGGCCGGTGCGCGGCGAGTTCCGCATGGTTGAACAGCCAGTTGTTCAGGTCGCCGCCGAAGCCGTGGATCAGCACGGCCGGCGTGCCCGAACCGTCGCCGAGCTTCAGGAAGCGGATCGTGCGTCCGCCGATCCGCGCCTTCTCCGGCTGCGGGCCGGCCGCCTCGTCGGACGCCGCGCTCGGCACGAAATCGCGCTGGAAGTCGGCGATCGCCGCGTCGATGTCGGCGTCGCTCGTGTCGGCGGCCGCGACCACGCCGAGCAGCGCGCCGACGGGCAGCGTCTCGCCCTCCTGCGCGATCTGCCGGCGCAGCGTGCCGTCGAACGCGCATTCGACGCCCGACGAGATCTTGTCGGTCTCGACGTCGAGCACCTCGTCGCCCTTCGCCACGCGTTCGCCGATCGCCTTCAGCCAGCCATTGACCTGCCCCTGCTCCATCGACAGCCCCCACTTGGGCATCGTGATCATGTGAATCGACATCGTGTCAGCTCCTCGTCTTCAGGACCGCCCGCGCAATCGCATCGGCGGACGGGATATACAGGTCTTCCAGCACGCCGGCGAACGGCGCGGGCGTATGCGGCGCGGTGACGAGCTCGATCGGCGCCTTGAGCGAATGGAACGCGCGCTGCGCGACGAGCGCGGCGATGTCGGTCGCGATCGAGCAGCGCGGGTTCGCTTCGTCGACCACCACCACGCGCCCCGTGCGCTCGGCGCTTTCGAGAATCGTTTCCTCGTCGAGCGGCGACGTCGTGCGCAGGTCGATCACGTCGCACTGGATGCCGTCCTTCGCGAGCGTCGCGGCCGCGTCCATCGCCAGATGCACCATCCGGCCGTACGTGACGATCGTCGCGTCGTCGCCGTCGCGCAGCACGTTCGCCTCGCCGAACGGAATCGCATAGGATTCCTCCGGTACGTCGCCCTCACGCGTATAGAGCAGCTTGTGTTCGAGGAAGATCACGGGATCGTTGTCGCGGATCGCCTGGATCAGGAGCCCCTTGGCGTCGTACGGCGTCGACGGGCACACGACCTTCAGCCCCGGGATGTGCGTGAACAGCGACGTGAGCATCTGCGAGTGCTGCGCGGCCGCGCGCAGGCCGGCGCCGTACATCGCGCGGATCACGACCGGCGTCACGGCCTTGCCGCCGAACATGTAGCGGAATTTCGCCGCCTGGTTGAAGATCTGGTCGAAACACACGCCCATGAAATCGATGAACATCAGTTCCGCGACGGGCCGCATCCCGCACGCGGCAGCGCCGACCGCCGCGCCGATGTAGCCGCCCTCCGACAGCGGCGTATCGAGCACGCGGCCCGGAAACTTGTGGAACAGCCCCTTCGTCACGCCGAGCACGCCGCCCCATGCGTCGTCCTCGCCGGGCGCGCCCGCGCCGCCCGCGTTGTCCTCGCCCATCACGATCACGCTGTCGTCGCGCGCCATTTCCTGCGCGAGCGCCTCGTTGATCGCCTGCGAATAGGTAATCTTCCTTGCCATGTCTGTCTCCTGAAATGTTCGGTTCGCCGTGCCGGCTGCTCGGTCAGGCCGAGTTCACGGATACGACACGTAGACGTCGGCGAGCAGGTCGGCGGCATCCGGCAGCGGCGCCGCCTTCGCCTGCGCGACCGCGTCGTCGATCAGCGCCTTCACCTGGGCGTCCACCGCGCGCAGGTCGGCCGTCGTCAGCGCTTCGGCGCGCACGACGCGCGTTTCGAAATGCTTCAGGCAGTCCTTCTCGTCGCGCAGCTTCTGCACTTCGCCCGGCGCGCGATAGGTTTGCGCATCGCCCTCGAAGTGGCCGAAATAGCGCGTGAACTTCACCTCGACGAGCGTCGGGCCGCCGCCGTTGCGCGCGCGGTCGACGGCTTCGCCGAGCGCCTCATGCACCGCGAAGAAGTCGAAGCCGTCGACGATCACGCCCGGCATCCCGAACCCGTTCGCCCGATCGGCGATGTTGTCGGTCGCGACCGACCAGCTCGACGACGTCGCTTCCGCATAGCCGTTGTTTTCGGCGACGAAGATCGCGGGCAGCCGCCACACCGACGCGAGGTTCATCGATTCGAAGATCACGCCCTGGTTCGACGCGCCGTCGCCGAAGAAGCACACGCCGACGCCGCCGGTTTTCCTGTACTTGGCCGCGAGCGCCGCACCGCACACGAGCGGGCCGCCCGCGCCGACGATCCCGTTCGCGCCGAGCATCCCCATCGACAGGTCGGCGATGTGCATCGAGCCGCCCTTGCCGTGGCAGACGCCTGTCTTCTTGCCGTAGATCTCGGCCATCATCCCGTGCACGTCGACGCCCTTCGCGATGCAATGGCCGTGGCCGCGGTGCGTGGTGGCCACGTAGTCGTCGAGGCCGAGGTGCAGCATCGTGCCGACGGCGGACGCCTCCTCGCCCGCGTACAGGTGAACGAAGCCGGGTATCTCGCCGGTCGCGAATTCGACGTGCAGGCGTTCCTCGAATTCGCGGATCGTGCGCATCAGCCGATAGGCGTCCAGCAGCTTGTCCCTGCCGAGCTGTGTCGAAGCGGTCATGTGTGTCTCCTGGGTAGGTCTGACTGCGAATGCCGCCCCGGCCATGCCGTGGCGGCGGATTGCACGGCCTGCGGCCGTCAGTGAAACGTGAAGCCGCCGTCGACGTTCACGGCCTGGCCCGTCACGTTGTCCATCGTCGCGAAGAACAGCGCGAGCCGGCCCATGTCTTCCGGCGTCTGCGCGCGGCCCTGCGGAATCAGCGTCAACTGGTGCCGCTGCCACGACTCCTCGACCGATTCGCCGTCGGTCTTCCATTCGTCGGACAGCCGGTCCCACATGTAGGTACGGACGATGCCGGGGCAGATCGCGTTGACGGTCACGCCGTCGCGCGCGAGCTCCTTCGCCAGCGCGTTGGTGAAGCCGACGACCGCGAATTTCGATGCGCTGTAGTGCGCGAGATTCGGGAAGCCTTCCTTGCCCGCGATCGACGCGACGTTGATGATCCGGCCGCGCCGCTGCGCCTTCAGATGCGCGAGCGCCGCGCGGCAGCCGAGGAACGTGCCCTTTGCGTTCACGTCCATCACGAAATCCCAGTCGCGCTCGGTCAGTTCGGCAACCGGACGGATGCTGATCACGCCCGCGCAGTTCACGAGGATGTCGAGCCCGCCGAGGTCGCCGAGCGCCTGCGCGACCATCGCGTCGACCTGCGCGGCCTGCGTGACGTCGACCTTCGCGATCGCCGCGCGGCGGCCGAGCGCGCGCACCTCGCCGGCGGTCGCGTCGAGCGCGTCGTCGAGCAGGTCGGCCAGCAGGATGTCGGCACCGGCGCCGGCGAGCGTCAGCGCGATGCCGCGGCCGATGCCGCGCGCGCCGCCCGTGACGATGGCGACCTGTCCTTCGAGAGGGGCTGTCATGGCGATGTCTCCTTGATGATCGTGATGGATGTCGAAACGTCTTCGTGAAACCGGTGTATCAGTCGTGCCACGCACCGGCATCGCGCAGCAGTTGCCGTGACGACGCGTAGCGCAGCGTGCGGCCGACGTCGACCGTCAACGGTCCGCCCCAGTCGAGTGCGATCTCGTAGCGATCGCCGCGCGCGACCTCGATCTCGCGCTCGCCGTCGAACGCGAGCGTGCCGCGCTCGAACGGAATCGCGTGCCACGCGCCCGGCTCGAGCCGCTCGCAACTGCGCATCACGACGCGGTCGACGCGCCCCGGCGCGATCGGCGCGACGAGCGGCGTGCCGGCCGTCTTGCCGGCATCCGCGAAGCGCATCGCGAGCCCGTGCGGCGCGCTGCGTTCGAGCGGCGCCCACGCGCCGCCGAGCGCGGACAGGCCGATGCCGTCCGGTTCCGCGAACGTCAGATAGAGCGTGTCGATGTCGTCCGAGCCGGAGATCGCGCGCGCGCCGACGAAGCGCTGCCGCGCGGCGCACACATCGACGAGCGCGATCTCCTCGCGCCCGGGCTGCGCGCCCGCGACGCAGCGCACGACGAGCCGCTTGTTGCGCACGAACGCGACCTCGGCCGGCACGGCGCCGGTCGCGACGAGCCCCGCGGCGACGCCGGCGACGGTCGCCTCGCGATGTTCGGGAAACGCGTTGTTGGTGCCGGTGGACAGCG
Organism: Burkholderia sp. AU32262; assembly: GCF_020419985.1. Lineage (NCBI taxonomy): Bacteria > Pseudomonadati > Pseudomonadota > Betaproteobacteria > Burkholderiales > Burkholderiaceae > Burkholderia > Burkholderia sp. AU32262. Next base: position 16,454 of record NZ_JAIZRS010000029.1, read on the forward strand.
CGACGAGCGGCGTCGCGCCGCAATGCGCGGCCACCGCGCGATGGGTGCCGTCGCCGCCGAGCACGACGATCAGCGACACTTCCATCCGATGCAGATAGGCGGCGCCGGCCTGCGTGTCGGCGACGCTGTCGGTGATCGGCAGGTCGACGAATTCGACCTGAGGCCAGCGCTCGTGCGGCGCGACCGCGCGATGCGTGTCGATCGCGCGCAGCAGCAGCGTCGCGATGCCCGTGCGGTCGCGCAGCGTCAGCACGCGCTCGACGCCCATCGCGCCGAGGCCGGCCAGCAGGCGCACGATCATGTTCGCCTTCTCCGCGGTCGGGAACACGGATGCATGCGTCGTGAGGCGGCGGATGTCGCGCCCCGATGCGGGGTTCGCGATCACGCCGACGGTAACGGGCGTCGTCACGGGTTTGTCTCCATCCAGTCGGCAGGGCCGGCGTATTGCGCGCGCCGCCTCGCCTGTTTCGTCCGCTGCCATCGGCGGGCGGCGGATCGTCGTCGCCGACGCGATCGCCGGCTTGCCCGTCATCTCTGCAAGCGGCGTGCCATCGTGCATGCGATGGCCGCGAAACCCGCGTCCGCGCTGGCGCGGCGGGCATGCGCGGGTTCGGAATGCGCGGTCGTGACGGCGCGGCGCGCGTCGAATTCGCCGGTACGTCTCATGCCGTCGATACGGCGACGCGATCGTCGCGGCGCGCGCGCATGCGCGGCGTTCCGCCCGCAAACCCTGCGTTCGCGCGGCGCCGCGCGCGCGACGCCCCGCCTGACGACCGTCGCGCCGCGCGCGGGCGGCCGTCTCAATCGCGCGAGACGCATCGGATACCGGTGAGACGACCGTCTCACGCGCGCCGCGTGCTGCAATGCAGTGTGATCCGCCGGACCGGATGTGCTACAAGAACAGCGACATCCCCGCCGTACCCGGAGCCGACCATGCCCTACGCCGTCCCCCAGGCCCAGCACGCCGACCGCATACTCGGCGCGCTCGCCGGGCGCCTGCCCGCGCCGGCCGATTCCGCGCGCCTCGTGTCTTCGTGGCAGCGATCGCTGGAGCGCTATCGTCTCGACCCCGCTTCGTCGATCGGCCCGCGCGTGCTGACCGCGGCCGAGCTGCGCGAAGTGCGCGACAAGGAAGAGGCCTTCCTGCGCGCGTCGGGCCAGTGCCTGACGCGGCTGCACGACATGATCCGCGTCGCCGACTACTGCGTGATGCTGACCGACGCGCACGGCGTGACGATCGACTACCGGATCGACCGCGAGCGCCGCAACGACTTCCGTCATGCGGGGCTGCACATCGGCTCGTGCTGGTCGGAAAGCGAGGAAGGAACCTGCGGCGTCGCGAGCGTGCTGACCGATCTCGCGCCGATCACCGTGCACAAGACCGATCACTTTCGCGCGGCGTTCACGACGCTCACGTGCAGCGCGGCGCCGATCTTCTCGCCGGCCGGCGAACTGATCGGCGTGCTCGACGCGTCGGCCGTGCATTCGCCCGACGGCCGCGACAGCCAGCGCCTCGTCTACCAGCTCGTGCGGCAAAGCGCGGCGCTGATCGAGGACGGCTACTTCGTGCACAGCACCGCGCAGCACTGGATATTGTTCGGGCATCCGAACCGTCACTACGTCGAGGCGCAGCCCGAGTGGCTGATCGCGTTCGACGAATGCGGCAACATCGTCGCCGCGAACCGGCACGCGCGCGACGCGCTGCCGGCGCTGCGCGAGCCGCGCCATATCGACGAGATCTTCGATGCGACCGAGATGCCGCTGCGCGACGCGGCGCGGCTCGACGCGATCGTCGCGCTGCGGCTGCGCGCGACCGGCGCCCCGCTCTACGCGCGGCTGCGCGCGCCGCTACGCCGCGCCGGCCGCGAACCGGGCGCGGCCCGGGCCGCCACGGCATCGCGCCGCCCGGGCACCGCCGCGCCGCGTCACGTCGGCGCGCTGACGCCGTTCCTGCACAGCAGCGATGCGCGCATCGCGCAACAGGCCGAACTCGCGCTGCGCGTCGCGAGCAAGCGGCTGCCGATCCTCGTGCTCGGCGAAACCGGCGCGGGCAAGGAAGTGTTCGCCCGCGCGATCCACGACGCCGGCGCGCGGCGCGCGCGGCCGTTCGTCGCCGTGAACTGCGGCGCGCTGCCGGAAGCGCTGATCGAGAGCGAACTGTTCGGCTATGCGGCCGGCGCGTTCACCGGCGCACGCAAGCACGGCGCGCGCGGCAAGATCGCGCTCGCCGACGGCGGCACGCTGTTTCTCGATGAAATCGGCGACATGCCGCTCGCGCTGCAGACGCGCCTGCTGCGCGTGCTGGCCGACGGCGAGGTCGTGCCGCTCGGCAGCGATACGCCGGTGCGCGTCGATCTCGACGTGATCTGCGCGACGCACCGCGATCTTGCGCGGATGGTGGCCGACGGCACGTTCCGCGAGGATCTGTACTACCGGTTGAGCGGCGCGACGTTCGAGCTGCCGCCGCTGCGCGAGCGCGCGGACGTGCGCGACGTGATCGCCGCCGTGTTCGCCGAGGAGGCGCAGGCGACCGGCCACGTGCTGACGCTCGATGCGACGCTCGCCGAACAGCTCGCGGCCTACCCGTGGCCGGGCAACGTGCGGCAACTGCGCAACGTGCTGCGCTATGCGTGCGCGGTGTGCGACGCCGCGCGCGTGACGCGGCACGACCTGCCGGCCGAGCTCGCCGCGCAACTCGGCGGCACCCCGGCGGGCGTGCTGCCCGACGACGAACGCGGGCGCATCGTCGCCGCGCTCACCGCGCATCGCTGGCGGCCCGACGCGGCCGCCCGCGCGCTCGGCATGTCGCGCGCGACGCTGTACCGGCGCATCGCGAAGCACCGGATCGTCGCGCCGCACCGCGCGTGACGCGCGCCGTCATGCGGGCTGCCCGGCCGCTTCGTTCGCGTGGTCTGCCCCGCCGGCCGCTTCGTCGCGCCGCTTGAACACCTCGTGCGCGGCGAACAGCGCGTTGAGCGCGGCCGGCATCCCCGCATACACGGCCATCTGCATGAACACCTCGACGATCTCGTCGCGCGTGCAGCCGACGTTCAGCGCGGCCTCGATATGCACCTTCAGTTGCGGCTGCGCGTTGCCGAGCGCGGCCAGTGCGGCGATCGTCGCGATTTCGCGCGCCTTCAGGTCGAGTTGCGGCCGGCTGTAGATGTCGCCGAAGCTGAATTCGACCAGGAGCCGCGCGAAATCCGGCGCGATCGGCGCAAGCGCCGCGATCACGCGTTCGCCCGCTTCGCCGTCGATTTCCTTGAGCTTGTTCCAGCCGCGCGTGTAGCGATCCTCAACGAGTCGTTCCATCTTGTCCGTCCTGTTCCGATAAAGAGTGAGAAAGATGCGCCCGTCGTTCCGTTTCCCGTTCCTGCGCCTCGTAGTACGCGATCTTGGCGCCGATCGCATCGAGGCTCGCCTGCAGCTCCGCGATATGCGCGCGCACCGCGTCGCGATGCGCGACCAGCAAGTCGCGCCGCGCGCGGAACGTCGACTCGCCCTGCTCGCGCAGCACCGCGAACGCCTGCATCTGCGCGATCGGCATGCCGGTCGCCTTCAGGCGCATCACGAAGGCCAGCCAGTCAAGGTCGGCCGGCGCATAGAGCCGGTGCCCGGCCGCCGTGCGTGAAATCGCGCGCAGCAGGCCGGCCTGCTCGTAATACCGCAACGTGTGCGTCGACACGCCCGTCAGTTCGGCGACTTGACCGATCGTCAGCGGACCGGCGGCGGAGGGTTGGGATACGGTTTTCGACATGGCAGGAACAAGGTTAGGAGTTAGAGTTCACTCTAAGTCAAGCATTGTCTGACGGCCAGTGCGGCGTTCGCCCGCGATCCCCCTGCGACACCGTAAAGAATGGTCAAAATCGCCCGCCGCGACCGCTTTCGGCCTTTACAGCACCGCAAGCCTTCAGCAAGATGCGATCAGCCTGTCTCAAAAAGGGCACGCATTTGTCCTATGCTTAACGGCGACGCCCGGCCAGTTCGTGGGCCGCCGTCCGTTGCAACAACCATTCATCCGTCAGAACCAGGGAGCCCTTGCCATGCTGAAAAAGCTGCTGATGCTGTTCGTCGCGCTGTCGCTGTCGCTCGCCGCCGGCCTTGCCGCGGCCGTCGATGTCAACACGGCCGACCAGGCCGCGCTCGAATCCGTGAAGGGTCTCGGGCCCGTGAAGTCGAAGGCGATCATCGACGAACGCACCAAGAACGGCCCGTTCAAGGACGCCGACGATCTCGCGAACCGCGTGAAGGGTCTCGGCACGAAGTCGGTCGGGCATCTCGAGGAAAACGGCCTGACGATCGGCGGCTCGTCGACGCCGCCGAAGGGCGTGAAGCCGTCGAAGCCGGCCGCGACGACGTCGGCGACCCCATCGACCACGACCTCGGCAGGCACCGCATCGACGTCCACGACCGCGACGGCCGGCACGACGGCCACGGCCCCCGCGCCGGCGGCGAGCGCACCGGAAGCAGCCGCCAAGCCGGCCAAGACCAAGCGCGCATCGAAGAAGGAAAAGGCGGCAGCGGCGGCCGCGGCATCCGCGGACGCGGGTGCGAGCGCACCGGCGGCCGCATCGTCCACGAAGGCGGCGAAGGGTTCGAAGAAGAAGAGCAAGAAGGACAAGGCAGCCTCCGCCGCCGCGGCGTCGGGCGCCTGATGTGCGCCGCGCGCGCGACGGCGTGCGCGCGGCATTCGTTCAACGGGCGCCGTCGTCACGGCGCCCTTTTCAGTGAAGGTGAAGAACCATGGGTCTCCTCGACATCGTCGGCGGTCTGATCGGCGGCCAGGCCGGCGGCAACTCGCAAAGCGCGCTGATCACGACCGCGCTCGAATTCATCAACAACCAGCCGGGCGGCCTGAACGGGCTGATCGAGAAGTTCAAGGCCGGCGGCGCCGGCGAGATCATCGGTTCGTGGGTCGGCACCGGCGAAAACCAGCCGATCTCGCCGGATACGCTGCAGAACGTGCTCGGCTCGGACGTCGTGGGCTCGCTCGCGAGCAAGGTCGGCATCGATCCCGCGCAGGCCTCGTCGATCCTCGCGCAGGTGCTGCCGCACGTCGTCAACGGCGCGACGCCGAACGGCGAAGTGCCGGCCGGCGGCCAGGTCGACACGTCGAACGTGCTCGGCACGCTCACGCAGCTCGCCGGCATGTTCGGCGGCAACAAGCAAGGCTGAGCCCGCACCGCGACCGGGCGGCCCGTTCGGCCGCTCCATAAGCAAACACCCCGCCGAGGCGGGGTGTTCGTTTTGCGCGCCCGGCGTGAGCCGGGCACGCGGCCGATGGCGGACGATCAGTGAACGACGCGGTCGAACACGAACTGGCCGTCGTTCACGTCGACCGGGATCACGTCCTTCGGACCGAAGCGGCCCGCGAGGATCAGCTTCGCGACCGGGTTCTCGATCTCCTGCTGGATCGCGCGCTTCAGCGGCCGCGCACCGAACACCGGATCGTAGCCGACCTTCGCGATCTGTTCGAGCGCCGCCGGCGACACGTCGAGCGCCATGTCGAGCTTCGCGAGCCGGTCATGCAGGCGCGCCAGCTGAATCTTCGCGATCGACTCGATGTTGCTGCGGTCGAGCGCGTGGAACACGACGACGTCGTCGATCCGGTTCAGGAACTCGGGGCGGAAATGCTGCTTCACCTCGAGCCACACGGCGTCCTTGATCTCGTCCTGCGGCGAGCCCGTCATCGCCTGGATCACCTGCGAGCCGAGGTTCGACGTCATCACGATGACCGTGTTCTTGAAGTCGACCGTACGCCCCTGCCCGTCCGTCATGCGGCCGTCGTCGAGCACCTGTAGCAGCACGTTGAACACGTCCGGATGCGCCTTCTCGATCTCGTCGAGCAGGATCACGCTGTACGGCTTGCGGCGCACGGCTTCCGTCAGGTAGCCGCCTTCCTCGTAGCCGACGTAGCCCGGCGGCGCGCCGATCAGCCGCGCGACGCTGTGCTTCTCCATGAACTCGCTCATGTCGATGCGGATCAGGTGCTCTTCCGAATCGAACAGGAACGACGCCAGCGCCTTGCACAGCTCGGTCTTGCCGACACCGGTCGGGCCGAGGAACAGGAACGAGCCGTACGGACGGTTCGGATCGGCGAGCCCCGCGCGCGACCGACGGATCGCATCGGCCACTGCGCTGATCGCCTCGTCCTGGCCGACCACGCGCTCGTGCAGCTTTTCCTCGATGTGCAGCAGCTTCTCGCGTTCGCCTTGCATCATCCGCGACACGGGGATGCCCGTCGCACGCGACACGACTTCCGCGATTTCCTCCGCACCGACCTGCGTGCGCAGCAGTCGCGGACGCGTCGGGTTGTGCTGCTCCTGCTCCTCGGCCTGCGTGACCTGCTTCAGTTGCGCCTCGAGCTGCGGCAGCTTGCCGTACTGCAGCTCGGCGACCTTCTCCAGCTTGCCTTCACGCTGCAGCCGCGCGATGTCCGCCCGCACCTTCTCGATCTCTTCCTTGAGCTGCGCGCTGCCCTGCACCGCGGCCTTCTCGGCGGTCCAGATCTCTTCCAGATCCGCATATTCGCGGCCGAGGCGATCGATCTCTTCCTCGATCAGTTGCAGGCGCTTCTGCGACGCTTCGTCCTGCTCCTTCTTCACCGCTTCGCGCTCGATCTTCAGCTGGATCAGACGACGGTCGAGCTTGTCCATCTCTTCCGGCTTCGAATCGATTTCCATCTTGATCTTCGAGGCGGCTTCGTCGATCAGGTCGATTGCCTTGTCGGGCAGGAAGCGGTCGGTGATGTAGCGATGCGACAGCTCGGCCGCGGCGACGATCGCCGGGTCGGTGATGTCGACGCCGTGGTGCAGTTCGTACTTCTCCTGCAGCCCGCGCAGGATCGCGATCGTCGCCTCGACGCTCGGCTCGTCGACGAGCACCTTCTGGAAGCGGCGTTCGAGCGCGGCGTCCTTCTCGATGTACTTGCGGTATTCGTCGAGCGTGGTCGCGCCGATGCAGTGCAGTTCGCCGCGCGACAGCGCCGGCTTCAGCATGTTGCCCGCGTCCATCGCGCCTTCGGCCTTGCCCGCGCCGACCATCGTGTGAATTTCGTCGATGAAGACGATCGTCTGGCCTTCGTCCTTCGCGATGTCGTTGAGCACGGCCTTCAGGCGTTCCTCGAACTCGCCGCGATACTTCGCGCCGGCGAGCAGCGCGGCCATGTCGAGCGACAGCACGCGCTTGCCCTTCAGCGTCTCGGGCACCTCGCCGTTGACGATCCGCTGCGCGAGCCCTTCGACGATCGCGGTCTTGCCGACGCCCGGTTCGCCGATCAGCACCGGGTTGTTCTTCGTGCGGCGCTGCAGGATCTGGATCGAGCGGCGAATTTCGTCGTCGCGGCCGATCACCGGGTCGAGCTTGCCCGCGCGGGCGCGCTCGGTCAGGTCGACCGTGTATTTCTTCAGCGCCTCGCGCTGGCTTTCGGCGTCCTGGCTGTGCACCTGCGAGCCGCCGCGCACCGCGGCGATCGCGGCTTCGAGCGCCTTGCGCGTGAGACCGTGCTGGCGCGCGAGCTTGCCAGCGTCGCCCTTGTCGTCGGACACGGCGAGCAGGAACATCTCGCTCGCGATGAACGTGTCGTTGAGCTTCTGCGCTTCCTTGTCGGCCTGATTCAGCAGGCCGGCCAACTCACGGCCGATCTGGATGTCGCCGCCCGTGCCCGTTACTTGCGGCAGGCGCGAAATGGCTTCGTTCAGCGCGCCCTGGAGCGCCTGCACGTGCACGCCCGCGCGCGACATCAGCGAGCGGGCCGAGCCGTCGTGCTGCGCGACCAGCGCCGCGAGCACGTGAACGGGTTCGATGTATTGATTGTCGCGGCCCGCCGCGAGGCTTTGCGCGTCCGCGAGTGCTTCCTGGAACTTGGTGGTGAGCTTGTCGATTCTCATTTGGTTGAGACCTCCAATTTTCGATTAACACCAAGATGAGGATGGTTATGCGGCTTTCAAGCGAAATTCGGGTTGATTCAGCGCAAAAATTGCCGGATAACCTGAAAACGGTCCGGCGGCGCGATGGCGCGAGCGGGCAGCGCGCGGCGCCCCGCGCATCAGGGGGCCCTGGAGGACGTCTGTTCAACTGCCGGCGCTTCGTCCGGCGACGGCGCGGCACGCACGAGCGCGACCGGACGAATGCCGAGCAACGCCGCGAGCGGCGATGCGGGCACGGCCAGCTCGCCGAGCGTGTGACGATCGAGCTCCGCGAAGAAGGCATCGCGCGCGGCCGCCAGCACGCTTTTCAGTCGGCACTGCGGCTCGATCACGCAGCCGCGCGGCTCGCTGCCGTCGGGCGAAAAGCAGCCGACCAGCGCGAAGTCGTTTTCGGTCGCCCGCACGACCTGGCCGACCGTCAGCCGCAGCGAATCGGCGAACAGCCGCAGCCCGCCGTTGCGGCCGCGCACGGTGTCGACCCAGCCCAGTTCGCCGAGCCGCTGGACGACTTTCATCAGATGGTTCTTCGAGATGCCGTAGGCGTCCGAGATCTCCTGGATCGTCGCGAGCCCCTCGCCGCGCACGGCCAGATACAACATCACGCGCAGCGAATAGTCGGTGTAGTCGGTGAGTCTCATGAGCGAATACAGAAAAGGTCGATCGTGCCCCGCTCAGATGAACCGGGCCGATCGCGAGGCGTGCAGGGCCGATAGACGGCGCCGTGGCGCGGCCCCGGGTTGCCGGGATCGCGTGCGCGCAATAAGATGCGGGATATCTACACGTTTTCCAGGGGTTATTGGACGCTATTTTGCGTCAAAATCCGACCGGCGTCCTGCCCGTCGCCGGCGCCGTCGCGCCGTCACCGCCCCGCTCTACCGGCCCTTTTCGTCATGACTGCCCAACCCGTCTCGCCCGATACCGTACCGGCCCGCCCCCGCGACGCCGAGCCGACCGAAGACAACATCCGCGATCTCGTCTACGCGTTCTACGACCGCGTACGCGCCGATCCGCTGCTGGGGCCCGTATTCGACGCGAAGCTGGCCGGCCGCTGGGACGACCATCTGCCGAAGATGGTGACGTTCTGGTCGAGCCTCGTGCTCGGCACCAAGGGCTATCGCGGCAACGTGCAGCAGGCGCACCAGCCGCTCGACGGGATCGAGCCGGCCCATTTCAGCCGCTGGTTGTCGCTGTTCCTGAACACCGTCGAAGCGCGCTACGCGCCGCCCGCGGCGGTTCGTTTCATGGAGCCCGCGCTGCGGATCGCGCAGAGCCTGCAGTTGAGCCGGTTCGGCTGGGACTACCGGATTCCGCCCGAGCAGCAGGCGCTGCTCGACGCGATCGCGCCGCGCCGCCGCGACGCGGGCGACGATTCGCACACGTTGCCGTCGCGCGCCCGCGGCGAGCCTTTTCCGACGAAGATCATCGGGCGCGGCGTCGACCCGGACGCGTAACGCCCTTTACACGCGACGACCGCACGCACGCGGCACTTCGCTGCATCGCCCGCGTGCCGCGCTCAGCGCGGCGCGTTGCCCGACTCGACGCCCCAGCGCGCGAGCGCGGCGTCGTCGGTGCTGCGCGCATCGACCCAGCGCTCGCCATCAGGCGTCGTTTCCTTCTTCCAGAACGGCGCTTCGGTCTTCAGATAATCCATCACGAACTCGCACGACGCGAACGCGTCGCCGCGGTGCGACGCGACCGTCGCGACCATCACGATCTGGTCGAGCGGCAGCAGCCTGCCGACGCGGTGCACGATCGCGACGTCGACACCCGGCCAGCGCCGGCCGGCCTCGGCCGCGATCTTTTCGAGCGCCTTCTCGGTCATTCCCGGATAGTGCTCGAGCTCCATCGCGGCGACCGTATCGCCTTCGTTCAGGTCGCGCACCGTGCCGACGAAGCACGCGAGCGCGCCGATCTTCGGGTTGCGCGCCCGCAATGCCGCCACTTCGGCATTCAGATCGAAATCGTCGGTCTGGACTCGTACCGTTGCCATCGCCTCCCCCCTCAACCGCCCGTGACGGGCGGGAAGAACGCGACCTCGCAGCCTTCGGTGAGCCGCGTGTCGGGGTCGGTCATCTCGTGGTTGCACGCCATGCGCAACGCGCGCCCTTCGGCCAGCGTGTCGGCCCACGCGCCGCCGCGCGCGCGCAGCCACGCGCGCACGTCGCCGACGGTCGTCACGCCGTCCGGCACGTCGGCTTCTTGATCGGCCACGCCCAGCGCTTCGCGCACGCTTGCAAAAAATTTCAGTTGAATCTTCATGGTTCGGGGAGCCGTCGCGTCACGACAGCAGTTCGGAAAACGGAATGAAACGCACGGTCTCGCCTGCGCTGATCGCGTGCTGCGGCGGATTGTCGATCAGGCCGTCGCCCCAGACCGTCGATGTGAGCACGGCCGAGCTCTGGTTCGGGAACAGGTCGAGGCCGCCGGCCGCATTGACGCGCGCGCGCAGGAATTCGTTGCGCCGGTCGCCCTTGCTCTGCGAAAAATCGGCACGCAGCGACAACGCGCGCGGCGCGACGTCGCGCACGCCGGACAGGCGCAGCAGGAACGGCCGCACGAACAGCAGGAACGTGACGAAGCTCGAGACCGGGTTGCCGGGCAGCCCGATGAAATGCGCGTCGGCGCGCTCGTCGCCGCGGCGCACCGCGCCGTACGCGAGCGGCTTGCCGGGCTTCATCGCGATCTGCCACAGCGCGAGCCGGCCTTCGGCCTCCACGGCCGGCTTCACGTGATCCTCGTCGCCGACCGACACGCCGCCGCTCGTCAGGATCACGTCGTGATCGCGGGCGGCCTCGCGCAGCGTGTCGCGCGTCGCGGCCAGCGAGTCGGGCACGATTCCGTAATCGGTCACGTGGCAGCCGAGCCGCTCGAGCAGCCCGCGCAACGTGAAGCGGTTCGAGTTGTAGATCGCGCCGGGCTTCAGCGGCTCGCCGGGCATCGTCAGTTCGTCGCCGGTGAAGAACACCGCGACGCGAATCCGCCGCGCGACCGCCAGTTGCGCGCAGCCGACCGACGCGGCGAGACCCAGCGCCTGCGGCGTGAGCCGGGTGCCAGCCGGCAGGATCACCGAACCCTGACGAATGTCCGCGCCCTGCGTGGTGATCCATTCGCCGGCCTTCGGCGTGTGCAGGATCTCGACCGCGTCGCCGTCGGCCGATGCTTGCTCCTGCATCACGACGGCATCGGCGCCCGGCGGCACCGTCGCGCCGGTGAAAATCCGCGCGGCCGTGCCGGCCGCGAGCGGCGCGGCCGGATGCCCGGCCGGAATGCGCTGCGACACCGGCAGGCGCCGGTCGCCGTGCAGCAGGTCGGCGACACGCACCGCATAGCCGTCCATCGCGCTCGTATGCATCGGCGGCACGTCGAGCGGCGAGCTGACGTCGGCCGCCAGCACGCGGCCGAGCGCGTCGAGCGTGGCGACGGTTTCGGCGCCGGGCAGCGGCTTCGCGGCGTCGAGCAGCGCGGCGAGCGCCTCGGCGGTCGACAGCATCGGCGCGCGCGGCGCCGCGGGATTCGGGTTCGACATCGATGGAATCGGGGATCGTTGGAATCAATACGTCATTGTAGCGACGACGCCACGCGGACGCGCGATATGGCGGGCATGCGAAAACTGTGATCGGCGCGAACGCGCGGGTCTGGCACCTGTTTCGCGCGGCGTATGATGCCCGCGCGCCAAACGAAACGGCCGGAACCCCGATCCGTTCGACGAATCGGCATTCCGGCCGTCCCGCGCGACCGGGCCCGCAGGCCCGGCCGTGCGTCATGCGCCCGTATGGGCGGCGATGAAGTCCTTCACCTGCTGCGCGTCGGCCTTCACGACCTCGAAGCGCTGCGGCAGCGCCTCGAGCCCGTCGAAAGCGGCCGGACGCTCGGCTTCGCGATCGAGCGCCTCGCGGATCGTCTCGCCGAACTTGATCGGCTGCGCCGTCTCGAGCACGACCATCGGCACGCCGGCCTCCAGATGCTCGCGCGCGACCTTCACGCCGTCGGCCGTATGCGTATCGATCATCGTGTCGTAGCGCGAGAACACGTCGCGGATCGTCGCGATGCGGTCGGCGTGGCTGCTGCGGCCGGACACGAAGCCGAATTCGGCCACACGCGCGAAATCGCCGCTCGCCGCGAGATCGAAGCCGCCCTTCTCCTCGACGTCGCGGAACAGTTGCATCACGCGCGCCGGATCGCGGCCGAGCAGGTCGAACACGAAGCGCTCGAAGTTCGACGCCTTCGAGATGTCCATGCTCGGGCTGCTCGTGTGATAGGTGTTCTCGGCGCTGCGCACGCGGTACGCGCCGGTACGGAAGAACTCGTCGAGCACGTCGTTCTCGTTGGTCGCGACCACCAGCTTCGCGATCGGCAGCCCCATCATCCGCGCGATGTGGCCCGCGCAGACGTTGCCGAAGTTGCCCGACGGCACCGTGAACGACACGCGCTCGTCGTTGGACTGCGTCGCCGCGAAATACCCCTTGAAGTAGTACACGACCTGCGCGACGACGCGTGCCCAGTTGATCGAGTTGACGGTGCCGATCTTGTGCCGCGCCTTGAACGCGTGATCGTTCGACACGGCCTTCACGATGTCCTGGCAGTCGTCGAACACGCCTTCGACCGCGAGGTTGAAGATGTTCGGATCCTGCAGGCTGAACATCTGCGCCGTCTGGAACGCGCTCATCTTCTTGTGCGGCGACAGCATGAACACGCGCACGCCCGCCTTGCCGCGCATCGCATACTCGGCCGCGCTGCCGGTGTCGCCCGACGTCGCGCCGAGGATGTTCAGCGTTTCGCCGTGCTTCGCGAGCGTGTACTCGAACAGGTTGCCGAGCAGCTGCATCGCCATGTCCTTGAACGCGAGCGTCGGGCCGTTCGACAGTTCGAGCAGCGACAGCGCCGCGCCGTTCTCGGTGCCGAGCGCCTTCAGCGGCGTGATGTCGGACGCGTTTTCGCCATGGCGCGTGTTGCTGTACACGGCGGCCGTGTACGTGCGGCGCGTGAGCGCGCGCAGGTCGTCGGCCGGCACGTCGTCGCAGAACTTCGACAGGATCTCGAACGCGAGATCCGCGTACGACAGCGTGCGCCAGCGCGCGAGCTCGTCGGCGGACACCTTCGGATACTCGGCCGGCAGGTAGAGCCCGCCGTCCTTCGCGAGACCGCCGAGCAGGATGTCGGAGAACGTATGCCGCTCGCCGATGCCGGCGCCGCGCGTGGAGATGTAGTTCATGTCGTTCCTGGTCCTCAGTTCAGCGCTTCCATGCGCAGCTTCGTTACCTTCGAGACCACCGTCGCGAGGCTCTCGATCTGCGCGATCGCCGCGTTGACGTTCTTCTCGACCGTCTCGTGCGTGATCAGGATGATGTCGGTCTCGCCGTTCGCGCCGTCGATCTGCTCCGATTCCTTCTGCAGCAGCGCGTCGATCGAGATGCCCGACTCGGCGAGGATGCGCGTGATCGCGGCCAGCACGCCGGTCTGGTCGGCGACGCGCAGGCGCAGGTAGTAGCCGCTCGTCACTTCCTCGATCGGCAGGATCGGCGTGTTCGACAGGCTGTCCGGCTGGAACGCGAGGTGCGGCACGCGATGCTCGGGGTCGGCCGTATGCAGGCGCGTGACATCGACGAGATCCGCGACGACGGCCGATGCAGTCGGCTCCGCGCCCGCGCCCTTGCCGTAGTACAGCGTCGTGCCGACCGCATCGCCGTGCACGACGACCGCGTTCATCGCGCCCTCGACGTTCGCGAGCAGGCGCTTTTCCGGGATCAGCGTCGGGTGCACGCGCAGCTCGATGCCGTTTGCGGCGCGGCGCGCGATGCCGAGCAGCTTGATCCGGTAGCCGAGCTCTTCCGCGTAGCGGATGTCGGTCGCGTCGAGCTTGCTGATGCCCTCGACGTACGCGCGGTCGAACTGCACCGGCACGCCGAACGCGATCGCGCTCATGATCGTCGCCTTGTGCGCGGCGTCGACGCCTTCGATGTCGAAGGTCGGATCGGCTTCCGCGTAGCCGAGTTCCTGCGCGGCCTTCAGCGCGGTCGCGAAATCGAGGCCGCGGTCGCGCATTTCCGACAGGATGTAGTTCGTCGTGCCGTTGATGATGCCCGCGATGTACTGGATGCGGTTCGCGGTCAGGCCTTCGCGCAGCGCCTTGATGATCGGGATGCCGCCGGCGACGGCCGCCTCGAACGCGACCATCACGCCCTTCTCGCGCGCGGCTTCGAAGATCTCGGTGCCGTGCACCGCGAGCAGCGCCTTGTTCGCCGTGACGACGTGCTTGCCGTTCGCGATCGCGCGCAGCACGAGCTCGCGCGCGATGCCGGTGCCGCCGATCATCTCGGCGACGATCGCGATCGACGGATCGTCGACGACCGCGTTGAAGTCGTCGGTGATCTGCGCGGCCGCGGCGTCACCGCCGAGCGCGGCCTGCGCCTTGGCCGGGTTGCGCACGGCAATGCGCGCCACCTCGATGCCGCGCCCCGCGCGTCGCTTGATTTCTTCCTGGTTGCGGCGCAGCACCGTGAAGGTGCCGCTGCCGACGGTGCCGAAGCCCAACAGGCCAACTTTGATCGGTTCCATGCTGCGTGTGATCGATGAGTAAGAAGTAGTGAGTTCCGTGTGGCGCTGCCCGCTCAGACCGAATGGCGCTTGCGGTAGCCGTCGAGAAAGCGCGCGATCCGGTTGATCGAATCGGCCAGATCGTCGAGGTTCGGCAGGAAGACCACGCGGAAGTGGTCCGGCGTCGCCCAGTTGAACCCCGTGCCCTGAACCAGCAGCACGCGTTCCTCGAGCAATAGGTCGAGAATGAACTGCTGGTCGTTCTGGATCGGGTAGAGCTTCGGGTCGAGGCGCGGGAACATGTACAGCGCGGCCTGCGGCTTCACGCAGGTCACGCCCGGGATCGACGTCAGCATGTCATACGCGAGTTCGCGCTGCTTGTACAGGCGCCCGTTCGGCACGATCAGCTCGTTGATGCTCTGGTAGCCGCCGAGCGCCGTCTGGATCGCGAACTGGCCGGGCACGTTCGCGCACAGGCGCATCGACGACAGGATGCCGAGCCCTTCGAGGTAATCCTTCGCGCGCCGGCGATTGTCGCCGCCGAGGCCCGACACGGCCATCCAGCCCGCGCGATAGCCGCACGACCGATAGCTCTTCGACAGGCTGTTGAACGTGACGGTGATCACGTCCTCCGACAGCGCGCCCAGCGCCGTGTGCTCGAGGCCGTCGTAGACGATCTTGTCGTAGACCTCGTCGGCGAACACGATCAGCCCGTGCTGGCGCGCGATCTCGAGCAGCTCGAGCAGCAATTCGTCGGAATAAAGCGCGCCGGTCGGATTGTTCGGGTTGATCACGACGATCGCCTTCGTGTTCGGCGTGATCTTGCCGCGGATGTCGTCGAGGTCGGGCATCCACGCGTTCTGCTCGTCGCACACGTAGTGCACGGGCGTGCCGCCCGACAGGCTCACGGCCGCCGTCCACAGCGGGTAGTCGGGCGCGGGGAGCAGCACTTCGTCGCCGTCGTTCAGGAGCGCCTGGGTCGCCATCACGATCAGCTCGGACGCGCCGTTGCCGATGTAGATGTCGTCGAGGCCGACGCCGACGACGCCCTTTTGCTGCGTGTAGTGCATCACGGCCTTGCGCGCCGAGAACACGCCCTTCGAATCCGAATAGCCGGACGACGCCGGCAGGTTGCGGATCATGTCCTGGATGATTTCGTCCGGCGCGTCGAAACCGAACGGCGCGAGGTTGCCGATGTTCAGCTTGATGATGCGGTGGCCTTCTTCCTCGAGGCGCTTGGCGTGCTCGAGCACCGGGCCACGGATGTCGTAGCAGACGTTGAGCAGCTTGTTCGACTTCTGAATCGGTTTCACGACGACACGGTTCCTGGGTTGGCCTTGCGGCCGGGGGGACGGGATCAAAACTGGAAAGCGGCCGGTCTGTGCGCGCTGTCTAGGCTGGGAAAAAGCGGCGGCCGGACGCGGCTTGTGGCGACGCACGACGCAAGTGGCGCCCGGGGGCGACCAAAAAGTTATAATTTAGCGGATTTTGGCCGACTTTCGCAATGCACCATAGCCGCGCCGGGCCCGCGCCGTCGGGCGTCCGCGCGTGCCGGAGCGCGCGAAACCGGCCTGCCGGGCCCCACGGCCCTGCCAATCCATTCCCCTACGGAACCGCGGAATACCGATTTGAAACTGCACCAGGACACGAGCGGCGCGCTCAACACCGTCACCGGCTACGGCCCCGATTATGTCGACGTCAATCTCGAACGCCATGAAACGAGCGTCATCGTCCTGCCCGGCGCGCCGGTCCAGGCCTGGCCCGTGGCGTCGTTCGACGCGCTCGCGCCCGAGCATTTCGCGATGCTGCTCGACCCCACGCCCGAACTCGTGATCTTCGGCAGCGGCGCGCGGCTGCGCTTTCCGCACCCGCGGCTCGTCGCGGCGCTCACCGCGAAACGGATCGGCGTCGAGACGATGGATTTCCAGGCCGCCTGCCGCACCTACAACATCCTGATGGCCGAGGGCCGCAAAGTCGCCGCCGCGCTCTTGATTGAACGTTAATCCCCGATGCGGTAAAACACGGGCCGGCGCAGCGGGTCGATCCCCGGATCGCCGCGGCCAGGCCGCCCGCCCCCGGCGCACCGCGCCGGCGGCCCGTCACAACAACCAACAGGCTGAAAACCCATGAACGATACGCCGTCGAGGCTACCGCTCAATCGCATCACGCTCGTCCTCCTCGTCGTCGCGCTCGCGATCGTCTGGTTCGCGCCGCTCGGGCTGCGCCACCTGATCCCGAGCGACGAAGGCCGCTACGCGGAGATGGCGCGCGAGATGTTCGTCACCGGCGACTGGATCACGCCGCGCTACAACGGCTACAAGTACTTCGAGAAGCCGCCGCTGCAGACCTGGCTGAACGCGCTCACCTTCGCCTGGTTCGGCATCGGCGAATGGCAGGCGCGCCTCTACACCGCCGTCGCGAGCTTCGCCGGCGTGCTGCTCGTCGGCTACACCGGCGCGCGCCTGTTCAACCCGCTGTCGGGCTTGCTCGCGGCCGTCGTGCTGGCCAGCTCGCCGTACTGGAACCTGATGGGCCACTTCAACGCGCTCGACATGGGGCTCGCGTTCTGGATGGCGCTGTCGCTCTGCTCGCTGCTGCTCGCGCAGCAGCCCGGGCTGCGCCCGGCCGCGGTACGCGGCTGGATGTGGGCGTGCTGGGCCGCGATGGCGTTCGCGGTGCTGTCGAAGGGCCTCGTCGGCCTGATCCTCCCGGGCGCCGTGCTCGTGCTGTATACGTTGATCGCGCGCGACTGGGCGCTGTGGAAGCGCCTGTACCTCGTCAGCGGCCTCGTGATCTTCTTCGCGATCGTCGCGCCGTGGTTCGTGCTCGTCCAGCAGCGCAACCCCGAGTTCTTCAACTTCTTCTTCGTCGTCCAGCAGTTCCGCCGGTACCTGACCCCGGAACAGAACCGCCCGGGCCCGCTGTACTACTTCGTGCCCGTGCTGCTGGTCGGCTTCCTGCCGTGGCTGTCGGTCGCGTGGCAGAGCATCCGCCATGCGCTGCGCATGCCGCGCCAGCCGAACGGCTTCTCGCCGATGCTCGTGCTGCTGATCTGGAGCGCGTTCATCTTCCTGTTCTTCAGCGCGTCGCATTCGAAGCTGATCTCGTACGTGCTGCCGGTCGCGCCGGCGCTCGCGCTGATCATCGGCGCGTACCTGCCGCTGATGACGGCCGACCGGTTCCGCCGCCATCTGCTCGGCTACCTCGTGTTCTTCGTTGCCGCGGCGTTCGGGATCATCTTCCTCGCGTACCAGGGCGACGCCCGCACGCCGAACGCGCTGTACCGCGCGTTCCAGATGTGGCTGTACGCCGGCCTCGCGGTCTCGGCCGCGCTGACGCTCGCGGCCGCGTGGCTGAACCGCCGGGCGGGCGCGGCCGCCGCGCTCGCCGCGTTCGGCGCCGCGTGGCTCGCGTTCGGCACGATCGGCGGCACCGGGCACGACGAGTTCGGCCGCTACAGCTCGGGCGCGCTGCTCGCGCCGGCCGTGCGCGCCGAGCTGGCGAAGCTGCCGCCCGACACGCCGTTCTACTCGATCGAAATGCTCGACCACACGTTCCCGTTCTACGTGGGCCACACGACGATCATGGTCCAGCGCCAGGACGAGCTCGCGTTCGGGATCTCGGTCGAGCCGAACAAGTGGATCCCGACCGTCGGCGAATGGATCACGCGCTGGAAGCAGGACACCCATGCGCTCGCGATCATGCCGCCCGGCCAGTACGACGCGCTGGCCAAGGAAGGCGTGCCGATGCGCGTGATCGCGCGCGACAACCGCCGCGTGATCGTCGAGAAACCGCAATCGTAAGGACGTCCCCCGCATGAATCCCGTTTCGTTCGTCTGCATCGTCACCGGCGTGATGCTCAACGCCTGTGCGCAACTTTTGCTGAAAGCCGGCGTCAACGCCGTTGGACACTTCGAATTCAGCCGTGCGAACATCATTCCGGTCGGATTCAAGATCGCGACCCAATTGCCGATCATCGGCGGCCTCGGCTGCTACGTGCTGAGCGTCGTCGTATGGATCGTCGGACTGTCGCGGGTCGACGTGTCGATCGCGTACCCGATGCTGTCGCTCGGCTACGTCGTCAATGCGTTCGCGGCGTGGTACCTGTTCGGCGAAGTCCTGTCGATGCAGCGGCTCGTCGGCATCGGCATCATCCTGATCGGCGTGCTCGTGCTCGCGCGCAGTTGAGCACGGCGCGCGGCGTTAAGCGTCCGCCTACAAAAAATCACGGTACGAATCGGCCAACCGGTGTTTAATGCCGGTTTCGGACGGATCGCCCGACCCTTTTATTACACGCCATTACAGGCCCAACGCGTTCATGAGCCAGACTACCGCTCCGTTTCTGCCGTTCACCCGCCCCGAAATCGACGAGGAAACCATCCAGGGCGTCGTCGACGTGCTGCGCTCGGGCTGGATCACGACCGGCCCGCAGTGCCAGAAATTCGAAGCCGCGCTGTCGGAGTACTGCGGCGGCCGCCCGGTCCGCGCGTTCAATTCGGGTACCTGCACGCTGGAGATCGGCCTGCGCATCGCGGGCGTCGGCCCCGGCGACGAGGTGATCACGACGCCGGCGTCGTGGGTCTCGACCAGCAACGTGATCATCGAAACGGGCGCGACGCCCGTATTCGCGGACATCGATCCCGTCACGCGCAACATCGATCTCGACAAGCTCGAGCAGGCGATCACGCCGCGCACGAAGGCGATCGTCCCCGTGTTCCTGTCCGGCCTGCCGGTCGACATGGACCGCCTGTACGCGATCGCCCGCGCGCACAAGCTGCGCGTGATCGAGGATGCCGCGCAGGCATTCGGCTCGACGTGGAACGGCAAGCGCATCGGCGCGTTCGGCGACCTCGTGTCGTTCAGCTTCCACGCGAACAAGAACCTGACGACGATCGAAGGCGGCGCGCTCGTGCTGAACGACGAGGACGAAGCCGTGCTCGCGCAGAAGTACCGGCTGCAGGGCATCACGCGCACCGGCTTCGACGGGATGG
This sequence comes from Burkholderia sp. AU32262, assembly GCF_020419985.1. Lineage (NCBI taxonomy): Bacteria > Pseudomonadati > Pseudomonadota > Betaproteobacteria > Burkholderiales > Burkholderiaceae > Burkholderia > Burkholderia sp. AU32262. Next base: position 35,907 of record NZ_JAIZRS010000029.1, read on the forward strand.
ACTGCGACGTGCTCGGCGGCAAGTACAACCTGACCGACGTCGCCGCGCGCGTCGGCCTCGGCCAGCTACCGCACCTCGAGCGCTTCACCGCGCAGCGCCGCGCGCTCGCCCGCGCGTATTTCGCCGCGTTCGACGGCGGCGCGGCCGTGAAGCTCGGCCTCGGCCTGCCGGTCGCCGAATTCGAGAACGGCAACTGGCACATGTTCCTCGTCACGCTGCCGCTCGAGCGGCTGACGATCACGCGCGCCGAATTCATGGCGCAGATGAAGGAACGCGGCATCGGCACCGGCATCCACTACCCGGCGATCCATCTTTTCACGCTGTACCGTGCGCGCGGTTTCAAGGAGGGGATGTTCCCCCACGCCGAACGGTATGGCGCGTCGACCGTCACGCTGCCGCTGTTTACGCAGATGACGGAAGGCGACGTGCGTCGCGTGGTCGACGCCGTCAATCAGATTTGCGAACAATACGGAAAATAAGCGTACATGAGTCACCTTGAAGCACGCGCCGGGCATCCGGGCGCCGGACACCCGGGCGCCGCGCATCTGGACGCCGGCCGGCCCGAAGTCTCGGTCATCATCCCCGTATACAACGAGGAAGACGGCCTCGCCGCGCTGTTCGCGCGACTGTATCCGGCGCTCGACGCACTCGACACGCCGTACGAAGTGATCCTGATCAACGACGGCAGCCGCGACCGCTCGGCCGCGATGCTCGCCGATCAGTTCCACGTACGGCCGGACACGACACGCGTCGTGCTGCTCAACGGCAACTACGGCCAGCACATGGCGATCCTCGCGGGCTTCGCGCAGTCGCGCGGCGAGATCGTCATCACGCTCGACGCCGACCTGCAGAATCCGCCCGAGGAAATCGGCAAGCTGATCGCGAAGATGCGCGAGGGCTACGACTACGTCGGCTCGATCCGCAAGCAGCGCCAGGACAGCCTGTGGCGGCGCAAGGCGTCGCAGATGATGAACCGGCTGCGCGAGCGCATCACGCGCATCAAGATGACCGACCAGGGCTGCATGCTGCGCGCGTACAGCCGCCGCATCATCGATACGATCAACGTGTGCGGCGAAGTCAACACGTTCATCCCCGCGCTCGCGTACACGTTCGCGCAGAACCCGACCGAAATCGAGGTCGCGCACGAGGAACGCTTCGCGGGCCAGTCAAAGTATTCGCTGTACAGCCTGATCCGGCTGAACTTCGACCTCGTGACGGGCTTCTCGGTCGTGCCGCTGCAGTGGCTGTCGTTCATCGGCGTGATCCTGTCACTCGGCTCCGCCGCGCTGTTCGTGCTGCTGCTCGTGCGCCGCTTCATCGTCGGCGCGGAAGTGCAAGGCGTGTTCACGCTGTTCGCGATCACGTTCTTCCTGCTCGGCGTGATCATCTTCGCGCTCGGCCTGCTCGGCGAATACGTCGGCCGCATCTACCAGCAGGTGCGCGCGCGGCCGCGCTACCTGATCCAGGCCGTGCTCGAGCAGCACGATGGCGTGCCGCCGGTGCCGGCCGGCGCGAATCATCCGGGAGCCGTGCAATGAAGCCGCGCGCGGTCGTCTTCGCGTATCACAACGTCGGCGTGCGGTGCCTGCAGGTGCTGCTCGCGCGCGGCGTCGACGTCGCGCTGGTCGTCACGCACGAGGACAATCCGAACGAGAACATCTGGTTCGGCAGCGTCGCGGCCGTCGCGGCCGAGCACGGCATTCCGGTGCTCACGCCGGCCGATCCCGCCGATCCGGCGCTGCGCCGCGCGGTGTCCGACGCGCGGCCCGATTTCATCTTCTCGTTCTACTACCGCCACATGCTGCCGGTGGACCTGCTCGCGATCGCGCCGCGCGGCGCGTACAACATGCACGGTTCGCTGCTGCCGAAATACCGGGGTCGGGTTCCGACCAACTGGGCCGTGCTGAACGGCGAGACCGAGACCGGCGCGACGCTGCACGAGATGGCCGCCAAGCCCGACGCGGGTGCGATCGTCGGCCAGACCGCGGTGCCGATCCTGCCGGACGACACGGCCGCGCAGGTATTCGACAAGGTCACCGTGGCCGCCGAGCAGACGCTGTGGCGCGTGCTGCCCGCGCTGCTCGCGGGCGAGGCGCCGCACCTGCCGAACGATCTCGCGACCGGCAGCTACTACGGCGGGCGCAAGCCCGAGGACGGCCGCGTCGACTGGTCGAAGCCGGCCGCGCAGGTCTACAACCTGGTGCGCGCGGTCGCGCCCCCGTATCCGGGTGCATTCACGGACGTCCACGGCGCGCGCTTCGTGATCGCACGCGCGCGCCTCGCGGCGCCCGGCAGCGCGATGGCGGCGGCCGCCGCGGATTTGCCGCCCGGCCTGCACGTAAGCGATAATGCGCTATTCGGTGTCTGCGGCGACAGCCGCGCCCTATCCATTCTCGAGCTCCGGCAACAGCGCGACGGCGGCGAAACCGTCGTGACGCCCGCGGAATTCGCGCAGTTCATTCATTCTTCCCGTCATTCATGAAAGCAAAAAAAGTCCTGATCCTGGGTGTGAACGGCTTCATCGGCCATCACCTGTCGAAGCGCATTCTTGAGACCACCGATTGGGAAGTGTTCGGCATGGACATGCAGACCGACCGGCTGGGCGACCTCGTCAACCACGAGCGGATGCATTTCTTCGAAGGCGACATCACGATCAACAAGGAGTGGGTCGAGTATCACGTGAAGAAGTGCGACGTGATCCTGCCGCTCGTCGCGATCGCGACGCCGGCCACCTACGTCCAGCAGCCGCTGCGCGTGTTCGAGCTCGACTTCGAGGCGAACCTGCCGATCGTGCGCTCGGCCGTCAAGTACGGCAAGCACCTCGTGTTCCCGTCGACCTCCGAGGTCTACGGCATGTGCTCGGACGAGCAGTTCGACCCGGATGCCTCCGCGCTCACCTACGGCCCGATCAACAAGCCGCGCTGGATCTACGCGTGCTCGAAGCAGCTGATGGACCGCGTGATCTGGGGCTACGGGATGGAAGGCCTGAACTTCACGCTGTTCCGCCCGTTCAACTGGATCGGCCCGGGCCTCGACTCGATCTACACGCCGAAGGAAGGCAGCTCGCGCGTGGTCACGCAGTTCCTCGGCCACATCGTGCGCGGCGAGAACATCAGCCTCGTCGACGGCGGCTCGCAGAAGCGCGCGTTCACCGACATCGGCGACGGCATCAGCGCGCTGATGAAGATCATCGAGAACAAGGGCGGCGTCGCGTCGGGCAAGATCTACAACATCGGCAATCCGAAGAACAACTTCTCGGTTCGCGAGCTCGCGCACAAGATGCTCGAACTGGCCGCGGAATTCCCCGAGTACGCCGATTCGGCCAAGCAGGTGAAGCTCGTCGAAACGACGTCCGGCGCCTACTACGGCAACGGCTACCAGGACGTGCAGAACCGCGTGCCGAAGATCGACAACACGATGCAGGAGCTCGGCTGGGCGCCGCAAGCGACGTTCGACGACGCGCTGCGCAACATCTTCGAAGCGTATCGCGGCCACGTCGCCGACGCGCGCGCGCTCGTCGAACAGCAAGGCTGAGCGGGACGTTCGCTTGGCTCGCATCGTCCTCAAGATCGACGTCGACACGCTGCGCGGCACGCGCGAAGGCGTGCCGAACCTCGCGCGCATCTTCGATCGCTTCAATGCGCGCGCGACCTTCCTCTTCAGCCTCGGGCCCGATCACACGGGCTGGGCGCTGCGGCGCGTGTTCCGCCCGGGCTTCCTGAAGAAGGTGTCGCGCACGTCGGTCGTCGAACACTACGGCGTGAAGCAGCTGATGTACGGCGTGCTGCTGCCCGGCCCCGACATCGGCCGCCGCGCGATCGCCGACATGCGCGCGATTCACGAGGCCGGCTTCGAATGCGGGGTCCACACGTGGGATCACGTGGTCTGGCAGGACAACGTGCGCGTGCGCGATCGCGACTGGACCGCGCGTGAAATGCAGAAGAGCCATGCGCGCTTCATCGAGATCTTCGGCGCGCCGCCCGTGACGCACGGCGCGGCCGGCTGGCAGATGAACGATGCCGCGTTCGAGCAGATCGACGCGTGGGGGATGCGCTACGCATCCGACGGTCGCGGCCACTCGCCGTACCTGCCCGTCGTCGGCGGCCGCACGCTGTCGCACGTGCAGATGCCGACCACGCTGCCGACGCTCGACGAAGTGCTCGGCGTCGACGGCATCGACACGCACAACGTCGCCGCGCACATCCTCAAGTTCACCGAAGCCAATCCGCACGACCAGGTGTTCACGCTGCATGCGGAACTGGAAGGCCAGAAGCTCGCGCCCGTGTTCGAGCAACTGCTCGCCGGCTGGCGTGCGCAAGGCCACACGTTCGCGACGATGGGCGACTACCACGCGACGCTGGACCGCGACTCGCTGCCATCGTACCCTGTCGCGTGGGGCGAAATCCCCGGCCGCTCCGGCGAACTGATCGTCCAGCCCGACTGAGTTCGCGCGCGAGCCGGCGTCGCCGCTCCCGCCCTCGCGGCGCGTTGCCGCGACGCCCCGCCGAACCGCGCCGCCGCAGCGGCGCCCTTCCATAACAACAGGAGAAACACGTGTCTGTCGAAGTTGACCGTCAAGTTCCCGATTTCACCGCACCGGCCACGGGCGGCGACATTTCGCTGTCCGACCTGAAGGGCAAGAAGCTCGTACTGTACTTCTATCCGAAGGACAACACGCCGGGCTGCACGACCGAAGGGCTGCAGTTCCGCGATCTCTATCCGAAGTTCAAGAAAGCCGGTGCGGAAGTCATCGGCGTGTCGCGCGACAGCCTGCGCTCGCACGACAACTTCAAGGCCAAGCTCGAACTGCCGTTCCCGCTGATTTCCGATGCCGACGAAGCGCTGTGCGCGTTGTTCGATGTCATCAAGATGAAGAAAATGTATGGCAAGGAAGTGCGCGGAATCGAGCGCTCGACGTTCCTGATCGACGCGGACGGCGTGCTTCGCCACGCATGGCGCGGCATCAAGGTACCGGGTCACGTGGACGACGTGCTAAAGGCTGTACAAGCGCTTTGAGGCGCGTTATATTGGGCCGCAATGAATGCCCGTTCGCCCCATATTTCTCGTAGCTGCGCCGGTGCCCGTTGCGATGCTTGCCGGCACCTGACGCGCATCACGACGGCATCAGCCGAGCCGCATGTCCCTGTCGACGGGGCAGCGGCTTTTTTTATGGAACGCGCGCCGGCCCTCCCCGGTCCGGCCCTTACCGCATCGAGGAGCTGATCGACACTTAGGCGAACCGGCTAGACGAAATTCCTGTGCGCCACCGCGCGCAAACTGCATGCGTCTACGTCACGCAGGATGCGATCAGCGGCGCACGCCATGCGACACGATTCCTCCCGAGGGACACCATGCCTTTGCCTACTCCCCCCAGCAAGCTCGGCAGCCTGCTGCCGCCCGACGAATACAAGGCGAAAGCGCGGCCCGCGAAAGCCGCGAAGAAATCCGCCGAAGGGGACGCATCCACAGCCGGTGACTATGGTCCGGCCAGCGTGGCCCAACCGATGATCGAAGCCGCGAACACGGCCGCGCCGCTGCGCGCCGTCGCGTCTTCGGCGCCCGATGCCCCGAGCGTGCCCGCGCGCGGCCGCAAGACCAGGCAGACGGCCGCGCTGCTGCAGCCGATGCCGGCGCCCGCCGAACCCGCGGCGCCCGTCGTGGCACGCAACGACAAGCCGGCCGCCGACAAGTCTGGCGGAGCGGCCGCGGCACCCGCGCGCGATGCCGGCGCCGCGACGAAGTCGCGCAGCCGCAAGCCCGCCGACGCCGAACTGCAGAAACTGTTCGTGCTCGACACCAACGTGCTGATGCACGACCCGAGCAGCCTCTTCCGCTTCGAGGAACACGACGTCTATCTGCCGATGATGACGCTCGAGGAACTCGACAACCACAAGAAGGGGATGTCCGAAGTCGCACGCAACGCGCGCCAGGTCAGCCGCACGCTCGACGCGCTCGTCGCCGACGGCGGCCCGATCTCGGCCGGCATCCCGCTGTCGCGCCTCGGCAGCCGCGACGCGCTCGGCCGCCTGTACTTCCAGACGAAGCTGGCCGATATCGCGCCGGTGGAAGGTTTGCCCGAAGGCAAGGCCGACAATCAGATCCTCGGCGTCGTGCGCGCGCTGCAGCGCGACCGGCCCGACCGCCAGGTCGTGCTGGTGTCGAAAGACATCAACATGCGGATCAAGGCGCACGCGCTCGGCCTGCCCGCGGAAGACTACTTCAACGACCAGGTGCTCGAGGATTCGGATCTCCTGTACAACGGCGTGCGCGAACTGCCGCAGGACTTCTGGACCAAGCATGCGAAGGGCATGGAGAGCTGGCAGGACACGAAGACGGGCACCACGTACTACCGCGTGACCGGCCCGCTCGTCGCGTCGATGCTCGTCAACGAGTTCGTCTATCTCGAGCCGCAGAACGGCGAGCCGACGTTCCACGCGATCGTCCGCGAGCTGAACGGCAAGACGGCGCTGCTGCAGACGCTGCGCGACTACAGCCACCACAAGAACAACGTGTGGGGCATCACCGCGCGCAATCGCGAGCAGAACTTCGCGCTGAACCTGCTGATGAACCCCGATATCGACTTCGTCACGCTGCTCGGCCAGGCCGGCACCGGCAAGACGCTCGTCGCGCTCGCGGCCGGCCTCGCGCAGGTGCTCGACGACAAGCGCTACAACGAGATCATCGTGACGCGCGCGACCGTGCCCGTCGGCGAGGACATCGGTTTCCTGCCCGGCACCGAGGAAGAAAAGATGCAGCCGTGGATGGGCGCATTCGACGACAACCTCGAAGTGCTGCAGAAGACCGACGACGCGGCCGGCGAATGGGGCCGTGCGGCGACGCAGGAGCTGATCCGTTCGCGCCTGAAGGTGAAGAGCATGAACTTCATGCGCGGCCGCACGTTCGTCGACAAGTACCTGATCATCGACGAGGCGCAGAACCTGACGCCGAAGCAGATGAAGACGCTCGTCACGCGCGCGGGCCCCGGCACGAAGATCGTGTGCCTGGGCAACATCGCGCAGATCGACACGCCCTATCTGACCGAGGGCAGCTCGGGCCTGACCTACGTCGTCGACCGCTTCAAGGGCTGGGGCCACAGCGGCCACGTGACGCTCGCGCGCGGCGAACGCTCGCGGCTCGCCGACTACGCGTCGGACATTCTGTAACGCGCTGGCCGGCCGATCGGCCGGCTGTCGACGCCACGCGGCGCTCCGTTTCCGGAGCGCCGTTTTTATTTGGGGTCGAAGACAAAGGTAATGCGTCGTCACGCAACCATGCAGTTTACGCGCGAAACTTCAAGTAAATTCTCAAGAATGGTTGCTTAAGCCCCGCCGGAGCGTCTACCATCGAGTCTGTCTGTTGTCATACGATTCGCGAGTGCACCGCTCGCCCGCCTTGCCATGCTTCGAATCTGGGTTCCCGTCGCCGTCGTCTCCCTGCTTGCGGCCTGCTCCAGCGTGCCGCCGCAATCGGCATCGCGTTCCGCGTCGGGCATGAAGATCACGACGCCGCGGGCGTTCCCGGCGCCGGCCAATTTCCCCAAATTCGTCGACCACAGCGTCGGCCAGGAAGAGATCTCGATCCAGGCGATGAGCCTCGTCGGCGTCCCGTATCGCTGGGGCGGCAACACGCCGGCGAGCGGCTTCGACTGCAGCGGGCTCGTGCGCTACGTGATCGGCCGCGCGGCCGACGTGAACCTGCCGCGCACGACCGCCGACATGAGCAGCCGCGGCGTGTCGATCGAGCCCGACGAGATCGCGCCGGGCGACCTGATCTTCTTCAATACGACCGGGCGGCCGCATTCGCACGTCGGCATCTATGTCGGCAAGCTGCGCTTCGTCAACGCACCGTCGACGGGCGGCACCGTGCGGCTCGACTACCTGACGAACCCGTACTGGGCGAAGCGCTTCGACGGCATTCGCCGCGTCGCGCCGCCGCGCTCCGCCCCGACGCCGTTCGATGCGCCGACCTACGAGGCCAAGCGCGACGAGCCGCGCAATTCGCCGGCGCTCGCGGCTGCTCCGGCGGTCGTGACGGCTGCCGCCGCGCCGCGACAGCCGGCGGCGTATGCGTCTTCACGAGCAAGAGCGACGCAGGCGCCGGCTCCAGCTTCGGCCATCCCGACCGCGCCGGTCGTGACGGCCACCGCAACCGCACCGGCAGCACCGGCCGCCGATCCGTATGAACCGCCGCCACCGCGGATGCAGGCGGCCCAGCAGCAAGCCACGTCGGCGAACGACGGCGCGACCGCGATGACGGCCAACGCAGCACCGACCGCCCCGGCGGAAGTCGGCACGCAGATTCCGACGACCGCCCTGACGGCCGCCGAGGCCGCCGCCTTCGATGCCGAGCCGCCGCCCGCCCCCGGCACGCCGCCGCGCACCATCGAGCCCGTGCAGGTGTTGCGTGCGTCGACGCAATCCGCGCCCATCAGCCCGCGCACCAGTACGGCAGACGATCCGATCGCACGGTTCGCGAACGGCAGCTACTGAGCCGTTGCTCGAACCGCGACCGTCGACGACGTCGACAACATGCTCCGCTGGCCTCCAAAAGAAAATGCGCCGCGGCCTTTCGGCTTGCGGCGCATTTCGCGTCGATCAGGAAGTGTCGGCGATCAGAAGATCTGATGCCCGAGCCACCAGCCGCCAGCCGCGAACAGCGCGGCCGCCGGCAACGTCAGCACCCACGCCCACACGATGTTGCCGGCGACGCCCCAGCGCACGGCCGACAGCTTCTGCGTCGCGCCGACACCGACGATCGCACCGGTAATCGTGTGCGTGGTCGACACGGGAATGCCAAGGAACGATGCGACGAACAGCGTGATTGCCCCGCCGCTTTCCGCGCAGAAACCGCCGACCGGCTTGAGCTTCGTGATCTTCTGGCCCATCGTGCGCACGATGCGCCAGCCGCCGAACAGCGTGCCGAGGCCCATCGACAGGTAGCACGCGCCGATCACCCACGCCGGCGGCGCATCGGCGGTGGCCGACGCGTAGCCGGTCGCGATCAGCAGCATCCAGATGATACCGATCGTCTTCTGTGCGTCGTTGCCGCCGTGGCCCAGGCTGTACAGCCCCGCCGACAGCAGCTGCAGCCGGCGGAAACGCCGGTCGACCTTGCTGGGCGCAGTACGGAAATACAGCCACGACACGCCGAGCATGAACAGCGAACCGAGGATGAAACCGAGCAGCGGCGAAATGAAGATGAACGCGATCGTCTTCAGCAGCCCGTCGATGTTCAGCGAGCTCCAGCCCGACTTCGCGAGCGCCGCGCCGACGAGGCCGCCGATCAGCGCGTGCGACGAGCTCGACGGAATCCCGTAGTACCACGTGATCACGTTCCAGCCGATCGCGCCGACCAGCGCGCCGAACACGACGTAGTGGTCGACGATCTCGGGATCGATCGTGCCTTTACCGACGGTCTGCGCGACTTTCAGGTGGAAGATGAAATACGCGATCACGTTGAACGCGGCCGCGAACACCACGGCCTGCTGGGGCTTCAGCACCCCGGTCGACACGACGGTGGCGATCGAGTTCGCCGCGTCGTGAAAGCCGTTCATGAAGTCGAATACGAGCGCGACGAGCACGAGCGTCGCGACCATCCATAGGGCGAGTTGTATCGAATGCATGTGGTCCGCTCAGGCGTTTTCCAGCACGATGCCTTCGATGATGTTCGCGACGTCCTCGCACTTGTCGGTGATCTCTTCCAGCAGCTCGTAGATCGCCTTCAGCTTGATGAGCGTCTTCACGTCGTCTTCCTCGCGGAACAGCTTCGACATCGCCGCGCGCAGCACGCGGTCGGCTTCCGACTCCCAGCGATCGATTTCCTCGCACTGCTTGAGGATCTGCGCCGACTGCTTCATGTCGGACAGCAGGCCGACGGCCTGCTGCACGTGTTGCGCCGACTGCGTGACGATATGCGCGAGCTGGCTCGCCTCGGACGTGACGGACTGCACGTCGTACAGCGACACGGCCGTCGCGACGTCCTCCATCAGGTCGAGGATGTCGTCCATCGTCGTGATCAGCTTGTGGATCTCGTCACGATCGAGCGGCGTGATGAAGGTCTTGTGCAGCAGATCGATCGCCTCGTGCGTCAGCTTGTCGGCGGCCTTCTCGGCGATTTGCACGTTTTGCTTGTGAATCTCGGCGTCGGCGAGATTGTCGATCAGCAGTTCGAGCTCGCGGCCACCGGAAACGATGTGCTTCGCGTGCGAGTTGAAGAGTTCAAAGAACTTGCCCTCGGTGGGCATGAATCGACCGAACATGGGATTCCTGAGAGATTGTCAAACTACTGTCACGAAAACGGGCGACATTGTACCGGTTCCGGTCGCGACGCGACGTGCGCATATGCGCACGCCGGGATTGGATACAACATTTGGCGAAATAGGTGTTTACAACCGGCTTTACTCGCCGTAGAAGGTCTGCGCCCCGGCAAAATTGTCGAACTTCGTGTATTGCCCCAGGAACGTGAGCCGAACGGGCCCGATCGGGCCGTTACGCTGCTTGCCGATGATGATTTCGGCCGTCCCCTTGTCAGGGCTGTCGGGATTGTAGACCTCATCTCGATAAATGAACAGGATCACGTCCGCATCCTGTTCGATTGCGCCCGATTCGCGCAAATCCGACATCACCGGCCGCTTGTTCGGGCGCTGTTCGAGGCCGCGGTTCAGCTGCGACAGCGCGATCACCGGCACGTCGAGCTCCTTCGCGAGGCTCTTCAGCGATCGCGAGATTTCCGAAATTTCGGTCGCGCGGTTCTCGCCCTGCGACGAACCCGACATCAGCTGCAGGTAGTCGACGATGATCAGGCCGAGCTTGCCGCATTGTCGCGCGAGGCGCCGCGCGCGCGAGCGCAATTCCATCGGATTCAGGCCGCCCGTCTCGTCGATGAAGAGCTGCGCCTCGCTCATCTTCTGCACCGCGTGCGTCAGCTTCGGCCAATCCTCGTCCGTCAGGCGGCCGGTACGCATTCGGTGCTGGTCGAGCCGGCCGATCGAGCCGAGCATACGCATCACGAGCTGGGTGCCCGGCATTTCCATCGAGAACACCGCGACCGGCAACCCGTACTCGACCGCGACGTATTCGCCGATGTTCATGGAGAAGGCCGTATTGTGGGTCACGACGTAATCGTCGGTCACGTACAGCCGCGACGGATGCGAGACCGAAATGCATTGCGTGGCCGTCCGGCGCGTCGGCTCGATGCCGACGATAACCGGCATCTTGCGGCGCACACGCCCGCCCGTCAGCCGGTCGCGCTTGCCCTGGAACAGGAACAGGCTCTGCGGATCCGGATGACTGATCGTGCAAACGTAAGCCGTCGCACCGGCCTTGCGTTCGCCGTCGACCGTGAAGCTCGTCGCCTTTTCGGCAATCTGGCACCATGCACCGAGCGAACGCGCCAGCTCGCGCACGTCGCTCGCCAACTGCGCACTGGCGGTCGAATAACGCACCGCCCCCCACGATTCGACCCAGCCGTCCGTGTCGAGCAGCCCGCGCAACAAATCCAGCCGCGCGTCCTTGTCCGCATCGAGGTAGAGGCGCGGGATGAACTTGTCGTAGCTCGTTCTCCCCCACACACCGAGCTGCTCGAGAGCAGCCATGAGCGGGTTGGCGGACGACCGGGCTTCCACGGCCGTCGACGGCCGGCGCTTGATCCGCCAGTCGTACTGGCCCGCGTATTCGAGCTCGAGCGACGCGTCGACACGCGCGCGCATCCGGTTCAACGTTTCCTCGGCCTTCACGCTGAAACGCACGGCAGTCCCGCCGAGCGCACCGTCGCCCAGTAGCGCGCCGAGCACCCACGGATCGATCGGCAGCGCCTCGCGATGACCGAACTCGCCGCTCGGCATATCGATCCACAGCCGGTTCCGGTAGCGTTCGCGCGTCAGCAACGTGCGAATCTCCGCGGTCGACAGTACGCGCGGCTTTTCCCACTCACGGAAATGGACGCACCACAGGTGCTCGTCGCAGCATTCGGCCGAGCGCCCATCCGAAAAGCGGACCCGATACACCTGGCGTTCGCCCTGCGGGTAGATCCCGGTCACGATCGACGCTGCGCCGTCGACCGAAGCAAGTGCATCACCGACTGCCAGCTCACCCATCGGCTTCCAGCCCGTCAGCGTCTTGACGCGCGCATCGAGCGGCTGGGCCTTACCCATCGACGGTCTTCCGGCCACGATGATCAGCTCGCCGCCGTGCATCCCGGACGTCATCCGGTCGAGGTCGACGAAGCCGGTCGGCGTGCCGGTGACGTCGCTCGGGTTAGCGGTGTGGTAAAGCGTATCGATGCGCTCGACCACCTGGGTAAGCAGCGGGCCGATTTCGAGGAAACCCTGGTTGCCGCGCGCGCCCTCCTCGGCGATCGAGAACACCTTCGATTCGGCTTCGTCGAGCAGTTGGCGGACTTCCTTGCCCTGCGGATTGAAGGCGTCGGCCGAGATCTCGTCGGCGACCGACACCAGCCGGCGCAGCACCGCGCGATCACGCACGATTTCCGCGTAGCGGCGGATGTTCGCCGCGCTCGGCGTGTTCTGCGCGAGGGCGTTCAGGTACGCGAGCCCGCCGACGTCGTCGGCCTTGCCGGACGTGGTCAGCGCTTCGTACACGGTCACGACGTCGGCCGGGCGCGTCGACGCGATCAGGCGGCCGATGTGCTCGTAGATGATCCGGTGGTCGTAGCGGTAGAAGTCGCCCTGCGACAGGAAATCGGCAATCCGGTCCCATGCCGCGTTGTCGAGCAACAGGCCGCCGAGCACCGACTGCTCGGCTTCGACCGAATGCGGCGGGACTTTCAGCGATTCGATTTGGGGATCTTGCGGCGCGTTCATGGGTTGGGATTATCGCGAATAGATGGCGGCAGCGCTACCACCGCTTGCCGGCGATCGGGCAATAAAAAAGGCAGGCCCCGGTTGCCCGGGCGCCTGCCCTTGTCCGGACGACGGAAGCCGCCCGGCAAGCTTGCATACGCTTACGCGTGGTCGCCGATCACGTTGATCGTGACGTCGACGACGACGTCCGTGTGCAGCGCGACCTGGACGTTGTGCTCGCCGATCATCTTCAGCGGGCCTTCCGGCATGCGCACTTGCAGCTTCTCGACTTCGTAGCCTGCCTTCTTCAGCAGTTCCGCGACGTCGCCGTTCGTGACCGAGCCGAACAGACGGCCGTCGACGCCCGACTTCTGCGTGATTTCGAACGACTGGCCGTTCAGCTTCTCGCCGACTGCCTGCGATGCTGCCAGCTTTTCAGCGGCGATCTTTTCGAGTTCAGCGCGGCGCACTTCGAATTCGGCGATCGCTTCCTTCGTTGCACGGCGAGCCTTGCGGTTCGGGATCAGGAAGTTGCGAGCGTAACCGTCCTTGACCTTGACGATATCGCCGAGGTTGCCCAGATTGGCGACTTTTTCCAACAGAATGATTTGCATTCGAATTCTCCTTATTGCGTCGCCTGATTACGCCTTGTGCTGATCGGTGTACGGCAGCAGCGCGAGGAAACGCGCACGCTTGATGGCCGTATCCAGCTGACGCTGATAGTGCGCCTTCGTACCCGTCAGACGAGCCGGCGTGATCTTGCCGTTTTCGCCGATGAAGTCCTTCAGCGTTTCCGTGTCCTTGTAGTCGATCTGCTCGACGCCTGCAGCCGTGAAACGGCAGAACTTCTTGCGCTTGAAGAGCGGGTTTTGTTGCTGACGACGCTTGTCGAATTTCTTACCAGTCGGGCGGGCCATGATTTCAGTCCTTTCCTGTGTCCTGCAATGCAGTGATGTGAAACACCAAGGTTCTCGCGTTGCGGCTTTTCTTGGCCAGAAAGCCCGTGAACAGCGTTTCGACGCCCATTTCACGACTTTCCAGCTTGCCGCTCGCCTCACCGGCCGCCACCGCCTCGATCGTCATTTCGACCTGACGGGGAATGCCTGCTTCGACGACTTCCGTGCGGTGATGCAATGTGGCGCTTGCGATCGGAACACCGGCCGGCGTATATCGCACCGGTGCGCGTTCGACGACGCTCGCCGTCAATTGCAACCTGTTCACGTGAGTGGCGCGCTCCTTGATGGCTTAATAAGTGACGAACTTAAGCCTGCGCTTCGGCCGGCTGAGCAGCAGCCGCCTTCTTGGCTTCTTCGCGCTGAACTTCCTTCATCATCGGCGACGGGCCGGTTTCGGCCTTCTTCATCTTGACGATGAGGTGACGCAGCACGGCGTCGTTGAACTTGAACGCGTGTTCGAGTTCGTCGAGCGTCGTCTGGTCGCACTCGATGTTCATGCAGACGTAGTGAGCCTTCGCGAGTTTCTCGATCATGTAGGCCAGCTGGCGACGGCCCCAGTCTTCGACACGGTGGATCTGGCCGCCGTGCGACGTGATCGTGGACTTGTAGCGCTCGATCATCGCGGGCACTTGCTCGCTTTGATCCGGGTGCACGATGAATACGATTTCGTAATGACGCATTACACACTCCTTGTGGATTAAAGCCACCCGGGCGTCTGAACCGGTGTGGCAAGTGAGAAGCCGAAGATTCTAACCCGGTTACGGGGCGCATGCAAGGCCAATCGACGATCGGCAGACGGATTCGGCCGTGTTTTCAAAGACTTGAACAGGCATGCGGGCGGCCGCGGCCGACATCCGGCCCTTCCACGGCCGGGGCCGGAACACGCGTGCGCCGCCCCTCGGCCGCGCCGTCATTCGCTGCGCGCGCTGGCAAGCCGCGCGCCGAGGGCCGTCCGGAACGCCGCGAGCGCCGACGGCTCGGCGTCGGTCACGGCCCACCACGTCATCCCGGCCGCGTTCCAGCGGTCGAGCGCATAGCCCTGCGACACGGTCGTGTACGGAGCAGCCGGCCGCTCCCCGGCCGGCTGCACGTAGACGTCGACCACGTGCTGCCGGTGGCGATAGACGAGCACCGCGACACGGCGACGCCCGACGTAGTCGAGCCGGCCGCCGACCAGCGCGAAGCCGTTCTTGGCGAGATCCTCGACCGGCGGCGCATAGTCGAGCCGGCCGTTGAACCACGGCTTGACCGTGTGCTGGTCGGTCGAGATCACGTCGATGGCGCGCGCCGACAGGTCGGCCCGTACATGGCTCGCGACGAGTTCGTCGACCGTTCGCTCGGTGTCGGCGTGGCGGGCCGACCACGCCATTCCTCCCGCCGCCGCGAGCGCCATCAACAGCGCGACGCCCCAGCCGAGGCCCGGCAACGCGGCCACGCGCGGCCCCGCGCCGGTCGATACCGGGCGTGCCGACCCGCCCCGCCCGGTCAGCCAGGAGAACCAGTCGCGTGCGCGCGGGCGCCGTGGCGGCGGTGACTGCCGTTCAGGCCGGGGCGCGGCCCGCGACGGTTCACGGGCAGGCGCATCGGCCGCGGCCGGCAGGCTCGCAAGAATGCTCGCCCGCAGCGCGTCCGGCGCGCGGTGATAATCGGCCTGCCGCACGGCCTGCACCAGCGTGACGATCCGCGCGCGTTCGCGGCGGCACGCGTCGCACCCGTCGACATGCTGCTGGACCCGCAACGCATCGGGCGCCGACAGCTCGCGGTCGACGTCCGCGTCCAGCAACGCTCGCGCTTCGTTACAGTCCATCGATAGCCTCCGATGCGGTTCCGCCCGCCGGCGTCCGGCCCGGCCGGCCTTCGGTCGTCGGCGCCGGCGCGGCGCCCAGCAGCGCGGCGAGCTTGCGCCGGCCGCGCGCGAGCCGCGACATCACCGTGCCGACCGGCACGTCCGCGATCGCCGCGATCTCGCGGTAGCTGAGGTCCTCCATCTCGCGCAGCACGAGCACCTCGCGGTATTCGGTCGGCAGCTTCGCGAGCGCCGCATTCACGAGCCGCACGTTCTCGCCGCGCAGCAGCTGCGCGAGCGGGTCCTCCGTCGCCGGCTGCCAGTCGTCGGGCACGTCCGCGTCGTCGAGCGTGTCGGGCAGCGCCACCTCGTGCGCATGCGTGCGCCGCCGCCACTCGGTGTACCAGGTGTGGCGCACGATCGTCAGCAGCCACGGCCGCGCGTTGTCGCCGCGACACGAATCGACGAAGCGCAGCGCGCGCATGCACGCGTCCTGCACGACGTCGTCCGCATCGCCGGCGCTGCCGCTCAGCCAGCGCGCGAGGTTGTACGCGGCGTCGAGATGCGGCAGCACGAGCATGCGAAACCGCTCGCCGCGCGCGGCTGCATCGTCCGCCGCCCGTTCATCGACCGCCTGTCCGGCTTGCCCCACATGGCCTCCCTGGTCCCGGCGGCCGACGCCGCGCCCGTTCCGCGCCCGGCGCCCGGACAGACCGGCAACGTGCGCGCTCGATGACCTTACCGCTGCTGCGTCGAGTTTATTCCCGCGCCGCACGCATGCAGCGTAAAAAATCGCAGGCGGCCGGGCGCGCCGGCCGTTACGGCGTGGTGCGCCAGTAACCGGGGCGCGCATACGCTTCGCGCAGGTAATCGATGAAGTAACGCACGCGCGCCGGCACGTAGCGCTGCTGCGGGTAGACGGCGAGGATGTCGTAGTCGGGCAGCGCGTATTCGTCGAGCACGGTCTCGAGTTCGCCCGTTTCGAGCTGCGCGGCGATCTCCCACGTCGAGCGCCAGCCGAGCCCGAGCCCCTCGGCCACCCAGCGGTGCAGCAGCTCGCCGTCGTTGCAGTCGAGATTGCCGGTCACGCGCATCGTCGCGATCTTGCCGTGACGCTGGAAATACCAGCCGCGGTTCTGCCCGCCCTGCAGGTTGAACGCGAGACAGTTGTGCTTGAGCAGGTCGTCGAGCGATTTCGGCCGGCCGTGCCGGCGGAAATAGTCGGGCGTGCCGCACACCACGCGCCGGTTCGACGCGAGCTTCACAGCGACGAAGTTCGGATCGACCGCGCCGCCGATCCGGATCGACAGGTCGTAGCCTTCGCGCACGAGATCGACGACGCGGTCGGTCAGGTTGAACGACAGCTGCATCTCCGGCTTGTCGGCCAGGAAGCCGGGCGCGTGCGGCGCGACGTGCTTGCGGCCGAACGCGGCCGGCGCCGACACGATCAGGTGCCCGCTGACCGCGCGCCGGCCGGCAGCCAGCTCGTTCTCGGCCTGATCCCATTCGGACAGCAGCCCGCGGCAGCGCTCGAGGAACGCGGCGCCCTCCTCGCTGACCACCAGCCGCCGCGTCGAGCGGTACATCAGTTTCACGCCGAGGCGCTTCTCCAGCGCGTCGATGCGCCGCCCCAGCACCACCGGCGACACGCCCTCCTCCAGCGCCGCCGCCGCGAGGCTGCCGGCATCGGCCACGCGCACGAACGTCTCGATCTGCTTGAAGCGGTCCATCTCCCGTCTCCGTCTTGGCTCCGACACCGGCGGGAAGCCCCGTCCGGCCGTCATTCCATACTTTTAGTTTCGAAATAAGCGACTTCGGCTGATCTTATCAAACCTTTCCTGCATCCCTAAAGTGTCCCCAACAGACCGATTCGCACGATCCGCCATATTCAAGGAGACATTCATGGCCAAGATGAGAGCCGTCGACGCAGCCGTACTCGTGCTCGAGAAGGAAGGCATCCAGACCGCGTTCGGCGTGCCGGGCGCGGCGATCAACCCGTTCTACTCGGCCATGCGCAAGTCGGGCGGCATCAGCCACGTGCTCGCGCGCCACGTCGAGGGCGCATCGCACATGGCCGAAGGCTTCACGCGGGCGGCGCCGGGCAACATCGGCGTGTGCATCGGCACGTCGGGCCCCGCCGGCACCGACATGATCACCGGCCTCTACTCCGCATCGGCCGACTCGATTCCGATCCTCGCGATCACGGGCCAGGCGCCGCGCGCGCGCCTTTACAAGGAAGACTTCCAGGCCGTCGACATCGAATCGATCGCGAAGCCGGTCACCAAGTGGGCCGTCACCGTGCGCGAACCGGCGCTCGTGCCGCGCGTGTTCCAGCAGGCGTTCCACCTGATGCGCTCGGGCCGCCCGGGCCCGGTGCTGGTCGACCTGCCGATCGACGTGCAGCTCGCCGAAATCGAGTTCGACATCGACACGTACGAACCGCTGCCGGTCTACAAGCCCGCGGCCACCCGCGCGCAGATCGAGAAGGCGCTCGCGATGCTCAACGACGCGGACAAGCCGCTGATCGTGTCGGGCGGCGGCGTGCTCAACGCGGCGGCCGAAGACCTGCTCGTGCAGTTCGCCGAAACGGTCGGCGTGCCGGTGATCCCGACGCTGATGTCGTGGGGCGCGATTCCCGACGATCACCCGCTGATGGCCGGCATGGTCGGCCTGCAGACGTCGCACCGCTACGGCAACGCGACGATGCTCGCGTCCGACTTCGTGCTCGGCATCGGCAACCGCTGGGCGAACCGCCACACGGGCAGCGTCGAGGTCTACACGAAGGGCCGCAAGTTCGTGCACGTCGACATCGAGCCGACGCAGATCGGCCGCGTGTTCGGCCCGGATCTCGGCATCGTGTCCGACGCGAAGGCGGCCCTCGAGCTGTTCGTCGCGGTCGCGCGGGAATGGAAGGCCGCGGGCAAGCTGGAGGACCGCGGCGAGTGGGTGTCCGAGTGCCAGGCGCGCAAGCGCACGCTGCAGCGCAAGACGCACTTCGACAACGTGCCGGTCAAGCCGCAGCGCGTGTACGAAGAAATGAACAAGGTGTTCGGCCGCGATACCTGCTACGTCAGCACGATCGGCCTGTCGCAGATCGCCGCCGCGCAGTTCCTGCACGTGTTCAAGGCACGCAACTGGATCAACTGCGGCCAGGCCGGCCCGCTCGGCTGGACGATCCCCGCCGCACTCGGCGTGCGTGCGGCCGACCCGAGCCGCCCGATCGTCGCGCTGTCCGGCGACTACGACTTCCAGTTCATGATCGAGGAGCTCGCGGCCGGCGCGCAATTCAAGCTGCCGTACGTGCACGTCGTCGTGAACAACTCGTACCTCGGGCTGATCCGCCAGGCGCAGCGCGCGTTCGACATGGACTACTGCGTGCAGCTCGCGTTCGACAACGTGAACGCGCCCGAACTGAACGGCTATGGCGTCGACCACGTGGCCGTCGCGGAAGGCCTCGGCTGCAAGGCGCTGCGCGTGTTCAAGCCGGAAGAGATCGAGCCGGCGCTGCGTCAGGCGCAAACGCTCGCGGAAGAGTTCAGCGTGCCGGTGGTCGTCGAGGTGATCCTCGAGCGCGTGACGAACATCTCGATGGGCACCGAGATCGACGCGATCAACGAATTCGAGGAGCTCGCCGAAAAGGCCGAGCACGCACCGACCGCGATCTCGATGCTCGACTGAACCGCACGACATTTTTGACCGACCGAAGAGGCTTAGCTCATGCCGAAGTTTGCTGCAAACCTGACCATGCTGTTCAACGAAGTGCCGTTCCTCGACCGCTTCAAGGCGGCCGCGGACGCGGGCTTCGACGCCGTCGAGTTCCTGTTTCCGTATCCGTACGCGAAAGAAGAACTCGCCGAGCGGCTCGAGACGCACGGCCTGCGCCTCGTGCTGCACAACCTGCCCGCCGGCAACTGGGACCAGGGCGAGCGCGGCATCGCGTGCCTGCCCGATCGCGTCGGCGAATTCCAGGAAGGGGTCGGCCGGGCGATCGACTACGCGAAGGCGCTGAAGGTGCCGCAGCTGAACTGCCTGGTCGGCATCCCGTCGGCGAGCACGGCGCGCGACAAGACGTTCGTGACGATCGTCGACAACCTGCGCTTCGCCGCCGACGCGCTGAAGCGCGAAGGCATCCGCCTGCTCGTCGAGCCGTGCAACCGCTTCGACATCCCGGGCTTCGCGCTGAACCGCTCGTCGGAAGGCCTCGACGTGATCCGCGCGGTCGGCTCGGACAACCTGTTCCTGCAGTACGACATCTATCACATGCAACGCATGGAAGGCGAACTGGCCGCGACGATCGAACGCAACCTCGCGTCGATCGGCCACGTCCAGCTCGCGGACAACCCGGGCCGCAACGAGCCGGGCACCGGCGAGATCAACTACGCGTTCCTGTTCGCGCTGCTCG
Organism: Burkholderia sp. AU32262; assembly: GCF_020419985.1. Classification (NCBI taxonomy): domain Bacteria; kingdom Pseudomonadati; phylum Pseudomonadota; class Betaproteobacteria; order Burkholderiales; family Burkholderiaceae; genus Burkholderia; species Burkholderia sp. AU32262. The sequence continues at coordinate 55,850 of NZ_JAIZRS010000029.1, forward strand.
ACCGGCTCGGCTATGCCGGCTACGTCGGCTGCGAATACAAGCCCCGCACCACCACGACGGAAGGCCTCGGCTGGCTGCAAAGCGTGGCCGGTTGCGCACCGGCCTCGGCGCGTCGCGCCGCCTGAGTCGCACCCTTTCCGTTTTCAGCCCCACAGGAGACTTTCACATGGCAACCATCGGTTTCATCGGCCTCGGCATCATGGGCGCGCACATGGCGCGCAACCTGCTCAAGGGCGATCATCAACTCGTCGTGAACGGCGCGTTTCCGATCCCGGACGATCTGCGCGGCAGCGCCAAGGTCGTCGCGAACTCGACCGAAGTCGCACGGCACGCGGACATCATCATCTCGATGGTGCCGGACACGCCGGACGTGCGTAACGTGCTGTTCGCCGACGACGGCGTCGCGAAGGGCCTGAGCGCCGGCAAGCTCGTGATCGACATGAGCTCGATCTCGCCGCTCGACACGCAGGCATTCGCGAAACAGATCAACGCGCTCGGCTGCGACTACCTCGACGCGCCGGTGTCCGGCGGCGAAGTCGGTGCGCGCGAAGCGACGCTGACGATCATGGTCGGCGGCCCCGAGAAGGCGTTCGAGCGCGCGAAGCCGCTGTTCGAGAAGATGGGCAAGAACATCACGCTCGTCGGCGACAACGGCGCGGGCCAGACCTGCAAGGTCGCGAACCAGATCATCGTCGCGCTGAACATCGAAGCGGTCGGCGAAGCGCTGCTGTTCGCCGCGCGTTCGGGCGCCGATCCGGAACGCGTGCGCCAGGCGCTGATGGGCGGCTTCGCCGCGTCGCGCATCCTCGAAGTGCACGGCGCGCGCATGACCAAGCGCACGTTCGACCCGGGCTTCCGCATCGAGCTGCACCAGAAGGACCTGAACCTCGCGCTCGACGGCGCGCGCAAGCTCGGCCTCGCCCTGCCGCACACCGCGAGCGCGCAGCAGTTGTTCAGCGTGTGCGCGTCGCACGGCGGCAAGGCATGGGATCACTCGGCACTCGTGCGCGCGCTCGAGATCATGTCGAACTTCGAGATCGGCCAGACGCCGGCCGCGTAACGCGGCCGCAGCAACGCGCGTTTGTGCTGCGATGGCGGACACGCGCGACGAATGATTGCGATCCGGCCGCGGCCGGTCGCATCGATGCGCGGTGCACACGCGCATCACGGTGGGGCGCCCCGCCCTGCATCGCCAACGGCATGCGGGACGGGGCGAAAAACGCCGCTCTGGGCTGAGAGCGGCGTGGTGGGGTCCGCAGCGGCACCCGGCGGCGCCGGGGAAGCCTTGGTCGGTCAGACGTCGTCGTCGGGTGTCCGCCTGTCGGATTTCGCGTATTACATTTCTTTACGTTCGAGCGTGCGATTTTTCATGCAATCGTCGCGTTGAACGCCTACACTTTCGCCACGCCTTTCGAGAAAACCGCCGCGCCTGCGTTTCCCTCCGGAGACCGCACCCAGCGCGGTGTTTTTTTCGCCACTTCACGGCGCGTTTTCTTTTCAACCACCTAAGGAGTGCAACGATGGGTCTTCTTTCGTTTATTAAAGAGGCGGGTGAAAAACTGCTGGGTCACGCCGATGCACAGGCAGCGGAAGATCCGAATGCCGCGAACCAGACCGCGGCCGATGCGATCAAGAACTACATCAACTCGCAAGGTCTCGACACGTCGAACCTGACCGTCGCGTTCGACGGCGCGTCGCGCACCGTCACGCTGTCGGGCAGCGTCGCCGATCTCGACACGAAGGCGAAGGTCAAGGTCGCGGCCGGCAACGTGCAGGGTGTCGCGGGCGTCAACGACGACGGCCTGCAGCCGGACGATCCGGAAGTGCGGTACCACGACGTGAAGCCGGGCGACACGCTGTCGGCGATCGCCAAGGAAGTGTACGGCGACGCGAACAAGTACCCGGCGATCTTCGAGGCGAACAAGCCGATGCTGTCGAGCCCCGACCGGATCTACCCGGGCCAGAAGCTCGTGATTCCGCCGCAGTCCTGAGCATTCGCGCAGCGCTGATGCAAAAAAGGCAGGCCGCTCGGCCTGCCTTTCTTCATGGACGACGCGCACCGCGCGATCGGCGCGTGTCGATCTTCCCGTCATCGAATCACAGCGTATCGAACGCGCGCTGCAATGCGTCGCGATCGTGAATGCCGTTCGCGAGCGCGAGCATCAGCAGCACGCGCGCCTTGAACGGGTGCAGCGAGCCCGCGCTCACGAAACCGAGTGCATCGTCGCTCGCGGCGCCGTTGCGCATCACGTGCCCCGACCCGACGCGCGACGCACGAACCACCGCCACGCCCGCATTGACCGCATCGGCGAGCGCCGCCTGCAGCGTCGCATGAATCGACCCGTTGCCGGTGCCCGCGACGACGAGGCCGCGCACGCCGGCCCCGACGAGCGCATCGACGGCCGTGCGCGTCACGCCCGCATAGCTCGCGACGACCTCGACCGGCGGCCAGCTTGCCGCGATCGCCAGTTGCGTGTCGCGCGTACGCGTGATGCGGCGCGCGAATTCGACGCGGCCGTCCTGTACCCAGCCGAGCGCCCCGAGCTCCGGCGACTGGAACGCGTCGACAGCATAGGTGCTCGTCTTCACGACGTCGCGCGCGCCGTGGATCCGGTTGTTGAACGCGACCAGCACGCCCTGCCCGCGCGCGGCCGGATGGGCGGCCACCGTCACCGCGTTCAGCAGGTTCAGCGGGCCGTCGGACGACAACGCGGTCGCCGGCCGCATCGCGGCCGTCAGCACGACCGGCTTGTCGCCCCGGATGACCAGATGCAGCGCGTACGCCGTTTCCTCGAGCGTATCGGTGCCGTGGGTGATCACGATGCCGTCGATCGCGGGATCGGCCATCAGCGCGTCGATCCGCGCAGCGAGCGTGTTCCACAGCGGCAGCGCGAGATCCTTGCTGTCGATGCTGGCGATCTGCTCCGCGTCGATGCGCGCGACCGACGCAAGCGCCGGCACGGCGTCGACCAGGAAACTGACGCCGAGCGCGCCGGCCTGGTAGCCGGCCGTGCTGGCCGCGTCGGGCGCGGCGCCGGCGATCGTGCCGCCGGTGGCGAGTACGGCGATGCGCGGCAGCGTCGCCGCGGACGAAGGGGATGCGGTGTTCGGTGTATTCATGGCCGCGATTGTAATGGCTCGCGGCCGCGAGCCGGCAGGTTCCGGCGCGACGGGCCGGCGCCGGCCGCCGCGCGTCATGGTTTGTCCCGATCTCCTGGCCGCGTGCGCCGTCAACGGCCATGGCGTCCGCAACGTTATAGAAAGTGCCGTTTTGGTGTTTTCACCTTGATTTGCCATAATCGGAACGCGTGGTGCGATGTGGCCCTGTCCACGTCGCGTCGAGCTTCATGACGGCGTCGACCACGCGCAATTCACCCCATGGGAGTGTCGAAATGAAAATCCAATCGCTCGTAGCCGCACTGCTTCTCGGCGGCATGCTGGCTTCCCCCGCCTTCGCGGCGAACAGCCAGCAGGACAAGATGAAGGCCTGTAACACGCAGGCAGCCGGCAAGACGGGCGACGAACGCAAGGCGTTCATGAAGGACTGCCTGTCGGCGAAGCCCGCGAAGGCGATGACGCAGCAGGAAAAGATGAAGGCGTGCAACACGCAGGCCACCGGCAAGAAGGGCGACGATCGCAAGGCGTTCATGAAGAGCTGCCTGAGCAATCAGCCGGCCGCCTGAGTTCCGGCGCTCCCCTCTCGAATGCCGCGCACCGCTTCGGCGGGCGCGGCATTTTCATTTTCGTTGCACGCGCATCGACGCGCGCACGCCGCCTGTCCCTCCCCGTTTTCCGGCCCGCCGTCCCGACGCCGCCACAGGGGCGGTAATTCGGGTGCGGCAATTCGCCGCGTTTTCTTCTATGATGGCTGCAACGCGGCCCACCCAAGACCAAGAAGCGCCATCGGGCCGCCCTCGAGACGAACGCGCACGCGCGTCAAACGGAGGCCTGGATGGCATGGAGACAACACCGCTGGTTTCGCCGCTGGCTGATCGTGATCGTGTTCTGGGCCGTGCCCGTCGCGATCGTCGCCGTGCGCGAGATCCGCGAGGAAATGGCCTACAACAAGGCCGACCTGCAGCTCGCGCTGACCACCTGGCAGCTCACCGACGCGCAGCAGGCCGCCGGCGCCGCCGCGAAGTGCCGCGGGGATGCCGACGAGGCGCGCGCGGCCGGTTGCCCGGCCGATGTGCTGGCGGCCAACGCGCCGCGCCAGCAGGCGGCTCGCGACGAATACGTCGTGCGCCGCAATACGCTCGCCGGCTATCTGTGGCATGCGTTCGTCGGCTACTGGGTCGTCCCGGCCGCGTTCCTGTTCGCGTGCGGCGTCGTGATCGCGCTGATCCGTCGCGCGCTGCGCCGCCCGCCGATCAAGCCGCCCGTTCCCCCCGTCACGCACTGACACCGGCGCGCCGCGGGCGCCGCCCCTGCAATCGCCCGCACGTTCCCGCACGACGCCCCTGTGCGAGGCATGCGTCGCGCGGGCGCCGCTTCGTCCGTTGGCGCGCCGCGACACCCGCGCGCGATTTGACGCTTTTTCACGTGGCAACGAAAAGTGGCCCTGATCCGCTGTGATATAACTGCCGACGTGATCCGCTCCTTGAGCGAGACTCACTCCGAACATCATCCGATGGAGAACAACGATGCAAAAACGGACTCTTGTGCTCAAAGCCGCCGCCGCGCTCATCGTCGGTAGCCTCGCGCTCACCGGTTGCACCACCACCCCGGACAAGCCGGACAATGCCGCCACCAACGCGTCGAAGCGTCAGTCGATCGACGCGAGCGTCGACGCCACGCTGTCGCGCATGTACTCCACCGTCAAGGGCTCGCGCGAGCTCGTCGCGAAATCGCGCGGCGTGCTGGTCTTCCCCGAAGTGCTCCAGGCCGGCTTCATCGTCGGCGCCCAGTCCGGCAACGGCGCGCTGCGCGTCGGCGGCAGCACCGTCGGCTACTACAACACGTCGTCGCTGTCGGTCGGCCTGCAGGCCGGCGCGCAGTCGAAGGCGGTCGTGTTCCTGTTCATGACGCAGCAGGCGCTCGACGAATTCCGCAGCTCGGACGGCTGGGCAGCCGGCGCCGGCGCATCGGTCGCGCTCGTGAAGATGGGCGCGAACGGCGCGGTCGATTCCAACACGGCCACCGCGCCGATCCAGGTCGTCGTGCTGACGAACGCCGGCCTGATGGGCGACGTGTCGATCAACGGCACCAAGGTCACGAAGCTCAAGATCTGACGTTGACGCACTGCCCGGGCGCGGCGCGCCGGGCATGCGCAAACGGCGATGTCCTCGCGGGCATCGCCGTTTTTTTATCCGCCCGCGTCGCGCGTCAGGTCAGCCAGGCTGATCGGACCGCTCAGGTCGTCGAGTCGATCACCTTGAAGCGCGAACGCTTCTGCGCGCGGATCACCGACTGGTACACGTCCACGTACTGCTGCGCCATCCGGCGCGACGTGAAGCGCTCCTCGAAGCGCTGCCGCACGCGCGCACGCGGCAGCAGGTGCAGCCGGTTCACCGCGGCCACCGCGCTGATTTCATCCTCGACGATGAACCCCGACACGCCCTCGTCCACCACTTCGGGCACCGCGCCGCGGTTGAATGCGATGACCGGCGTGCCGCACGACATCGCCTCGATCATCACCAGGCCGAACGGCTCCGGCCAGTCGATCGGAAACAGCAGCGCATGCGCGCCCGACAGGAATTCGGCCTTCTCGTGATCGGCGATCTCGCCGATGTATTCGACGTGCGGCAACGCGAAGAGCGGCTTGATCTCGCGGTCGAAGTATTCCTGGTCGGCCGCGTCGATCTTCGCGGCGATCCGGATCGGCAGCCCGCACTGGCGCGCGATGCGGATCGCGGTATCGACGCGTTTTTCCGGCGAGATGCGGCCGAGGAACGCGAGATAGCGCGGCTCGACGGGCTGCGGCATGTACAGCGTATCGGGCAGCCCGTGATAGACGGTCGTCAGCCATTTCGCCTGCGGCAGCGGCTGGCGCTGCGCATTGGAGATCGAGATCACCGGCGCGGTGTTGAAGGTGTCGAATACCGGCTGCTGCTCGGGCAGGTCGAGCCGGCCGTGCAGCGTCGTCACGTAAGGCGTTTCCTGCCGGTTGAAGACCGAGAACGAGTAGTAGTCCATGTGGAAATGGAGCACGTCGAAATCCTTCGCGCGGCGCGCGACCGTCTCCATCAGCAGCATGTGCGGCGCGACCCGGTCGCGGATCGACGAATCGAGCCGCAGCGCGCGCGGCCACACGGCCTCGAGCGTCGCCCGCGTCGTCGAATCGCCGCTCGCGAACAGCGTCACATCGTGGCCGAGGTCGACGAGCGCCTCGGTGATGTAGGACACGACGCGCTCCGTGCCGCCGTACAGCTTCGGCGGCACGGATTCGGTCAGCGGGGCGATCTGGGCAATTCTCATGGTCCACGTCTCCTGTGTCCTGTCCGTTGCGGTACGGCCGGCGGGATTGCGCGCTTGCGTACGCCCGCCGTGCGTCCATGCGGCGCCGGCCGGCGTGGCGCCAGCCGAATATCTCATTATTATTCGCGATCCCGATGAGCGGAACCGCTGGTCTTTCATTTTTTGGGGGTTGTTACAGACCGGATACATTCGGCCGACCGGGCACGGCCGCCTCGCAGCGGGCCCGGCCGGGCCGATCACGCCCCAGGGCGCCCCGTCAGGCTGTCAACGCGACGGCCACTTCCAGGCCGGCAGGTCGCGCGAGTCGGCATCGACGAGCGCGGTCGCGCCGAGCTGCTTGTCGAGCACCAGCGATTCGCAGCCGGCCTCGCGCTCGAGCGTCGCGATGAGCCGCGCCGCGTGCGACACGACCAGCACCTGGGAACGCCGGGCGGCCTGCGCGATCAGGCGGCCGAGCGCCGGCAGCAGATCGGGATGCAGGCTCGTCTCCGGTTCGTTCAGGACCATCAGCGCCGGCGGCCGCGGCGTCAGCAGCGCGGCCGCGAGCAGCAGGTAACGCAGCGTGCCATCCGACAGCTCGGCCGCCGCCAGCGGCCGCAGCAGCCCCGGCTGGCGCATCAGCACGTCGAAACGGCCGCGGCCGCCCGGGTTGTCGATCTCGACCGACGCACCGGGGAACGCGTCGTCGAGCGCCGCGTCGAGCGCCGCGGCATCGCCGATTTCGCGGATCGTCTGCAGCGCGGCGGCCAGGTCGGCGCCGTCGTCCGCGAGCACCGGCGTATGCGTGCCGATGTGCGACTGGCGCGCCGGCGCGTGCGCATCGGTCCGGAAATGGTCGTAGAAGCGCCACGAGCGAATCCGTTCGCGCACCGCGATCATCTCGGGCGCGCCGGTCGGATCGGCGAATTCGGTCATCATGCTGTCGAAGCTCGCGACCGGCTGCGGGATCGTCAGCCAGTCGCCCGACGCGGTACGCGCGCGGATCTGCGCGCCCTGCCGGTCGACCAGCAGCGTGGACGGGCGCAGCACCGCGCCGCCCCAGATGCACTCGCGCTTGACCACCGGGTCGAGCGCGAACTGCGAACGGCTCGGCAACGGCAGGCCGAGATCGATCGCATAGCCGAAATCGTCGCACGCGAAACCGAGCTTCAGGCTCACCGGGCCCTTGCGCACCGTGCCCGTCACCGGCACCTCGCCGGCCAGCATCGCGCGCGAGAAGCGCTCGGGGCCGGCCCACAACGTCGACGGCAAGCCGCCCTCGCGCGCGAGCGACGGGATCACGCGGCCCTGTGCGGTATCGGCGAGCAGCCGCAGCGCGCGGTACACGCTCGACTTGCCGCTGCCGTTCGGGCCCGTGACGACGTTGAGCGCCGCGAGCGGCACGATCAGCTCGCGCAGCGAGCGGTAATTGGCGATGGCAAGCGTCTTCAGCGCGGTCATGGGAACGGGAAATGGCAAGCAGGGGCCGGGACGCGCTCAGCGGCCTTCGACGGCCTGCGGGTCGGCGGCGGTGTTGGCCGCCGTGCTGGCGGCAGGCGAGCGCACGTGCGGCCGTTCGCGATTCGGCGCATCGGGCGCCGAGTCGTGCGGATACAGCTCCATCCGGCTGCGCGGCAGGCATTGCGGATAGCGGTCCTGCAGATAGGCGATCAATCCTTCGCGCACGCGGCAGCGCAGATCCCAGCACGACGACGAATCGGCCGCGCTGACGAGCGCGCGCAACTGCATCGTGCGCTCCGTCGCGTCGGTCACCTGCAGCACCTGCACGCGGCCGTCCCACTCGGGCGCGGCGTGGACGAGCCGCGCGAGCTCCTCGCGCAGCGGCGCGAGCGGCGTGCGGTAATCGACCGACAGGTAGACGGTGCCGATGATCTCCGCGCTGCTGCGCGTCCAGTTCGTGAACGGGTTCTCGATGATCCACTGCAGCGGCACGACGAGGCGCCGCTGGTCCCACAGCCGCACCGACACGAACGAGCCGGTGATTTCCTCGATACGCCCCCCACTCGCCCTGGATCACGACCACGTCGTCGAGCCGGATCGGCTGCGTGAGCGCGATCTGCAACCCGGCAATCAGGTTGCCGAGCACCGGCCGTGCGGCGATACCGGCGACCAGCCCCGCGACGCCGGCCGACGCCAGCAGGCTCGCGCCGATCTGGCGCACGTTCGGGAACGTCATCAGCGCGGCGCCGGTGCCGATGATCACGATCAGCACCATCACGGTCCGCACGAGCACCTTGGCCTGCGTATGGACGCGCCGTGCCTGCAGATTGTCGGCCGTATCGATCGGATGGGCCTGGATGATCGCGTCGCCGACGCCGGCCGCGAGCCGCACCAGCAGCCACGTGAGCGACACGATCGAGCCGACCGCGGCCGCGGTGCGCATGCCGCGCACGAACGACATGCCGTCGTCGGCCTGGACCCACAGGAATTCGAGCGCCAGCAGCGCCAGCACGACGAGCGACGGCTTGTCGATGTAGCGCAGGATCGCGCTCATCAGCGGATACGGCTGCGCGATGCGCTTGACGATGCGTGCGCCGAGGCGGTGCACGACCGTGACGACCAGTATGACGATGACCGACACGCCCAGCGTGCCGAGCCACGAATGCAGCGGCGCATCGGCGATGCGCTGCAGTTCCTCGATTGAAATCATCGGCGCCCTCGAGTGATGAAGCCCACTGGCTTCGTCCTGGATGCGTCGGCGACGCCCGGGCCGCGCACGCGCCCGGACACGGCGTCAGATCAGCTGCCGTTCCTGCAGGGAAACGCCTTGCCGAGACCGAGCGACACCGCGGTGCTCGCGTTGTAGTCGGCCAGCTTCGGATTTTCCGCGATGTACTTGCGCACCGCGTCCGTCATCTGTTGCGCCCGGATGTCGGGCGGCAGGCAGAAATACTGGCCGACGCGCGGCCCCGTGGTGCCGCCGATCGCATCGATCGTGTTGTAGACGCCGTCGGCGGCGCCTTCGATATAGGCCGCGCACGACGCCCGCGACTTGACGTCCGTCTTCGCGCACAGCCGGTCGAGATCCGCGCCCGTGAAAGCCGCCGCCGACAACGGCACGGCAAACGCCGCGGCACAAAACATTGCGCGCAACATGGTGTTCCTTCTTATGTCAAGGCGGCCCGAGACCGCCTGCTGCGTTGGCCGGTGCGGCAACGGATGCCCTGCTCCGCCCGGAAGCCGGCTGGCCGGACAGGCGCCGCCGCACCAAAAACCGTTATTTTGCACTCTTTTGAGCATCTGCCGGCGTGCCCGCACCGATACGCGTCGTCCGCTTGCTCAGGATCTCGATCGCGTCCGGCGCGTTGTAGTGCTTCGCGAACTCGAGCGCGGTGATGCCGAGCTGGTTCTTCACCTGCGGATCCGCGCCCTGGTCGAGCAGCAGCGTGACCGTCGACGCATGATTGCCGCGCGCGGCCATCATCAGCGGCGTCGTGCCGTTCGGCGATGCGGTGTCGATGTACGCGTCGTGGTCGAGCAGCACCTTGACGACCGCGTCCTGGCCGTTGGTCGCCGCGTAGTGCAGCGGCGCCCAGCCCTTCTTGCTGACTTCCGCGCCCTTGTCGATCAGCAGCTTGACGAGGCCGAGGTCGCCGTTCAGCGATGCGAGCATCAGCGCGTTTTCGCCGGCCTTGTCTTCCTTCTCGAGGTCGACGTTCGGCGTCGTCGCGATCGCGGCCGCGACCTTGTCGGACTTCTCGCGCGCGGCGATCACGAGGATCGGGTCGCCGTTCGGCGCGAGGGTGTTCGGATCGAGCTTGCCGCTCTTGAGCTGCTTGCCGATATCGGCGATGTCGTCGAACTTGACGGCCTTGACGATCGCGTCGAGCGACTCGGCATGCGCGCCGGCGGCGGCGAACAGGCCGCTCGCGACGAATGCGGCGGCAACGAGGGCGCGTTTGGACAGATGGTTGGTCGGCTTCGTCATTGTTGTGGGCTCCTTCCCTGGGTTGTCGGCTGCGCGCGCGTCGTTAGCGGGCGATCTTGAACAGCCGGAAAAAGTTCTGCGTCGTCGCATCGGCGAGCGCCTCGACGGCGATCCCGCGCTCGGATGCGATAAAGCGTCCGACATGGCTGACGTACGCAGGTTCATTCGGCTTGCCGCGATACGGCACCGGCGCGAGGTACGGCGAGTCGGTCTCGATCAGCAGCCGGTCGAGCGGCACGCGCCGCGCGACGTCCTGCACGTCGGTCGCGTTCTTGAACGTGACGATGCCCGACAGCGAGATATGGAAGTTCTGCGCGAGCGCCTGCTCGGCAACCGGCCACGGCTCGGTGAAGCAGTGCATCACGCCGCCCGGCACGTCCGCGCGCTCCTCGGCCATGATCCGCAGCGTGTCTTCCGACGACGCGCGCGTGTGGATGATCAGCGGCTTCATCGTCGCGCTCGCCGCGCGGATGTGCGTGCGAAAACGCTCGCGCTGCCATTCCATGTCGGCGATCGAGCGGCCTTCGAGGCGGTAGTAGTCGAGGCCGGTTTCGCCGATCGCGACGACCTTCGGGTGCGCGGCCAGCTCGACGAGCTCCGCGAGCGTCGGCTCGCGCGCGTCCTCGTGATCGGGATGGACGCCGACCGACGCGTACACGTTGTCGTGCGCTTCGGCGATCGCGAGCACGTCCGGCAGCGTCTCGAAATCGACCGACACGCACAGCGCATGCGTGACGTCGTGCTCGCGCATGTTCTCGAGAACGGCCGGCATGCGGTCGGCCAGGCCCTTGAAATTGATGTGGCAGTGAGAGTCGACGAACATCGTGTTTCCTGAATACGTGAGACGGGCGCTCATGCGCCCGCCGGCTGGCGGCACCGGGCGACGTGCGCGGGCCGGGCGGCCACGGCCGCGCCGCAGCGGGACCCGTTCATCGTTTCGCAACCCATCGGAAACAATGCCGGATCAAGCGAACATTTCCCGATATCCGAGAAACAATTCCTCGAATACGAGCCGCGCGTTGAGCGGATGGTTCTCGACCGTCCGCTGCCGCGTCACGGCTTTCATGAAGCGCGCGAATGCGTTCGCGTCGACCGCTTCCGCGCAGCGCGCCAAGGCGGCCGCGTGCGTCGGGAAGTAGCGCGGCGCGCCGGCCATCCGCTGCGCGAGCAGATCGTACAGCCAGCGCTGCAGCCAGCCGAGCACCAGCGGCACCGGCAGCTTCTGCAGCGTCTCGCCGCATGCGAACGGGTCGCACGCCGCGCCGGCCGCGAGTTGCCCGAGCGTGTAGTCGCGCAGCGGGCGATTCTCGTCGCTCGCGAGCGCCAGCGCGGCGAGCGGCGCGCCGCCGGCTTCGGCGAGCAGCGCGCTGGCGTGGTCGACGCCCTGCGCCGCGAGCCACGCGGCGGCCGCCTCCGGCGCCGGTACGGTCATCGGCCACTGGCGGCAGCGGCTGATGATCGTCGGCAACAGGCGGTCGATGCGCGCCGACACGAGCAGGAACACGACGCCGGGCGGCGGCTCCTCCAGTGTTTTCAGCAGCGCGTTCGACGCGGCGACATTGAGCGCCTCGGCCGGATACAGCACGACGACGCGCGCGCCGCCGCGGTGCGAGCCGACCCCGCAGAAGTCGAGCAGCGCCCGCACCTGCTCGATCTTGATTTCCTTGCTCGGCGCCCGCGTCTTCTTGCCGCCTTCGTCCGCGTCGGCCGGCTTCGCGTCGTCGGCCGCGCCCGGCGCCTCGCCCGCCAGCGCCTCGGGCAGCACGATCCGGTAGTCCGGATGGTTGCCCTGCGAGAACCAGTTGCAGGCCGCGCAGGCGCCGCACGGCTCGCCGTTCGGCTGCGGCGATTCGCACAGGAAGCCCTGCGCGAGATGCTGCGCGAACTGCAGCTTGCCGATCCCGGCCTGACCGTGCAGCAGCAACGCATGCGGCCATTGCGCGCGCAGTTGCTGCAGGCGGTTCCAGTCGTCGGTTTGCCACGGATAGATCATGGGGTGCGTTCCTTGCGGGTTACAGCGCGGCGAGCACGCGTTCGAGCTGCTGGCGGATCTCGGGAATCGATCGCGTCGCGTCGACGATCGCGAAGCGGTGCGGCGCCTCCTCCGCTCGCCGCAGGTATTCGGCGCGCGTACGCGAGAAGAACGCATCGGATTCGCTTTCGAACTTGTCGGGCATGCGCGCGGCGCCGCGACGCTCGCTCGCCACCTGCGGCGCAACGTCGAACAGCACCGTGAGATCGGGCTGGAAACCGCCCTGCACCCAGCGCTCGAGCGTCTCGAGCTTGTCGCGCGGCAACCCGCGCCCGCCGCCCTGGTACGCGAACGTCGCGTCGGTGAAGCGATCGGACACGACCCAGTCGCCGCGCGCGAGCGCCGGCTCGATCACGAGCGCGAGGTGCTCGCGACGCGCGGCAAACATCAGCAGCGCTTCCGTCTCGAGATCCATCGGCTGGTTCAGCAGGATCTCGCGCAGTTTCTCGCCGAGCTGCGTGCCGCCCGGCTCGCGGGTGACGACGACCTGCCGGCCGGCCGCGGCCAGCCGGCCCTGGAGGCGTTCGCAGAACCATTGCAGGTGGGTGGTCTTCCCCGCCCCGTCGATGCCTTCGAACGTGATGAATTTACCGCTCGCCATTATTGACCTCGTATGTACTTGTCCACGGCCTTGTTGTGGTCGCCGAGCGTGTCCGAGAACACGCTCGTGCCGTCGCCCTTCGCGACGAAATAGAGCGCGCTCGTCGGGGCCGGATTGATCGCCGCCTGCAGCGCGGCGACACCCGGCAACGCGATCGGCGTGGGCGGCAGCCCGCGTCGGGTGTAGGTATTGTAGGGAGTGTCGGCCTGCAGGTCGCGCTTGCGCAGACGGCCGTCGTACGCGTCGCCGAGCCCGTAGATCACCGACGGATCGGTCTGCAGCGGCATGCCGATGCGCAGCCGGTTCGCGAACACGGCCGCGACGAACGCGCGATCGGCCGCATGGCCGGTTTCCTTCTCGACGATCGACGCGATCGTCAGCATTTCGTAAGGCGACTTGTACGGCAGCCCCGGCGTGCGCGCAGCCCAGGCCTCGTCGACGCGCGCCTGCATCAGGCGGTAGGCGCGCCGGTAGATGTTCAGGTCGCTCGTGCCCTTGTCGAACAGGTAGGTGTCGGGGAAGAACAGCCCCTCGCCGCTGCCGCGCTGCACCGCGCTCTCCGGCGCGCCGATCGCGCGCAGCAGCTCGGCGTCGCTCATGCCGGCCGTCGCGTGCGTGAGATCGGGGTTCGCGTCGAGCTCCGCGCGCATCCGCTTGAAGGTCCAGCCTTCGATGACGGTCGCGACGTACTCGTTCACGTCGCCGCGCGCGATCTTCTGCAGCACGTCGTACGGCGTGATGCCGGTCTTGAATTCGTAGTTGCCCGATTTGAGCCGGCTCGACAGCCCGAGCAAGCGCGTCATCGCGACGAACGCGAACGGCTCGACCGGCACGCCGCCGCGCTCGAGCTGCAGCGCGACGCTCTTCACGCTGCTGCGCGGTTTGATCGTGACGTCGAGCGACGCCGAGCCCAGCAACAGCGGCCGGGTCGCCCAGTAATACCCGCCGCCCGCGCCGGCAGCGGCCACAACGACGGCCAGCGCCACGATCGTCGCGGCGCATTTCTTCAGTAGGGACATGGAAACGTGACTCAGGTAAGACCCATATAATACTTGCTCGCCTCCGTCAAAGTCAGGGTTGACTGTTCCCTCATTCCATGAGCACACCGTTCGCTTCACCGGCTGCCCAGGCCGCATCCGCCTCGCTCCCCGTTTTCCCCCGCCCGTCGGCCGCCGATTTCGATGCGCCGGCCGCCTGCATGCCGCTGCCGCAGTTCGGCGTGATCGACGTGGCCGGCGACGACGCCGCGACGTTCCTGCACAGCCAGCTCACCAACGACGTCGAGCATCTCGATGCCGGCAGCGCGCGGCTGTCCGGGTACTGCTCGCCGAAGGGCCGGCTGCTCGCGTCGTTCCTCGCGTGGCGCGCCGGCCACGACGTGCGCCTGCTCGTGTCGAAGGACGTGCAGCAGGCCGTGCAGAAGCGGCTGTCGATGTTCGTGCTGCGCGCGAAGGCGAAGCTGACGGACGCGAGCGACACGCTCGCGGTGGCCGGCTTCGCGGGCGACGTGCGCGACGCGCTGTCGGGCATCTTCGATGCGCTGCCCGACGGCGTGCACGTGAAGGTCGACGGCCCGGCCGGCGCGCTGATCCGCGTACCCGATGCGGCCGGCCGCAAGCGCTATCTGTGGATCGGCCCGCGCGCCGAAGTCGACGCGCGCGTCGCCGCGCTCGCCGGCACGCTGCCCGTCGTGTCGCCCGCCGTGTGGGACTGGCTCGACGTTCGCGCGGGCGAGCCGCGCATCACGCAGCCGGCCGTCGAACAGTTCGTGCCGCAGATGGTCAACTTCGACGTGATCGGTGCCGTTAACTTCAGGAAAGGGTGCTACCCGGGCCAGGAAGGGGTGGCGCGCAGCCAGTACCGCGGCACGATCAAGCGCCGCACCGCGCTCGCGCACGTCGCCGGCGAGACCGATACCGTGCATGCCGGCGTCGAGCTGTTCCACAGCGACGACCCGGGCCAGCCGTGCGGGATGATCGTCAACGCGGCGGCCGCGCCGGCGGGCGGCGTCGACGCGCTCGTCGAGATCAAGCTCGCCGCGCTCGACAGCGGCTCGGTGCACCTCGGTTCGGCCGACGGCCCGGCGCTCGCGTTCGACGCGCTGCCGTACGCGTGGCCGACCGAAGCCTGATGCACCGACAACCCGTTCGCGCGCCGGCTCGCGAGTCGCAGCCGGCGCGCGACGTTTCCTGCGAGAGATTCGCCCGATGTGTCTGATTGCCTTCGACTGGCAGCCCGATGCCGCCGCCGGTCCCGTCTTTACCCTCGTGGCCAATCGCGACGAGTTCTTTCGCCGGACCAGCGCGCCGCTCTCGTGGTGGGAAGACGTGCCGGGCGTATTGGCCGGCCGCGACCTCGAGGCCGGCGGCACGTGGCTCGGCGTCTCGCGCGACGGCCGCTTCGCGGCGCTGACCAACTACCGCGCGCCGTTCGACATCCGCGCGGGCGCGCCGACCCGCGGCAAGCTGGTATCCGATTTTCTCGGCGGCACGCCGGTCGCGCCGCTCGACTATCTCGCGCAGCTTGCCGAGCATGCGGCCGTCTACAACGGCTTCAACCTGCTCGTCGGCGACTGGCGCCGGCGCGAACTCGCATGGTTCTGCAACCGCGCGCCCGAGGGTGAAAGCCGGGTCGCCGCGCCCGTCGCGATCGAGCCGGGCGTGCATGCGCTGTCGAATGCACGGCTCGATACGCCCTGGCCCAAAGTGGTGCGCAAGCGCGCGGAGCTCGGCACGCTGCTCACCGACAATCCGACCCCGTCGCTCGACGAACTGATCGCGCTGATGCGCGACCCGCACGTCGCGGACGACGACGCACTGCCGCACACGGGCATTCCGATCGAGCGCGAGCGCGCGCTGTCGGCCGCGTTCATCGAGACGCCCGAATACGGCACGCGAGGCACGACCGCGCTGCGCGTCACGATGAAGGAAGGCGTGCGGCTGACGGTCGAGGTCAAGGAGCGCAGCGACGACGACGGCTCGCACCGCACCGTGCGCCCGGGCGCGTTCGAGCGCGCGTTCACGTTCGATATCGACGCGGCGCGCCCGCGCTGAACGCACGCGTGGCGTGCTACGGCGCGCGCGCCATCTCGACGTGCGGCACGCCGGCTTCGACGAACGGTTCGCCCACCGCCGCGAAGCCGTGCCGCAGATAGAACGACACCGCCGAATCCTGCGCGTACAGCCGCACGACGGCTTCGCCGCGGCGCCGCGCGGCGTCCAGCAGCGCATTCAGCACGGCCGACCCGACGCCCTGCCCGCGCACGTCGGCCAGCACCGCGACGCGGCCGATCGTGCCGGACGGCAGCAGCCGCCCCGTCGCGACCGCGCGGCGCAGCCCGGTCGCCGCGTCGGTCCGGTACGCGACCGCATGCAGCGACAGCGGATCGTCGTCGTCGAGTTCCCATTCCGGCGGAATCTGCTGCTCGCGCACGAACACCGCGTCGCGGATCCGCGCAGCGTCGCCGCCCAGTACCGTCCAGTCGCCCGTTTCCACGCTGCCTACGCCGTTCGTCATCGCCATCCTCCCGCAGCGTGCGCACCGTCAGGCGCTCGCCGTCAAACCTCGTCGAATGCGGCCTTCAGCGCCGCGACCGCATCGGCATGCGCGGCCCGCACCTCGGGCACGTAGCCGCCCATCTTGAAGAATTCGTGGATCATCCCCGGATAGCAGACCAGCGTGACCGCGTTGCCGGCCGCGCGCAACTTGTCCGCGTACGCGGCGCCCTCGTCGCTCAGCGGATCGTACTCGGCCGTCGCGATCCACGCCGGCGCGACACCCGCGAACGACGGCGCGCCGCGCGTACCGTCGAGCGGCGCGAAACGCCAGTCGTCGCGATCGGCCCGATCGCGCACGTATTGCGTGAAGAACCACTGGATCGTGTCCTGCGTCAGCAGGTAGCCGCTCGCGAGCCGCGCGTGCGATTCGGTGTCCTGGTGGCCCGTCACGCCCGGGTAGATCAGCAGCTGCAGCGCAAGACGAATGCCCGCGTCGCGCGCGAGCACCGCGCAGACCGTCGCGAGCGTGCCGCCCGCGCTGTCGCCGCCGACCGCCAGCCGCGCGGCGTCGATGCCGAACGTGGCGGCCTCGCGATGCAGCCACTGCAATGCGTCGTCCGCGTCGTTCACCGCGGTCGGAAACTTGTGTTCGGGCGCGAGCCGGTAGCCGACCGACAGCACCGCGCAGTGCGCGTCGTGCGCGAACATCCGGCACAGCGCATCGTGCGTGTCGACGCTGCCGACCGTGAAGCCGCCGCCGTGGTAGTACACGAGCGCGGGCAGCGGCTCCGCGAGGCTCGGCGCGACCGGCAGATACAGCCGCGCGCCGATCGTGCGGCTGTCGCGCGTCGGCACGACGCATTCCTCCACCGCATGCATCGGCGCCGGCGCGACGTCGAGGATCGGCGCGCTCTTCTCGTACGCGGCGCGCGCCTGCTGCGGCGTCTGATGGTGATACGACGGGCGTTTCGCGCGCTCGATCATGTCGAGCACCTGGGCGATCTTCGGATTCAGCGGCATCGGTGTGGACGGCGCCGGTGCGGCGTCGTGAACGGACAAGCGTCACATGATGCCACGCGCGCGCCGGGCAGGCGCGCCGTGCCATGTACCGTTATCCCGTGCTCCAAAACGAAACGGCCCTGCCGCATCGAAGAGACAGGGCCGTGCGTGGCGGATGCTTACGCGTCGCTCGGGCCGGGCTGCGCATCCGGCGCGGTGCGCGAGCGTTGCCGCTTGATGTCCCGGCCGACCGCGAGCCGTCGCATGTACTTGAACGTGCCGAGCGCCTTCGCGACGAAATTGCCGTCGCTGTCGCGCACTTCGCCTTCGCAGTAGGCCATCGTCGTCGAGCGGTGCATCACGCGCCCGTAAGCGCACAGCTCGCCGCGGCCCGGCTGCATGAAGTTCACCTTCATCTCGACCGTGACGACGCCGACGCCGTCGTCGGTCAGGCTGCGCGCCGCCATCGCGAGCGCGATATCGGCGAGCGTCATCGTCACGCCGCCGTGCGCGATGCTCCACGTGTTCATGTGCCGCTCCTCGAGCGGCAGCACGATCTCGCTCGCGCCATCCTTCGCGGACACGAGTTGCACGCCGAGCAGATCGACGAACGGGCTTTCGATCGACGGGCCTTCCGTCGGAGTTGCCGCGTCGCTCATCACGCGTTGTCGACGATGTAGTCGACGCACTCGCGCGATTCGGCCACCGCGACGACGAATTTCTTCACTTCCTGGTGAACCGGATGCACCTGGTATGCGTCGAGCGCGGCCTTGTCGGCAAAATCGGAGACGAGCACGACGTCGGCGGTCGCATCGAGGCCCGGCGTCGCCACGCCAACGTCGATCTGCAGGGTGCCCGGCACGAGGTCGCGGCAGCCTTCGAGCTTTTCCTTCAGCTTCAGCGCGTTCTGTGCGCGCGTCGCGCCTTCGGCCGATTCCTTCAACTTCCACATGACGATATGTCTGATCACTTCGTTCGCTCCAGTTCGTGTTGGTTCGGCGATTGGCCTGTCGTCCTTGGCAGCCGGGCACTTTACACCCTTCCGGCGTTCGCTCACGGTCACCCTCCTGCCCGGCATCAGGATCCGACAAGCTCGCGCAGGCGACAAGCCTACCAAACTTGCCGATGGCAATGGACGGTATCTTGGGGCGGGCCCGTCCGCTACCTCGCTCCGGCGCCTGTCGACTCGGTTCGCGTTCCGGCGCCCCAATGCAAAAGCCCCGAGCGCGCTTGCACCCAGGGCTTTGACAGCGTCACATTCGACCACGCCGAACTAATCCCAAACCAGGTTCTCGAACGGCGTGAACCATCCATACGTTCTTGAGCTGACCACGACTTTCCCGCCGTACACGCCGTAGCAAACGTCCTTGCTATCCACGTTTCCCACCACGGGCGCGCCACTGTCACCCGGTTGGGTCTGCGCGTCGCCGTCCAGGTTGAGCAGGACGACGTTCTTGACCTTATCGTTGGTGCCAGGCACCGTGATATCCGCATCCGCCTCGGCAACCGAGCAATTCACGAGACCGGAGAGCGCACCTTGCAACCACAAACGGTGGCCCTTTACGGGACGAACGTTTGAGCCGAACTCCACCGGTTTTTTACCACTGTCCGTCCATATCTCATTGGCCGTTGCCTTGACTCCCGACAACACCGTCACGAGGGCGATATCCTGATTTTCCTCGAGGAAGTTGATGAGCAGATCGCCCACGTGGTTTGCGTCATCGGGCTGACCCACCTTCACATCCTTCTTTCCGAACACATGGCCCGCCGTCGCAAAGCACGTACCGCCGTCATATTCCACGACCAGACCTAAAGTGCCGATCTTGCTGGGGGTCACAATTTTGATCCCGCCGACCAAAGGACGAACTTTGAGATTGTTTGCAGGCATCACGGGCTCCGCTAACGGTTGAAAAAAGCGATTGATCATTGCCGGATGACTATCAAGAACGTTGAAACATGACGCTTGTGAACCTTGGACTGTCTAGCGATCAATCGACGATCCCTCGCCGTGCGGCACAGGCGCAGGAACACGGTTTGCTCGGCTTCGCGCGTGCCGCGATTTGCATGTCGGCCTGTCACGACACTGCCCGACACAACGCGGCGATTCATTTCCTGTTGGGCATCAATGCCCGGCCCGGCATCGTATTTCCGGTCGTTTTGTCACCGGATATCCGGAGTACGTTAATTCGAATCCATTGAATCGCACATTTTACCGAAGCGACTGGCAATAATTTCATCCCATTTTTCAATTCAACATTCGAAAACAAAAACATTATTGACTTCGACTTTCCCGCAAATTTAGAATCGCCTACGACGGCTTACGCATCATTTTCCGCGCCGCCCCGGATTCGCCGCTCACCCGCGCGAAGGCTGGTCTCATCGCCTTTCCAGCGGGGCATCGACGCACACCTCTGCCGTTTTCGGCTTTCGGCATTTATCGGCCAACCGGTTATTTGCCAACCTGTTTCCCTTTAGAAGAAGCGCAACACCCCGATTAATTCCCGCCATTCGCCGGAGTGAATGCAAAACAGGATCAGACGGACCCAAGATCCGTCGATTGGAACATCCAGATAAAAAATCGCGAGTCATCAGGAGGGACATCAACATGCATCGCCTTGCGAAGTCGCTGTGTCTCGGGCTCGTCTGCGCCGGCCTGCTGTCGGCCTGCAACGACGACGACGTCAAATCGAACAGCCCGCCGTCGAACACCGCCGCGTTGTCGTTCCGCATGGACACCGGCGGCCAGATCAACGCGTTCTACCGGCAGGACAAGGTCGCCGCGCATCTGCTGGCGCGCTCGTCCACGAAGCCGCGTCTGCTCGTGGTCTTCCCCGCCGGCAACAGCGGCACCGGGCTGTGGTTCGACGACACCGCGCAGCCGGTGAACTGGAGCCTCGACACGCCGCCGGCCGCACTGTCGGCCCCGGACGCGCACGGCCGTCCGCTGTACGGCATCGGTGCCGACGTGTCGGTCGATACCGCTACGCTGACGATCCGCCAGGGCGTGCTCAGCAACGTGCGCTTCCTGCGCGACTTCAACGGCGGCGCGACGATTCCGCCGCAGATCCTCACCGCGCCGACGGTCCAGGGCAACACCGCGCAATGGCAACGCGACCGGCTCGACGGCGCGCCCGGCTATGCGCTGCGCATCACGCTGCGCGACGGCGGCAGCATCGCGCCGGCAGCGGGCGGCAAGCTCGTGCTCAACGCACCGGCGGGCTCGCACACGCTGAAGCTGCACATCGATGCGCTGTCGGGCGAGACGCCGCTGTCGCCGATCACGCACGCGGACCTGTTCGCGCCGTCCGTGAACCCCGACCCGGTCAGCCAGAACGTGCTCGAATTCCTGAGCTTCAACGACAAGCTGCTGGCCGGTTCGTGGCAATACGACACGTACTTCGGCCGCGACACGCTGATCTCGGTCCGCATGCTGATGCCCGTGCTCGAACCGGCGGCGATCGAGGCCGGGCTGTCGTCGGTGCTGAGCCACCTGTCGCCCGACGGCAAGGTCGCGCACGAGGAAGGCATCGGCGAATTCGCGCTGGTCGACAACCAGAAGAACGGGCGGCCGAACGATGCGACACCGACCTACGACTACAAGATGATCGACAGCGACTACCTGCTCGCACCGATCGCCGCCGCGTGGCTGATCGACGATACGCGCGGCCAGGCCCGCGCGGCCGCGTACCTGGCGCAGCGCGGCAGCGACGGGCAGACCAACGGCAGCCGCCTCGTCGTCAACCTGCTGCACGTCGCGACGACCGCGCAGCCGTTCGCACAGCAACCGTCGGTGGCAAACCTGATCCACCTGCGGCCCGGCGAAATCGTCGGCAACTGGCGCGACAGCACCGACGGCCTCGGCGGCGGCGTCTACCCGTACGACGTGAACGCGGTGCTCGTGCCGGCCGCGCTGCGCGCAGCGAACGCGTTCCTCGCCCGCGGCCTGCTCGATCCGTATCTCGATGCGCAGCAACGCGCGACGCTCGCCAACACGGCGAACGAAGCGGCCACGTGGGAAACGCAAGCGCCGCCGCTGTTCCAGGTCAGCGTGCCGGCCGCGCAGGCGGCCACCGACGTGTCGGCCTATGCGCCATCCGCCGGCGTGCCGGCCAGCGCCGCGCCCAACGCACCGCTGGCCTTCTACGCGCTGTCGCTCGACCAGCAGGGCAACCCGATTCCGGTGATGCATTCGGACGGCGGCTTCGCGCTGCTGTTCGGCACGCCGCCGGACGATCAGCTCCAGCGGATCGTCGGCGACGTCACGCGGCCGTTCCCGACCGGGCTCGTGACCGACGCCGGGATGCTGATCGCGAACCCCGCGTATGCGAGCCCGTCGCTGTGGCCGAAGTTCACGAGCTCCGCGTATCACGGCACGGTGGTCTGGTCGTGGCAGCAGGCGATGTGGGTGGCCGGGCTCGATCGCCAACTGGCGCGCCAGGACCTGTCGGCCACGACACGCACGCTGCTCGCGCAGGCGCGGCAGACGATCTGGCAGGTGATCTCGAACGGACGCGACATGCGCACGTCGGAAATGTGGACGTGGTCCTACGTGAACGGCAAGTACCAGACCGACGCATTCGGCACGCGCAGCGCCGATGCGACCGAAGCCAACGCGGCGCAACTCTGGAGTACGACGTATCTCGCGATCCGCGACCCGCAGCAGCGCGCGGGCAAGTACTGGTGGCAGGCGTCGCAGCCGATGCAGGACGAACGATCGAAGCAGACGACGGCCGTGGCGTCGCGCTAGTGTCCTGTTCCGCTGATTCGCGAGCAAAGTCGATGCAGCTTTTCGAGGATGGAATCGGCTGACGCGGTCCAGACGAACGGTTTGCAGTTTTCGTTGTAGTGGGAGACGAATTGATCGATTCGC
>NZ_JAIZRS010000002.1:0-400136 GCF_020419985.1 Burkholderia sp. AU32262
ATCAGTTCCGGGTCCAGGTTCAAGCCCTTGCCCGGTTCTACGGTCGCTTCTTCCTTACGTTTGCGTGGCATAACGTGGCTCCTTGGCCATCAGTTTATGCCTCACACACAAAGGTTCGGATAGGCTCGGAACAGGTTGAATCCCGGTCAGCCTGAAAAATCGTCCGCATAACCACCGTGCTTCGACACCGGCGTGCCGTTCAGCGGGTCGCGTAACGTCATGGTCGACGCACTCGGCTTGTCCCATGACGCGCATTTTTCGAGAATCTGGCCAGACGTCCCGTTCTCGATCAGGCTCGGCGTGATCTTGATATACGACCCACCGACGTTGAGAATCAGCTCCTTTTCCGCGCGCAGAACCACCCGTCCGGACGCGCTCTCGATCATGATGTCCTGTTGCGCAAGCATCGTCAGCGCATCGTTCTGAGCTTGGATTTCGACAGGGCCTTTGGTCGCGAAGATCTTGATTCCGAGGTTTTGAGCATACAGACTGATCTTGTCCATGACGCTCGTGAGAAGCGACTTCCCGGCCGCGAGGTTGACATTCTTTCCCGATACCAGATTGACCTGCTGATTCGCCGAAGCGTGAAGGGATTGCTGGCTTGAAATCCCGACACCGACCGGACTCGACAGCAGCATGGCCGGCTTCGCAAAGCCGCTGGCATTTCCCGTGCCACCGCCGGCCGTTCGCCCCCCTTTGGTGACGCCCGGAACGCTACCCTGCGTCATCTCGGTAAAGGCCTTCAGCGCATCACTGCCGTCCCGCAGGCTCTCGGCCCGGTTCGTCTCACTCGCCTGCGAGACTGTCTCGAACACAGCTTCCGCAGCCGCAAGCTGGTCAGTTGCTGCCGACACGTTCATCGGTTGCACAGCAGCCGCGTGGGTCGAGATTGACAAGCCTTGCACTGCCCGAATCGCTCCATGCGCCTCCGACTTGAGATCGAAGCCGCTACCGACGAACGACCCGCGCGTGTTGTCGGACTGCTCAATCAGGTAACCCAAATGCAGATGAGAGCTGTAGCTTGACGAGTAAAGATGAACTCGATTCTGACCGCTCGCGTCGTCCAAGACCAGTTGATTGAAGCCGTCGCCGCCGTATTCACGGGACCGAAATCCAGACAGGAGGCCGTGCGTATGCCAGACCGGCATTGTTGCGCCCCCGTGCAGCCTCGACATGATTACCGGCCGGTCACAATCACCGTTCACGAACCCTAGGAGTACCTGATCACCCTTGCGCAATGGGAAATAGCCGCCACGCTTTGCACCCGCGTCCGGCATCGCTGCGCGAATCCACGACGTCGACTTCGTATTGCGATCGTTCCGGCTGTTCGATGTGCGGACCCGCACACGGTTACCATCGTCGGTCAGGATTTCCTCATCGCTGTCCGTCACTACGATCGCCGTCTGCATGTGCATTTCCGGCTTCTTGTGCTCGAACGGACTGCGGAACGGCGTCTTACGGCGTTGCGCTTCGATCTCTACATGGAAGAATCCGACACCTCCATCGCGGTGGCTCACGGTCGCACCGGCCCCGGTCGCCTGGACCTGCTCTATTTCGCTGCGCAAGCTGCGCGGAAACCGCGTCAGCGCGTCCATGCCCGGAAGATTGTTCTGAATCAGCCAGTCGCTCGCGATGATCGACAACTCGCGCTCTTCCTCCGGCTGCATGTCCAAGATGGGATGCCCCGCCACCTTGAACCAATAACCGGGCAGCGCATAGCGCGGACTGCCGATCGCGAAATAGCGCTTCGATCGGGACGCCCACTCCTCGGTGCGAATTCGGGCCTGTTGTTCGCCAACGTCGGAAGCAGCCCAAGTCTGTGAACCGGTATAGAGGTAGTCTTCGCCTTGACCTGGCAATTCCTCCAGATTCGCCGCCGGCATGCTGACCTGTTTGTCGAGATCGGGCCGCTTGTAGTCGGCTGTACCAATGGTGAGGGTTTCGCTTTGCGCGTCTTGCTGCTCACTCAACTGAGTGAGTCCGTCGAAATCCTCGTCCGTACCGGCATGACTGAACTTCATCTCGGAATTCGGCAAGGGAGGACCAAAATAAAGATCGTCCATCATGACGACCTTGTGTGATTGACCATCGCTTGCGAAGTCGAAGCGCATAAATACCCCGACTTCCTCCAGACTCCGGTGCACGAAATTCCAGTCGGTCTCCCACTGCACGCGATGGGAATACGAGCGCATCACCCCGCGCAACTCCTGCCCATAATTACCGGAGGCCTGCGGGTGCTTGTTCAATACATCTGTCAGGATCTGCCAGCCACCGGCTTCCTGCCAGTCGCGCCGATCGCTGCTGAGCTTCAAAAAGCTCAGCCAAGAAGAGAACTGAAGCTGAAAGTAGGACACGGTTCCGTCGTATCCCAACCGACGAGCCCGTTGCACATAGCCATGAATTGGCAAGTAACTGCCGTCCGTCTGTCGAATCCAGAGCGTGACGGGCTTCAGGATCAGCGCATTGAGCTTGATCTTGTCACCCATGATCGACGAGGCGTCGACAACCACCTCGAAATTGCGTCCTAGGCGAGCATGGAGCTTAACGTACAACGGAACGAGCCAATCCTCGCCAAGCGGCGTGTCAAGCTTGATGATGCGATCGAACTGCGCGTGCCCACCACGCAGGGCCTTCAGTAATACTCCCCCGCTCATGAGGATACCCCGTCACGTGTCGACAAGTCCGGCTGTCACTACCCTCTCAGACCCGCACTTGCAAATATTAAATTCGACGCCCTTGTAATGTAACTTTCTATTCCTTCAATTACCCTACGAATCAGGCGCTAATTAAATTCGTCTCGGATGATTCGCTATTTCAAATCCTCTTTCGACGAAGCTACACTATAATCATATGATAATACGTGGATTCATCGTAGAGTGCCCCATCAGACGGAATATCAGCGATTGTTAAATCCCACTCACCTGTGACCGCATTTCTCTAGTACCGCTCCACCTTTAACCGCTCTGTCGCAGCAGTCGCGAGAAGTACCACCGCCCCTCCCCGATCTTCGAGTTGGAAACGAAGCTCATCGTTAAAGAACGTCACAGAATCCGGCGCCAACAAGCAAAAACGGCCACCGTGACCCCACGGCAGCCGCCCTCAGAAACACCCAACTCCTAACCCCAAATCGCCCCTACTCATCCACCTTAAAAGCCGAAACCAGCTTCGTCAATTCCGCCGCCTGCTGCTTCAAACTCTCCGCGGCCGCCGCGCTTTCCTCGACCAAAGCCGCATTCTGCTGCGTCATCTGATCGAGCGACTGCACCGCATCCCCGATCTGATCGATCCCGGCACTTTGCTCCAGACTAGCCTCAGCAATCTCGCTCATCATCGCGCTAACGCCCTGAACCTGCGACACCACATCGCTCATCACCTTCCCCGCCTCACTCACGAGCCGCGACCCGGCACCCACCGTCCCCGCGCTATGCTCGATCAGCGATTTGATCTCCTTCGCCGCCTGCGCACTACGCTGCGCCAGATTCCGCACCTCCGAAGCGACGACAGCAAACCCGCGCCCCTGCTCCCCCGCCCGCGCCGCCTCCACCGCAGCATTCAACGCCAGGATATTCGTCTGAAACGAGATACTGTCGATCATCACGATGATTTCTGAGATCCGCTGCGAAGCGTTGCTGATCTGCTCCATCGTCGTCACGACCTCGCCCACCACCTGCCCGCCACGCGCCGCCGTATCCGCCGCGCCGTTGATCATCTTCGCGGCCGTCGTCGCCGTCTCGGTGTTGTTGCGCACCACGGCCGTGATCTCTTCCATCGACGAAGCCGTCCGCTCCAGGTTGCTCGACTGCCCTTCGGTGCGCTCGCTGAGATCCGCATTCCCCGAAGCAATCTGCGCCGACCCGGTCGCAATCGAAGCCGAAGCTGTGCGAATCCGATGAACCAGCGTCGACAGCGACGACACGAACCGGTTGAACGCATCCGACAACTGCCCGATCTCGTCCTCACTCTCCACCGCCATCCGGCGCGTCAAATCGCCCTGACCGCTGGCAATCTCCGACAACAGCGTCGCCGCGCGGCGAATCGGCGCGGCAATCGCACGCCCCACCAGCCAGATCACGAGCAACGCAACCCCAAGCCCCACTACCGCCGCGACCAGCGCCGCGCTGCGGATAGCACGCGTCACCGGCCCGAGCAGTTCGGCCTGCGGCACCTGGACGACCACATACGCATTCAGCTCCGGAATGAACGACGTCGCGATGAAGCGCGCGCCGCCGTCGCCCTCGTAGCTCAGGTATGCATACGCCTTGCCGGCGAGCAGCGTCGCCGACGCATCGCCCGGCAGGCCCGGCTCATCCTTCAGAAAATGCTTGCCGTCGATCAGCGACGTAACGCGATGCATCATGATCGCGCCGTCGGGACGCACGAGATACGCAAACCCGGTCTCGCCGATCCGGTAAGCGGAGATGCCCTTCGCGAGCGCATCGACGGACAGGCTCATGCTTGCCGCGCCAACCGGCACGCCGTCGAGTTCCACGCGGCTGTTGATGAACATCATGTATCCGCCGACGGTCACTTCGCGATCCATGTTCACGTCGAACGCCTTGCCGGACGACAGGAAGCTGGTGAGCCACTGATCCTTGTCGGTCACCTTCCGCTGCAGGCCGGCTTCGTTGTAGTAGTTGCCGCTCTTCACCGACACCCACTGCACGGACGCGGCTTTCTGCTCGTCCTTCACGTTCTTCGCGAACTGGATCCAGTTACGCGTGCCGGCATCGGGTTCGCCGTCGGCTTCCCATTGCAGCAGGAACGCATCGCGCGCGAGAATGCGCGACGCGGCGATCGGGCCGGCCATCTGGCGCTGCACGTCGGCGCGGATGCCGTTGACGGCAGTCGGCAGTTCTTCGCGGACGACGCGATCGCGCACCGCGTTGCCGATCAGACGAACGCTGAGCCCGCTCGAAATCGCGACGAACACGAGCAGGCAACTCGTCATGCTGAGAATCAGCTTGTTCTGAATGGAAAGCTTGCGCCAGAAATGCATGGGGAACCCTCGATAACCGCTCGGTCTGAGCCAGATTGGGTTATCGGCAGGCGGGCGCAGAAACGCATCGCTGATTTCAGATAGCGATCATTCGAGATTCGTTATGTCGTTGATGGGCGGGCATATGCAGCCGCCTATATAGGCAGAAACGGCGCAACCTGAACGCCAATCAATACGCGACGGAAATCGTCACGCGCCGGTTTCGCGCTCTTGATGCCGCATCGTCCCCCGCGACGAGCATTGAAATGCCTGCCACGATCGCCCGCGTCAGGTCAGAACTCCATATCGAGTTCGTCGATGTCTTCGTGCTCGGCCTTCGCCGCGTCGATCCACTCGGCGACGAACGGGTGCGCGAGCACCTGCATGCAGTACTCGGCGACGTCCGGTTCGAGCTTCACGTCATAGGTCAAAAAGCGCGTGACGACCGGCGCATACATCGCGTCGGCGATGCCGATCTCGTCCCCGAACAACCATGGGCCGCCGTACTCGGCCAGGCACTCGCGCCAGATGGTCACGATCCGCTCGATGTCGTGCTGCGCGCGCGACCAGATCCGGAAGCCGGGGAAATGCCCGCGCAGGTTCATCGGCAGCGCGGATCGCAATGCGCTGAAGCCGGAATGCATCTCGCCGCAGATCGACCGGCAATGCGCGCGTGCATGCCGGTCGTCGGGCAGCAGCCGCGCCTGTGGGCGGATCTCGTTCAGGTATTCGGCGATCGCGAGCGTGTCCCACACCGCGTTGCCGTCGTGCGTGAGGCACGGCACGAGGATCGACGGCGACAGCAGCAGCAGCTCCGCGCGCGAAGCGGCATCGATCGGCACGCTGATCGTCTCGAACGCGAGCCCGCTCAGCTTCGCGAGCAACCAGCCGCGCATCGACCACGAAGAGTAATTGCGGCTGCTGATGGTCAGCGTCGTCCGTGCGTTGGATTCCATGTCGCTCACCCTGCTGAATGTCGTTCGTGCCCCTGCACCGTAAACGGACGCGCCGCATGACCGCGCGCACCACGCCCGTGCAATCCGCTCGCCGAAGTGGCGCACCGTCACACGGCATCGCGACAGGTGTCGCGCGCCCGACCAGCAAGGCAATGCATCGCCTTCGCCCGCTCATCACCTACCGCGCGCGTCGCCGCGCTCCCGAACCGCTGCAACGCGCGTGCCAGCCGCATGCTGGCATACGGCTTGCCTCGTTCCCTGCAATGCGGCGTCACGAGCGGCGGTCTGATGAATCTGCTTGCCTATCCGTTTTATCAATGGTCTGCGGAATGCCTGCGCCCGGCGCGTGCATGGGCAGCCGCCACGCGCGCGACGATGTCGCTGTGGCCGCCGGCGACGTCGACGCCAACGGGCCGCATGGTCGACGCGCTGTGCGAACTGCTCGAATGCTGCGCGTTCTCGCATCGGCGGCCGCCGTTCGGGATCGCGTCGGTCGTCGTCGACGGCGAAACGGTGCCGATCGTCGAGGAAGCGGCCGCGGCCACGCCGTTCGCGACGCTGCTGCATTTCCGCAAGGCGCGGCCGGTCGCGCGCCAGCCGCGCGTGCTGATCGTCGCGCCGATGTCCGGGCACTTCGCGACGCTGCTGCGCGGCACGGTGCGCACGATGCTGGCCGATCACGACGTGTACATCACCGACTGGCACAACCCGCGCGACATCCCGCTGGCGGCCGGGCGTTTCGGTTTCGACGAATACGTCACACACGTGATCGACTTCATCCGTCACATCGGCCCGGACGCCCACGTGCTCGCCATCTGCCAGCCGACCGTCGCGTCGCTCGCGGCGGTCTCGCTGATGGCGGCCGGCGGCGATCCGGCGCAGCCCGCGAGCCTCACGCTGATGGCCGGCCCGATCGACTGCCGCGTGAATCCGACGAAGGTCAACGCACTCGCGACGAGCCAGCCGATCGAATGGTTCGAGCGCAACCTGATCAGCGTGGTGCCGGCGGGTTTCGTCGGCGCCCAGCGGTGCGTGTATCCGGGCTTCGTGCAGGTCGGCGCGTTCATGTCGATGAACCCGGACCGGCATGCGTCGTCGTTCGCCGATCTGTACTACGAACGCGCGAAAGGCGACCCGGCGAAAGCCGACACGTTGCGGCATTTCTACGACGAATATTTCGCGACGGCCGACCTCACCGCGGAGTTCTATCTGGAAACGGTCGAGAAGGTGTTCCAGCAGTACGCGCTCGCACGCGGCGAGCTGACCGTCGACGGCACGCTCGTCGAACCGGCGGCGATTCATCGCACCGCGCTGTTGACGGTCGAAGGCGAGAAAGACGATATCTGCGCAGTGGGCCAGACGGTGGCCGCGCAGGAACTGTGTTCGGGGTTACCGTCGTACCTGAAGACGCACCATGTACAGACGGGTGTGGGGCACTACGGCGTGTTCAACGGCAGCCGGTGGGAAACGCAGATTTATCCGATCGTGCGGGCGACGATTCACGACAACGAGCCGTACGATCGCACCGCGGATGCGGAAGGCGACACAAGCGGCACCTATTACGTCACGCTGCGCGCGCTGCTCGATGCGCGCACGGCCCGGATCGATACGGCGATTGAAGCGCAATCGGATCACGCGCACTGAACGCGGGTAGTGACACAGTGAATCGCCCCACCGGAAAGGCGGGGCGATGTTTGCATCAGCATCCGGACGACGCGCGAGCGGACCACTCGCGCGCCGGGCCGGCTCGTTACGAGCAAGCCTTGCCGTGCGACGCGTGGTAGCCCTTCGCCTTCGCGTCGGCTTCCGACATGTAGCTGCCGTGCTTGGTCTTGCCGTAGTACTTGTCGGTCGAGCAGTGATAGACCTTCGAGGTATCGTTCGCCCACACCTTGCCCGCGCCGCCGCCCGGCGCTGCGGCCGCGGTCGTCGCGGCGGCGCTCTTCGCGGGTGCGGTGCCCGATGCCGGCGCGGCGGAAGCCGCCGTTGCCGGCGCGGCGGCCGGTGCGCTCGCCGCGGCAGCGGCCGATGCGCCGTACCACGTCTTCACGCCCTTGTGGCCTGCACATGCGCCCTTCTTCGACGCGCCCGAGTAGAACGAGCCGTCCTTGCACAGCCCGGTCGTGCCGGCCGGAGCGCTGGCCGGAACCTGCGCGAACGCACCGATCGACACACCCATGCCGGCGACCAGCGCGGCAATCAACATCGTTTTTTTCATGGTCCTCTCCTGATTTGCCTGAATGATGAAAGCGTCCGGGACCTCCCCGGGAACAGCCACGGTTACCGCACCCAGCGGCACACGCGGTGGTGGTGATGGTCGACGTGGCACACGCGGTGCGAATGCGCCTCGGCCAGTGCCGGCACGAGCACGGCGCAAGCCAGTGCGGTTGCCGTCAGGATCTTCGCGATGCGGTTCATGGTGAAACTCTCCCGGATAGGTCAGCCGGTGATCCGGCTGGTACCTCCTTAACGCCGGTCGTCGACCGGCCGTGCACCGCACCTGCATGCAATTGACGATCTTTGACATCGCGTCGCCAATCGACGGCCGAAGCTGACGAATGTCTTTCCCTTCTTTCCGACTCTTCAGCTTCGGGGCCGTTTGGAATTCGAATCAATAGGCCGAAGCGGAAGGTAAGTCGCGGATGCCGGCGGAGCAATAAAGAACCGCCCGAAGGCGGTTCGTCGAAAACGCACACCCAACCGGCACGCTACGCACCGGCCTCGCCCCACGGCGTCGGCTCCGGCACCGCGCACGGCCCGTCGACGTCGATCGATTTGAAGTCGGCGGGCCCGACGATCTCCAGGTACTCCATGTCCGGCGAGTAGTCGAACAGGTAGTGAACGATCCCCGGCGCCTGATGCACGCAGTCTCCGGCCGCCACCAGCGTTTCCTGTTCGCCGTACATGAAGCGCGCCCAGCCCTTCAGCATGATCACGATATGGAATTCGGCTTCGTGACGGTGCCAGCCGGTGCCCGCCTCCGGTGCATGATTGGCCCTGACGAGTTGCGCGACGACCTTGCCGTTCGTCGCGGCGGCGATACCGAGATCGCGGTACAGGAAGAAGTCGCGCAGGCCCTCGCCTTGAAAGGCGGTGTCCTGCGGCTTCACGTGGGAAAAAGCAGTGGTGGTCGGCGTGCTCATCGCGGTGCTCCTTCATCGAAAGGATCACGCGAGACAAGCATTAAGCGTTCCAGTTTGCAACGGGGCGTTACTTCAACCGCCCCGACAGAAACTGCCCGAGCCGCTCGCTTTTCGGATTCACGAGAATCTGCTGCGGATCGCCCTCTTCCTCGATCTTTCCCTGATGCAGGAAGATCACGTGGTTCGACACGTTACGCGCGAAGCCCATCTCGTGCGTGACGACGACCATCGTGCGGCCTTCCTCGGCGAGCTGCTGCATCACCTTCAGCACTTCGCCCACCAGCTCCGGATCGAGCGCCGACGTCGGTTCGTCGAACAGCATCACTTCCGGCTCCATCGCGAGGGCGCGCGCGATCGCGACGCGCTGCTGCTGGCCGCCCGACAGGTGCGACGGGTACATGCCCTCGACGCGCGGCGCGAGCCCGACCTTCTCCAGATACGTGCGCGCCCGCGCGATCGCCTCGTCCTTGCCGACGCCGAGCACGGCCATCGGTGCCTCGATCACGTTCTCGAGCACCGTCATGTGCGCCCACAGGTTGAAGTGCTGGAACACCATCGACAGCTTCGTGCGCATGCGCTGCAACTGTTTCTGGTCGGCCACGCGCAGCGAGCCGTTGCGGTCGCGCGTGGTCTGGATCGGCTCGCTGCCGATCGTGATCTGCCCCGAGCACGGCTGTTCGAGGAAGTTGATGCAGCGCAGGAACGTGCTCTTGCCGGAGCCGCTCGAGCCGATGATGCTGATCACGTCGCCGGCCTTCGCCTTCATCGACACGCCCTTCAACACCTCGTTGTCGCCGAATTTCTTGTGCAGGTTCTCAACGGTAAGCTTGTACATGCTGGGTCCTTCGTTGCGGATCTTGCGAATGCGTTAATGGCTGCGCGGCGCGAGGTACGCGAGCCAGCGCGTCTCGAGCTTGCGGAACGCCCAGATGAGCGCGAACACGACGACGGCGTACAGCACGGCCGCGATGCCGTAGGCCTGGAACGACATGTACGTCGCCGAATTGACGTCGCGCGTGACCTTCAGGATGTCGGGCACGGTCGCCGTGAACGCGAGCGTCGTCGCGTGCAGCATCAGGATCACTTCGTTGCTGTAGCTCGGCAGCGAGCGGCGCAGCGCGGACGGCAGGATGATGCGCGTATAGAGCTTGAAGCGCGACATCCCGTAGGCCATCCCGGCCTCGATCTCGCCGGCCGACGTCGCCTTGATCGCGCCCGCGAAGATCTCGGTCGCATACGCGCATTCGTTCAGCACGAACGCGAGCAGCGTGCAGTTCATCGCGTTGCGAAAGAATGTGTCGAGGAGCACGTGGTCGTGCACGACCTGCAGGCTGTAGATGCCCGTGTAGCACATGAGCAGTTGCACGTAGAGCGGCGTGCCGCGGAAAACGTACGTGTAGAGCCACACGGGGCCCGAGATCCAGCGGTTCGACGACGCGCGCGCAATCGCGAGCGGCACGGCAAGCGCGAAACCGAGCGCGATCGACACGACCAGCAGCCACAGCGTGATCGCGAGGCCGCTGAAGCGGTAGCCGTCGGTATAGAGAAAGTTTTGCCAGTACTGGCTGACGAGTTCGATCACAGTGCAAGCCTCCGGACGCCGACGGAATAACGCTTCTCGAGGTGATGCAACACGACGTTGGACACCGTCGTGATCGCGAGGTAGATCGCGCCCGCGGCCAGCGTGAAGAAAAAGAAATCGAGCGTGCTCTTGCCGGCGTCCTGCGACGCCTTCACGACATCGGCGAGGCCGATGATCGACACGAGCGCGGTGGCCTTCACGAGCACCTGCCAGTTGTTGCCGATGCCCGGCAACGCGAAGCGCATCATCTGCGGAAACAGGATGCGGCGAAACACGCGCCAGCCGCTCATGCCGTACGCGAAGCCGGCTTCGAGCTGGCCGCGCGGCACCGCGAGGAACGCGCCGCGGAACGTTTCGGTGAAGTACGCGCCGTAGATGAAGCCGAGCGTGATGACGCCGGCGACGAACGGATCGATGTCGATCTGGCGCCAGCCGAGCGCGTCGGTGACGTTGTTCAGCAGGATCTGCATCCCGTAGAACAGCAGCAGCATCAGGACGAGATCGGGCACCGCGCGGATCAGCGTCGTATAGAAGGTGCCGATCGACTTGAGCATGCGGTGGGTCGACAGTTTCGCGCTCGCACCGATGAGGCCCAGCACGAGCGACGCGGCGAGCGACAGCACCGCGAGCTTCACGGTCTCGACCGTGCCGGCCCACAGCAGCGGGCCAAATCCTTGGAAGATCATATGAAGAATCCGGAACGATGTGGCTGGATCGTCAATAGCCATTAACCGCGCATCAAACGAGTTCTGCGCACTGAGTGATGCAGCCTGCTCATCAGCCCGGGCGCAGCGCGCGGCGCGCGGGCCGATCAACCGCCGTAGACGTCGAATGCGAAGTACCGAAGCGGATCGTCGACCCATCGTTGGCATGGGCACCGACCGCGATGCAAGCGGGGGCAATACTGAGCGCGAGTTTCTTCATGGCGTTCCTGTCAGAGGCGAACTGGGCGGGCCCTGTCGGGCAGCCCGCGCCGGCGCCGCCGGCACCGCGCCCCCGCCGCGAACCCTGCCAACCCGGCGATCGCCCCTTCCGGCGACGCTCAAAGTTGTACATACAACTTTGCCTTTTCCGAGGAATGCCCGGCAATCCGGGTTTATCTCTAGTCGTCGGTGGATTCTTTCACCGATGAAATTTTTCCTTTGTTTTTCAACCAATTGCGCATCACATCAAGCTAAACACGGGACTTCTCCCAACGATCGCTCCAGACCAGGGACGCGCCTTCACTTGTCTATACTTATCCAGCCATCGCCAGGTTTCCCGTTCGCCGAGCTGACCGTTCCCGGCCCGACCAGCGGGCGGGCGAATGGCGATTCCGCTGGTGGATGCCCGGGCCGAATCGGCCGCGATTGGCATGTGCGGCGCAAGTTCGCCGTGTACCCGCGCACGCCCCGCAAGCGAATGCCTTTACGAGAACACCGAACACGTCGGGGCAAAACCAGGCGTACGGCGTTTTTACGGGTTCTTTTCAGGGTGGGCGCGAGTCTATACACCGCATCGTCACCGCGCTTCCTAGAATGAGCGCCATGTCCGATACGCGATCTCCGCGGTGCGGAGCACGATGCGACCCGGGGATGAACACATGCAATCGACCAGAACCGAATGTGCTGCTTCACGCGGTCTGCCGCTCGCCCGTTCGCGGCGTCGTTGTGCTGCGGACGCACTCGTGCTGCTGTCGATCCGCGTCGAATCGGACGACCTTGCGCTCGTGCGGCGCCAGTTGCATCAGGCCGTCGGCGCCGCGCTCAATTGCTACACGGCCGCGCTCGACAGCCGCACCGGGCGCGCGTGCATCGAGCTCGAAGTCGCGCGCTCGCAGGCGTCGCCCGCGATCCTGTCGATCATGCGCGTGCTGCCGGCCGCCGAGTTCGGCACGATCCGCCTGTTGCAGCACTAGCCGGCATTCGCCGCCGCGCGTGACACGTGTCACGCGCTCCCGCTTTCATCGATTCGCACACGTGTGCCCGCGCGGGCACGCGTGACGGATCGCCGTTCCCGTCGAAACGGGCCTTTCCAGGAAATACATGCAATGAAAAAAGCAGTTGTCGGAACCCTCTCGCTTGCACTCTTCAGCGCCGCCGCGCACGCGCAAAGCAGCGTCACGCTCTACGGGATGCTGGATGCCGGTATCGCCTATACGAACAACCAGTCTGGCAAAAGCACGTGGCAGCAAGGCAGCGGGCTGCTGTCCAATACGATCTTCGGGCTGAGCGGCAACGAGGATCTCGGCGGCAGCCTGCACGCGCTGTTCCGCCTCGAAAGCGGCTTCAATCTGAACAACGGCACGCAGTCCTATCGAAATACGACGTTCGGCCGCCGCGCGTACGTCGGGCTGCAGAGCGACCGGTACGGCGCGCTGACGCTCGGCCGTCAATACGACGCCGTGGTCGACTATCTCGGCCCGCTCGCGATGGCGAACAACGGCGACGACAACAACCTCGCGTCGCATCCGTTCGACAACGACAACATCGACGATTCGTTCTACATCGACAACGCGGTGAAATACACGAGCCCGACGCTCGCCGGCTGGCAGTTCGGCGGCCTGTACGGGTTCAGCAACGCGGCCGGCGGCTTCGCGAGCAACCGCGCATACAGCGCGGGCGTGTCGTATGCGAACGGGCCGGTCAGCCTCGGCGCCGCGTACCTGCAACTCAATCGCGGCGGCCTGACGGCCGGCGGCGCACTGTCGACGAACGACGCGCCGAACTTCCCGGCCGTCCGGCAGCGCGTGATGGGCGCCGGCGGCAGCTATGCGTTCGACCGGCTGACGATCGGTGCGTTGTGGACGCACTCGATGTTCGACGAGACGGCCGCGTCGTCGCTGCCCGGCGCGCTGAACACGCTGCGCTTCGACAACTACGAGGTCAACGCGCGCTACGCGCTGACGCCGGCGGTCTCGTTCGCGCTCGCCTATACGTTCACCGACGGCCGCTACGACGACGCAACCGGCAGCCACCGGCCGAAGTGGCACCAGGCGACGCTGATGGCCGACTACGCGCTGAGCAAGCGCACCGACGTGTACGCGGAAACCGTGTACCAGCACGCGTTCGGCGTGCCGTCGGGCGCGACGCTCGGGTTCGCGAACGTCACGGGGCTCGCGGCTTCGTCGACGCGCACGCAGGTGGTCGCAACGGTCGGCATCCGGCATCGGTTCTGACCGCGCGCGGGCTGTCGAAGGCCGGCCGCTCTGTGCAATCCCGCATGGACGCGCGCCGGCCGAACAGGGATCATTCGGGGAATCCGGGCCGGCGCGCCCGCGAAACCGGTACACTCGGCGCCGGGCGCGCGCCGGATCGGCATTCGGCGGCGGCCCGCCGCCGACTCTGAATCGTGATCCCATGACCACACCGATCTATCAGGAAATCAAGGACTTCATCCTCGCGCGCATTCATGCCGGCGAATGGGCGGAAGGCGACCAGGTGCCGTCGGAGAACGAGCTCGCGCGCGAATTCAACGTCGCGCGGATGACCGTCAACCGCGCGCTGCGCGAACTGACCGCCGAACAGGTGCTCACGCGCACGCGCGGCTCGGGCACTTACGTGGCGTCGCCGAAATACGAATCCACGCTCGTCGCGATCCGCAGCATCTCCGACGAAGTCGCCGCGCGCGGCCACGGCTATCGCGCGCAGGTGCTGCAGGTCGGCGCGGCCGTCGCCGACGCGAAGCTCGCCGACGAACTGCGGCTCGACGCCGGCAGCCCGATCTTCCATTCGCGCGTGCTGCATTTCGAGAACGACACGCCCGTACAACTCGAGGAACGCTGGGTCAATCCGGCCTGCGCACCCGAATACGCGCTGCAGGACTTCACGACGACGACGCCGAACCAGTACCTGACGCGCGTCGCACCGCTGCAGCGTGTCGAATACCGGATCGAGGCCGCGATGCCCGACGCCGAAACGCGCCACCACCTGACGATGGACGATCGCGAGCCGTGCCTGCTGCTGCACCGGCGCACGTGGTCGCAAGGGATGGTCGCGTCGGTCGCCAATCTGTGGCACCCGGGCAGCCGTTACCGGTTCACCGGGCATTTCTGATGCCGATGCGCGCGCTCACCTCGCGCGCGGTTGCGCGCATCGTTCGATCGCGCTGACGGCCAGCTTCAAGCCATCCTCCCGCGCGAGGCGCGCACCGAGTTCCGTCGCACGCGCCTTCGTGTCGCCGCGCTCGGCAAACGCGATCGCCCGCGCCAGCGCGGCAGCGTCCATGCGCCTGCCGACGATCGGCGCATCGGCGACACCGAGCCGCTGCAGCCGGTTCGCCCAGAAGAACTGATCGCCCGCGAACGGCACGACCACCGACGGAATGCCGGCCCGCGCCGCCGAATGCGTGGTGCCCGACCCGCCGTGATGCACCGCGATCGCGACGCGCGGGAACAGCCAGTCGTGCGGCGTGTCATCGATCACGCGAATGTGCGCCGGCAGCAGCGACGCATCGATGCCGCTCCAGCCCGGATAGAACAGCGCGCGCCGGCCCGCCAGTGCATGCGTCAGCGCGGCGGCCAGCGCCGCACGATCGAAGCCGGCCATGCTGCCGAAACCGACGTACACGGGCGGCTCGCCCGCGTCGAGAAACGCCGACAGGTCGGGCGGCGGCGCCCACGCATGCGCATCGATTCGCCACTGGCCGCATGCGTGCACGTTCGCCGGCCAGTCGGCCGGGCCGGACAACAGCGCCGGCGACACGCCGTACAGCATCGGATGGTCGGCCCACACGTGCTTGCGCGGCGGCAATCCGCACACGCTGGCGCGCGCGGCATTCGTCGACTTCCTGAACGCCTGCCACAGCAACCCGTTCACGAGCCGATGGCTCGGGCGATTCAGCCCGCGCGGCAACTTCCCCGGCGGCAGGAACGGAGACGCGAATTCGGCGGTCGGCGTGATCGGGATCATGCCCGTGCCGATCGCCGGTATGCGGTGATACTCGGCGACCGACAACCCGACGAACGATGCAAGCCCCGACACGAGAAGCGCGTCGCAGCCGGCCGACGCGTCCGCCACTTCGCGCATCCACGCGGCCGTGTTCGCATTCGCGATCGCGGCAAGCGCCTTCGACGTATCGTGGAAGCCGCCGCGCCCGCGCACCGCATCGGCCAACACGCCTTCCGGCGCAATCGCGCGACGGATGTCGCCGGACAGCGGCGCCGACGGCACGCCGAGCGCGGCGGCGGACCCGAGCGTCGCGGCATCGGCCAGCAGGCGGACGTCGTGACCGGCATCCATCAGCGCGCGGCCGAGCGCCGCGAGCGGACGCGTGTCGCCTTCGGTGCCGTAGGTGGCGATGACGAGTTTCATGCGGGGCGCCTCGTACACGGCGGAAAAGCCGAAAAGGTTGGATTCAAAAAAAGTGCACGTCGTATACTAATGCAATCCGTACACTTTCAGTCAACCCCTGCCATGACGATTCCGACCGACGATCCGGGCCGCCGCGCACGCAAACGCATTCAGATGCTCGCGCATCTTGCCGCCACCGCCGCGCGCCTGTTCGACGCGCACGGCTACGAGGCCGTCACGATGGAGCAGATCGCCGCCGAGGCAGACGTCGCGAAGCGCACGCTGTACAACCACTTTCCGACGAAGGAAGCCGTGCTCGCGCACTGGCTCGAAGGCGAACTCGCGCGCGATCTCGCGCATCTGCAGCACGACGTCGCGCGGCGCAAGACCTTTGCGTCGCGCATCGGCTGCGTGCTCGACGCGTCGGCCGCCTGGTGCGAGCAACATCCGGCGTACCTGCTCGCGTACCTGCGGCATCGCTTCCTCGGCATCGGCGCGGCCGAACCGGAGCGTGCGGGAGAGAACGGCGGCGATATCGCGCCGGTGTGGCGGCAACTGATCGCAGCCGGTCAGCAGGCCGGCGAACTGAACCGCACGCTGCGGGCCGACCAGCTCGCAACGTGGTTCCATCACCTGTATCTCGCGGCGATGCTGCGCTGGCTGACCGTGCCGGGACTGTCGCTGAAACGGGAGTTTCAGGCGGTCGCGAAGTTGTTCATCGAAGGCGCGGAAGCGAAACGGTGACGCAGCGCGACCGGCAGCGGGACGCGGCCAACGCGTCGCGCGGCGCATACACACTGTTACAACGAACACACGCATTGCATGCCAAATTCCGCGCGCGGCAGTATGCTGATGACGTACGGCTGCGCACTGTGCATCGGGCAATCCCCTGGTTCGCACGCAATCGCGCCGCCGTCGCGACCGCAATCATGCGTTGCAAGGAGGGTTGTGATGGCTACCACGCATCAGCACTTCCACCTCGAACTACGGCACGCCACCGCGCCGACCTACTTCATCAGTTACCTGTTCCCCGCGTTGCTGTTCGTGTACGAACTGCTGCGCGTCGGCCAGTGGATCCGCGATCACGGGATGCAATTCGTCGCGTTCAAGCAGATGGGCTACGAGTATCTGCTGATGCTGCTGTTCGTCGGGCTGCAGATCGTCGTCGAGGCGATCTTCCTGCTCGGCGCCGCGATGCGCAAGGATCATCGCGATTTCGAGCACCGGTTGCCGAACGTGGTTCTCGGCATCGGTCTGTCGATCGCGTTGCTGGCGATCGATCTCGCGATCCAGCTTTCGTTCTGACGACCGGCGGGCGACTGCCCGCCCGCGATGGCGAACGCGCTCAGGCGCCCGCGTCGCGCAGCAACGTCGCGACGGCGGCCAGCACGTCGTCCGTTCGCTCGCGGTGCGGCATGTGCCCGCAGCGGGCGAGCAACAGAAACGACGACGGCCCCGCGACGCGCGCGGCGATCCGCTTCGGATGCACGTCGGACCCGTATTCGTCGTCCTCGCCGTGAATCGCGAGCGTCGCGCACTGCACGTGCGGCAGGTCGCCGTCGAGATTCCAGTCGCGGAACGCCGGCGACAGCCACGTGTCGACCCACGCGCGCAGCACCCATTCGGCCTTGTCGCCGTGATAGCGCGCGAGCCGGTCAAGCTGCCCCGGCTCGTCGAACTGCCGCCCCGCGTCGCGAATGCCGGCCAGCGTGCGATCCTCGACGAACGCCTGCGCGGCGACCGTCACGAGGGCGCGGCAACGCGCCGGATGCGCGGCCGCACAGCCGACCGCCATCCCGCCGCCGACGCTGTGCCCGAACGCGACGAACGCATCGACGCCGAGCTGTTCCAGTACCGCGACGAACGCATGATCGGCCTCGTCGCGCACGAATGTCGTGCCGAGCTGGCCCGGATGACGATCCGAACGGCCGAAACCGAGGCGGTCGTATGCGATCACGTCGCGTTGCGTGGCGCGTGCAAGCTGCGCGGGAAAGTCGCGCCACAGGTCGACGCAGCCGAGCGAATCGTGCAGCAGCACGATCGGCGCGGCCGGCTTAGGCGCGGCCGGCTCAGGCGCGGCCGGCCCAGGCGCGGCCGCGTGGTGCGCCGGCTCCGCACGCCAGCGTTTCGCAAAGAGACGCCCTTGCGGCGTCTCGACTGTCATCTCCTCGGTCACGATATCGGTCATGTGTCGGTCGTCCGCATGAAAGCGGCCGCCGGTCGGCGGCCGCATCGAATCGGAACATGGTGGCCTGCCGGCGCGCGCGGCGTCAAGCAAGCCCAAGCCTCTTTTGCCTACGCACTCATTCGGGCTGCGGCGGCAAATACTCCATCTGGGCTTCGTCGTACAGCCGGTAGATCAGCGCCTGCATCGCGCGGATGTCCTCCGATTCGTCGAGCATGCGCATGCTCATGATGATCGGCGATACGAGGTTCGGATCGTCGAGCGGCTTGTAGCTGATGTCGTCGCGCTTCAGCCCGTACACGCTATGCGGCACGACCGACACGCCCTCGCCCATCGCGACGAGGCCGAGCGCGATCTGCAATTCGCGCGTCTCGTAGATCCGGCGCGGTTGCAGCGCGCGATCGTGGAAGGCCGCGAGCACCTGGTCCGCGTAGCTCGGACGCGGCGCCTTCGGAAAGATGATCAGCGTGTCGTTCACGAGATCGTGCAGCGACAGCACGGGCTTCGCGCTGTCGAGCACGTGACCGACCGGCAGCGCGACGATCATCCGCTCCTCGCGCAGCACGACGCGCCGCACGCTCGGGTCCTCGTGGCGGATGCGGCCGAACCCGACGTCGATACGCCCTTCCTTCAGCGCCTTGATCTGATCCATCGTCGACATCTCGTGCAGGCTCAGCTCGACGGCCGGATATTCGCTGCGAAAGCGCCGGATGATCTTCGGCAGCATCCCGTACAGCGTCGAGCCGACGAAACCGACCGACATGCTGCGCTCGATCTTGCCGACCCGCTTCGTCATCGATTCGAGCTCGGTCGTCTGCGCGAGCAACTGCACCGCGTGCGAATAGAAGAAGCGCCCCGCGTCGGTCAGCTTCAGCGGCCGCGCGTTGCGCTCGAACAGCGGCACGCCGAGCGCTTCCTCGAGCTGCTGAATTTGCCGGCTCAGCGGCGGCTGCGCGATATGCAGCCGTTCCGCCGCCCGTGTGAAATTCCGCTCTTCGGCCACCGCGACGAAGTAGCGGAGGTGTCTCAACTCCATGTTCGAATCCTCCCGGGACAGGCGCCGGACGCTCCTTCGGCACCGCGCGGACAGCGCCCGCACCGGTCACCGTCGCCGGCCATCCGTACCGGCGTCCTCGATCGCCTGCTTCCCGATCCCGTCACGATACCTCAGCCGGCGCCGATCCCGCCGCAAGCAGCGTCGTGCTCGCGGCGACGTCCGGGGGCCGCCCCAAGCAAAACGGGAAGCCCGCAAGCTTCCCGTCGTTTCATCGCCGCGGCGGCCGCGGCGGCGCGACCGCGCATCACACCTCGGTCGCGTACAGCGCGTCGCGCTGCTCGTGGCTCAACGAGTCGAGCGGCACGTCCGGCAACTGGTAGCAGATCATCTTGCCGTACAGCTCGGCGAGGCAGTTGCTGCCCGCGTCGAGCGCGTAGCCGTCTTCGCCGTTCGGCGCCGGCGGGTAGACTTCGCGCCACGCGTTGATCGCGGCTTCGATTCGCACGATGGAAACGGGTCCGGCCTTCCGCTCGGCGGGTGATGCGCTCATGGATTCCTCTAAGTTGCGCGCTCCGCGGGCCGTGCCGGCCCGGACGGAACGATGAAAACGCCAGGCCGCTCGCCGGCCGCCGCACGCGGCGCGCGCCGGATGCCGATCCGCGCCGCGCCTGTCGCGCCGGCCGGGCCGTGGCCCGGTAGGGTCGGGCAATATAACCGGCTTTGACCCCGTGCAGGCAAAAGCCGGGCAAAAAAAACGGGAAGCGCGCGGCTTCCCGTTTCGTCCCGTCGCGCGGCCGCCTGCCGTGCCAGCGTCAGCCAGCGGTTTCGCGGTTCGCCACCGGCGGCCGCTGCGTGCCGCGATTGGCGGCGACCCACGGCGCGATCTCCATGTCCTCGTAGCGCACGAACCGGCTCTTCTTCAGGAACCGGAAGCCGAGCCACACGACGATGAACAGCGGAATGCCGACATAGGTGGCGGCCACGCCGGCCCAGTCGATCCGGTTCGCGAGGAACGCCTGATAGTCCTGGCCGAGCGCGATCACGAGGCACAGCACGAACGCGAACAGCGGGCCGAACGGGAACCACTTCGACTGGTACGGCAGTTGATCGAGCGCGTAACCCTGCTTCACGTAACCCTTGCGGAACCGGTAATGGCTGATGGCGATGCCGAGCCACGCGATGAAGCCCGTCATCCCCGACGTGTTCAGCAGCCACAGGTACACGGTCTTGTCGCCGTACAGCGACGTGAAGAAGCACAGC
This sequence comes from Burkholderia sp. AU32262, assembly GCF_020419985.1. Lineage (NCBI taxonomy): Bacteria > Pseudomonadati > Pseudomonadota > Betaproteobacteria > Burkholderiales > Burkholderiaceae > Burkholderia > Burkholderia sp. AU32262. The sequence goes on from NZ_JAIZRS010000002.1 coordinate 20,369, forward strand.
GCGCCGACGGCGGTGGTCGCGTACAGCGCGTTGCGCGGCACGCCGCCCGGCGACAGCTTCGCGAATACCTTCGGCGCGCGGCCTTCGGTGGCGAGGTTGTACAGCATCCGCGTGGATGCATACATGCCCGAATTGCCGGCCGACAGCACGGCCGTCAGGATCACCGCGTTCATCACGCCGGCCGCGAAGGCCAGGCCCGCGTGGCGGAACACGAGCGTGAACGGGCTCACGCCGATGTCGGTCACGTCCGTCTTCAGCAGGTTCGGGTCGGTATACGGAATCAGCACGCCGATCACGAAGATCGCGAACACGTAGAACAGCAGGATGCGCCAGAACACCTGGCGCACCGCACGCGGAATCGTCGTGCGCGGGTGCTCCGATTCGCCGGCCGCGACGCCGATCAGCTCGGTTCCCTGGAAAGAGAAGCCCGCGATCATCGCGACGCCCATCAGCGCCGGCAGGCCGCCCGCGAACGGTGCGTCGCCGATCGTCAGGTTGCCCCAGCCGTTGGCCGGTGCGCCCTTCAGAATGCCGAAGATCATCAACAGGCCGACGCCGATGAACGCGACCACGGTGACGACCTTGATCAGCGCGAACCAGTATTCGGCCTCGCCGAAACCGCGCACGGTGAGCGCGTTGAGCAGGAACATCACGGCGAGGAACGCCGCGCTCCACCACACGCCCGGCACGTCCGGAAACCAGTAGTGCATCACGAGCTGCGCGGCGACGAGCTCCACCGCGATCGTCACCGCCCAGTTGTACCAGTAGTTCCAGCCGAGCGCGAAGCCGAAGCCTTCGTCGACGTATTTCGCGCCGTAGGTCGCGAACGAGCCCGACACCGGCATGAACGCGGCCATCTCGCCGAGGCTCGTCATCAGGAAGTAGACCATCAGGCCGATCAGCATGTACGCGACCATCGCGCCGCCGGGGCCGGCCTGCGAGATCGACGCGCCGGACGCGACGAACAGGCCCGTGCCGATCGAGCCGCCGATGGCGATCATCGTCAGGTGGCGCGCCTTCAGCGCGCGATGAAGCTTGGGTGGGTTCGCGGGCGAACCGGGTGGGTCGGAATTCGGAATTGCGGACATAAACGAGACGAACGTTGAGCGAGCCGGCATCCGTAGCCGGCGCATGCGGAATCGGAGCGCGGCGCGCGTCCTGCGATGCATTCGATGCGGCCCCGATACGCGTTGCGCGGCGGGCGCCTGCGGCGAAGCGCGGATTCTACCTGATTCGACAGGGGGACAGCCGAGGTCGGCGCGCCCGCTGCCGCGCCGGAGATTTCGCGGAATCAACGGGTTGGCCGCGTCGGCCGCCGCGATTTCCTCATACGTTGTAAAAACCACGATTGCGACCGGGTCATTCGATTTTCGTTTGTCGCGGTCGGCAGGTACTCCTGTCCCGATCCGCCAAATACCGCGGCAATAGGCAAAATCGACTGATGATTATGCGATTAATCAGACAAAAAGACCGACACTGTTAATTGATTCAAATCAAGTTGCCCGTACGCCATGCGGTAATGATGCGTAACCGTCGCGCGTCACGCTGTCTACATGCATGTTTTGCATGTACGCGCGAAATTCGGGAATTCGCGGGATAATGACGTTTAATTCGAAATAATCCGCGCGCGGAACCGCCAACGATGCGAGCCGCCACCGCCCCAGCCCCCGAGGATGAAGTCATTCCCGCTGCCCGCCACGCTGCGCCGCCAAACCGCGTCGATCGTGGCACGCATTCTGTCGCCCCGCGGCGTACTCGTGGCGGGCATCGTCCTGCTGATGTTCAGTTGGGGACTTTCCACGTCGCTATTAATCGAGGCGCGACGCGACGCGTATGACCATGCGGTCGAAAATGCGCGCAACCTGATGCTGCTGATCGAACGCGACATCGCGCGCAATATCGAACTCTACGATTTGTCGCTGCAAAACGTCGTCGACGGCGTGGCCGATCCGGAACTGATGACATTGCCGCCGCGCCAGCGCCACCGGCTGCTGTTCGACCGCGCGGCGACCGGCGCCTATCTCGGCTCGATTTTCGTGATGGATGCGCACGGCAATATCGCGATCGACTCCAGCGCGTCGCCCGCGCGGCAAGGCAATTTCGCCGACCGCGACTATTTCGCCGTGCACCGCGACCGGCTTGCCCCCGGCCTCTACATCAGCCGGCCGTACGCGTCGCGGCTGCGCGGCGGCGCGCTGACGATCGCGCTGAGCCGCCGGATCAACCGGCCCGACGGCACGTTCGGCGGAATCGTCGTCGGCACGCTCAGCATCGACTACTTCCGCGCGCTGCTCGACGGCATCGCGGTCGGCCGGCACGGCAGCGCGGCGATCGTCGAGGACAACGGCACGCTCGTGTCGCGCCTGCCGTACGACACGCGGGTGGTCGGCCTCGACCTGCACGACTCGCCGCTGTTCATCGACGCGCAGCGCGGACGCGCCGGCGAGCTGACGGGCGTCGGCGCCATCGACGGCGTGCGGCGCGTCTATGTTTACAAGCATCTCGCCGGGCTGCCGCTGATCGTCGACGTCGCGCCCGCCGAAATCGACATCTACGCGTCATGGCGCCACCGCGCGGTCTGGACCGTCGTGCTGATGAGCCTTTTCACGGCGTTCATCGCGTGGGGCTCGCTCGCGCTGTCGCGCGAGCTGAAGCGCCGGCAGGTCGCCGAATCCAAGCTGTACCGGCTCGCGCACACCGATTCGCTGACGGGCCTCGACAACCGCGGCACGTTCGACGCGGTGCTCGCGAAGGAGGCCCAGCGCGCGTCGCGCAGCGGGCGCCCGTTGTCCGTGCTGTTCGTCGACGTCGATCACTTCAAGGCGTTCAACGACTACTACGGCCACCCGGCCGGCGACGACGTGCTACGCCAGGTCGCGCAATCGCTGTCGCGCTGCCTGCGCCGCGACAGCGATCACGTCGCGCGCTACGGCGGCGAGGAATTCGTCGTCACGCTCCCCGACACCGACGCGCAAGGCGCGGCGACCGTCGCCGAAAGCATCCGGCGTACGATCGCGGGGCTCGAGATCGAACACGTGAAGAGCCCGTACGGGCGCGTCACGGCCAGCATCGGCACGGCCACCGCCGCCGACGGCCGGATGAACGCCGCGACGCTGCTGCGGCGCGCCGACGAAGCGCTGTACCGCGCGAAGTCCGGCGGCCGCAACCGCGTGCTGGACGCGCAGTCGAGCGCGGCCGATGCTTGACGCGCGATGATGCAACGTGGCGCGTGATCTGATGCGGCCGCCTGCCGCCCGGCCCCGCGGCCGCGCCGTGGACAGCCCGCGCGCGTTCGGCTAGCGTTACGTCTGCTGCGCATGCGGCGCGGCGCCGGCCCGCGCGGGCCGCCGTGCGCGGCGTTCCGGCCACTCCTGCTCCGTCATGAATGCCCCGCTCCCGACCCGATTGCCGCCGCTCGTGCGCCACGCGCTTCGCCCGCTGCTCGACCCGTACCGCCGCTACCGCCACGCGAAGCTGATCCATGCGGCGCGCGTCGCGCTCGCGATTCTGGTGTCGATCGCGCTGTCCACGGGGCTGAACGTACCGCACGGCGAATGGTCGACGATCACCGTGCTGATCGTCGTCGGCGGGCTGCAGCACCACGGCAACATCCGCAAGAAGGCGGCCGAACGCGCGCTCGGCACGTCGATCGGCGCGCTCGCGGGCCTCGCGCTGATCCTTCTCTATTCCGCTTTGCATGCGCCGTTCGTCATCTACCTGCTGATGGCCGTCGGGTGCGGCGTCTGCGCGTATCACGCGATCGGCAAGGCCGGCTACATCGCGCTGCTGTCGGCGATCACGATGGTGATCGTCGCCGGGCACGGCGACAACGAGATCGTCGACGGCCTGTGGCGCGCGGTGAACGTGCTGGTCGGCATCGCGATCGCGCTGGCGTTCTCGTTCGCGCTGCCGCTCTATGCGACCTACTCGTGGCGCTACAAGCTCGCCGACGCGCTGCGCGCGTGCGCGGCCGTGCATGCGCGGCTCGCGGGCGACCGCCAGGTCGGCGACGACGCGCACCTGAAGGAAATGGCCGCGCTGAGCGCGCTGCTCGTGCAGTTGCGCTCGCTGATGCCGTCGGTGTCGAAGGAATGCGAGACGTCGATGACGCAGCTCGAGGCGATCCAGCGCAGCCTGCGCCTGTGCATCGGTTATCTGGAGATCCTGTCGAGCGCGCTGCCGGCCCGCGACGACGCGGCGGCCCGCGAATACGTGCGCGTCGAGATGAAGCCGTTGAACCGGCGCATTCGCGACACGCTGGTCGGCGCGAGCCGCGCGCTCAAGTTCGGCACGCCGAGCCGGCTCGCCCCGCGCCGCCGGCCGGTCGACCCGCTGCACGACGCGCCGCCGCCGCAGTTGTCCGGCTACGTGTCGATCACCGCCAAGCTGGCCGGCGAAGTGGACCAGCTGCGCGAGCGGCTGCTCGATACCGCGCGGTCGTGGAATATCTGACGTTCCGGGAATCCGGGGTTCACGCGTCGGCCTTTCATTTTCCTTTCTATGCGACACGACGACACGCCGGCGGCGATGATCGGGGGCTCTCGCCCGATCCGGCCCCGGAAATCCGGCCGGGGCGTCGGCTCGGGCGTGCGTGTTTCGGCGGCGATGCAACGCCATCCAGCACGGCGTTCTCCACCCGGTTAACCACCCGTCAGGCCCGCCGCGACAGGCTCGACGCCGGTTCCGCACCAAAATCAACCCTTGCTCCAACTTCCCGGACAGCCGATACTCGCATATTCCGCGAAATACGATCCCACCGGCTTCAATCCACGGTAATTCCTATGAGCACGATTCTCGAAAGCCTCCCGACCGGCCAGAAGGTCGGTATCGCCTTCTCCGGCGGCCTGGACACCAGCGCCGCGCTGCACTGGATGAAACTGAAGGGCGCCGTCCCGTACGCATACACGGCGAACCTCGGCCAGCCCGACGAAGACGATTACGACGCGATCCCGAAACGCGCGATCGAATACGGTGCAGCCGGCGCCCGCCTGATCGACTGCCGCGCGCAGCTCGTCGCCGAAGGCATCGCGGCGCTGCAAAGCGGCGCGTTCCACATCACGACCGCCGGCGTCACGTACTTCAACACGACGCCGATCGGCCGCGCCGTGACGGGCACGATGCTCGTCGCCGCGATGAAGGAAGACGGCGTCAACATCTGGGGCGACGGCAGCACGTACAAGGGCAACGACATCGAGCGCTTCTACCGCTACGGCCTGCTCGTGAACCCGGATCTGAAGATCTACAAGCCGTGGCTCGACCAGACGTTCATCGACGAGCTCGGCGGCCGCGCCGAAATGTCCGAATTCATGAACCAGGCCGGCTTCGCGTACAAGATGTCGGCCGAGAAGGCGTATTCGACCGACTCGAACCTGCTCGGCGCGACGCACGAAGCGAAGGATCTGGAAAGCCTCGAAAGCGGCATCAAGATCGTGAACCCGATCATGGGCGTCGCGTTCTGGCGCGACGACGTGAAGATCGCCGCCGAGGAAGTGACGGTGCGCTTCGAAGCCGGCCAGCCGGTCGCGCTGAACGGCGTCGAGTTCAAGGATCAGGTCGAGCTGCTGCTGGAAGCGAACCGCATCGGCGGCCGCCACGGCCTCGGCATGAGCGACCAGATCGAGAACCGCATCATCGAGGCGAAGAGCCGCGGCATCTACGAAGCCCCGGGCCTCGCGCTGCTGTACATCGCGTACGAGCGTCTCGTCACCGGCATCCACAACGAAGACACGATCGAGCAGTACCGCGAGAACGGCCGCCGCCTCGGCCGCCTGCTGTACCAGGGCCGCTGGTTCGACCCGCAGGCGATCATGCTGCGCGAAACCGCCCAGCGCTGGGTCGCGCGCGCGATCACCGGCGAAGTGAAGATCGAACTGCGCCGCGGCAACGACTACTCGATCCTGAGCACGAAGTCGCCGAACCTCACGTATCAGCCGGAACGCCTGTCGATGGAGAAGGTGGCGTCGACGTTCTCGCCGCGCGACCGGATCGGCCAACTGACGATGCGCAACCTCGACATCACCGATACGCGCGACAAGCTGCGCGTGTATTCGCAAGTCGGGCTGCTGACGCCGGGTGAAGCGTCGGCGCTGCCGCAGATCAAGGGCGACAGCGACAAGTAAGTCAGTCGCTTTCGCGAGCGGCCGGGCGGCGTGACAACCGCCCGGCTGCGTGCAGTCCTTCCCTTCCTGCTTTTTCTTCAAGCACTGCCCGATTCGGAACGCGTATCGCGACGATCCTGCAGGCGCGTCAAAGTTTTTTCGACACCGTGGCCGTCGCAGTGGCTGCGGGCCTCGTCATCGTCGTGGAAGCGGTGGCATTGGCCGGCGCCGACGCGGGCGTGCGCGCCAGATCCTGACCGATCATGTCCGCGACCGACTTCTCGCACGACTTGATCCCTTCCACCGACTTGTCGAAATTCTTCTCGAGATCGCTGAAGCTGCCGTACGTGTACGCGAAATCGCTGTCGATGTGGACGCTGTTCGCCTTGATGTCGTAGCCGCACGCGAACGTCTTGTAATAGAGGTCCTGCTTCGTCTTCGCGTCGAGAATGCGCGCGCGGATGACGACCCACGGGATGTAGTCGAGCTGCTGAGGCGGCGAGATATAGCCGAACGACGTGAACCACACGTTCATGATCGCATCCGCGTCGGTCTGGATCGCCGAGTAGTCGTCCGACTTGCCGTCATCGGCGAGCTTCACCTTCTGCCCGTCCAGCTTCACGACCTGATAGCCGTTGCCGGTGAGGCGGCCCGCCACGCCGTCCGCGATGTCCGGTGCGAAGAGGATCTTGCCGGCGGCCACGTGGTCCGTGTAGGTGCTCGTATGGCTTGCGTTGACGGCGCCTTGCGCGAGCGCGCCGATCAACCCGAACCCGGCCGCCGCGCCGCCGAAATTGACGACCGAGACACGCTTCGGCTCGGTGACGTCGAGCATCGCGATCGAATGCAGCTTCTGACGCGCCTCGGGCTTCATGTCCGTGTTCGGCACCGTGGTGCAGGCGGACAGCAGCGTCACGAGCAGGCCGCAACCGACCAGGGTAGCTTTGGAAGAGTTCTTCATTGGATGGGTGGCTTTCGTTGTTGACGGAACGTGTTCATCGGGCCGCCGCACGCGGCGCGTCGACGCGCCGTGTGCGGTGCGACCGTGCGTTTACTGTTTGATCACCTGACCGTACGCGATGAAGCTGTAATCAGCCGCGCGCAGCACATAGAGGATCGAGCGCTTGAAACCGTTGGTTCCCGTGATCGGCACGAACATGATCGCGGCATTGCCCGACAGCGGAACGCCGGCCGGCAGCTTGCAGCCCGTCGATGCGGAGGCCGTCACCGTCATGTCGTACATGTTCTGGCTCGAGCCGGGCGTGGAAAGCAGCAGCGTGCCGCTCAGGTTGCAACCGCTCAGCGTGCCGGTCAGCGTACCGCCCGATGCAATCGCGAACGATGCGTTGGTCGTCGCCCAGTTGCCCACCACGCTGTCCTGCGTGACGGCAAGTGCGTTCGCGGCGTTGTAGGTCCACGTGAAATTCGAGGCCGTACCGTTGCGGGTGATCGTGCCGGACAACGTCTGCTTCGGGCTGTATGCGCCCGAGCCCGAATCGATCTTCGTGACGATGCCGCTCGTTCCTGCGAAGTTGATACCCGGGGCAAGCGACCACGTCGAACCGTTGACGGTCAGATTCGTGAAATCGTCGGACATCACGAACGATCCGAGCAGATTGAGCGTGCTCAGGTTGTTGTGCGGGTCGACCAGGGCGATGGTCGAGTAGCCGAGGTTGCCGGATGCCGACCAGATCCCGACCGGGCCGGTTGCCGTTGCGGCCGTCGAACCGTCTTGCGGGGTCGTCAGGCTGGGCAGTGCCTCGCCAACCGTCACCGGCTGCGACGATGCGACGGGCGCGCTTGCGGGGGGAGCCGCGAGCGGCGTGGACGCGACGGACGGTGCGCTGGCTGCGTTGTTGGCGCCGCCGGTGTTGGCGGGCGTGCCGCTGCTTGCGTTCGACGAGCCGTCGCCGCCGCCGCAACCAGCGACGACGAATACCGAGATTGCGGCTGCGGCCAGCAGACAAAGGGAATGCTTGTTCAATTCAATCCTCGATTTTTTTGATGCGTTTTTTTTAGTGGTTCAGATTCGAATCGGGTTACTTTTCGGGTGTGGTGTGTGGGCCTCCTCGAGTGACGTTGGGTGCGTGGTGTGATGTGTTGGGGAAGGACGATGCGGGGGGCGTCGGTTGCCGGATATTCGGCACGACGGATACGAGCGTGGAGGTGTGGTCGTGCGGGAACGCGCACGCAGCGGTGAGAACCGCATGCAGCAGCAGGCATGTCGCGGCAAGGCAAAGGCACAGCGCGCGCCAGCCCCCGGTGCCTGCGCGCCCTATCGAATCGGTGCATTCCATCTTCTGGTCATGCGCACGGCCTCGCCGGCCGGGCGCCCCCTCGGTTATCTGGTCGTGTGGTTTGGTTCTACGGCTCTGGTAGTACTTTTTTGAGATACCGAGGAAGGGTAACGGCGGTGGTGGGGATTTCTTTAGGGGTTTTATCGAGGGAATTTTCTAGGGGATTTGTTCCGGGGCTCCGTAAGACCCCTTGCTCGGCCGTTGGCTCGAGCGATGAAGTCGAACCCACGTTTGAATTCAATCTGTCGATCGGGAAAACACTTCAGTCGCGACGCAGCGGCACAAGAACATCCCAGGCTACGGGAACAGCGTTTTGCAAGTACCAGAGCCAGTATGATCGACGGCGTTCGGCACCTCCCTTGGCCTCCCAGATCGCACTGCCCGACACCGCGAGCGCTGCGTAATAGCCGGCATCCCAATCGTCCGGAGGTACACGCTGTTCGCTTTCGCCGAGCAAATCGAAGTTCGTGTCGTACAAAATCGTATTCATCGCCGAGAAAACGGCCATGCCCGCATAAACGGAGACAAAGGCCGGTTCGCCATGTTGGAAGAGATCGATAACCTTCGAGTGGTACTCGCCGTTGGTCCTTTCGAGTGTGGCCAGATCGCATTTTCCCGATAACGTGTCGATGCCGCTCGCCAGGATCGCTTCGGCTGCCGTCAACACGTTCGCATACGGACTCAGCCGGCCAAGCACCTCTCTTGCACAGATCACCGCCAATCGCGCACGGCGCAAATACCCCGCATCGGCGTGCTCGGCCGCCGACAGGGCTTCGATCAACTGAAGAAGGTCCTTTCGGACGGCAGCCGGGAGTTCACCCTCTGTCGTAATCGACGTCGCAGCTGTCGATAATGCGTTCGACAAACGTTGTGGAATGCGCATCGCTTATGCTGATTCTCCGTAATGTCCGATGGACATGATGATTCGAGCACCGTGGCGGCGCGATGAGCGATCTATTCGATCGCTATCGCCTCGCTGGCATACCGGATTCGTGACGATCATCGCGTCATTGCAGACATCTGGCTGCGGTGCGCGATCAACGAAAATCGGCAAATGCATCCCAACGAGGGGCATGCCTCGAAGTCGCGGCGAGGGTTTTCTAGTGGCCCGGCACCGGCACGCGGCGACGACGAATCGAGCAATTCAACAACAGTGCCATCGCGCGCGCCGACGAAATCAAGCACGAATCCGGCACATGGCCGGGCTCGTGTCATTTACACCAACGATCAAACTGCATGAACTGGTCTTTAACATGCGCCAAGGCATCTTCGTCGATTGGTGCTCGAAAGGCGGCTGTGGCAATTGCCCCCGTTACGTCCGCTTTCTTCATTTCCCACGAAATCTCCGGCTTTTCAGAAACCTCTCCAAGCCGCAAAGTAAAGTGGCCACCCATATCTACAAGTTCAGCCTCCCCGCCCCCGACATCAGAGACAAACGTGTCCCAAACAGAGCAATCAAACCACGCGCTTCCTCGATATTCCAGTCTGTGCCCAAACTGCTGCACGTCGATCACCACCTGCATTCGCATCGACGGTACATGTTCGTCTGCCTCAACAACATCGAGGTGCAAACGGAACGGCTTTTCGATCTTGATTTCCATGTTCCGATATTACTTTCCGGTGTGTAAAGCCTGGATCAGAGCAGGAAGCTGCCCAGGCTGCCGCGGCGGTGAAAATTTCAGTTCCCAGCCGCCAACATTAATCAACTGATTGTAGGGCGCGCCACCTTGAGTCGCAGCATTCACTGCGCTCTGCAGGCTTGACAACTGTTGCTGCGTCGCTAGCTGAACTACACTAGGAGGACTCTGGTTCGCGACCATCTGAGCATACTCGGCCATATGCTCTGTCGCGTTCCCATGGACCCAAACGCTCTATCCATTAGGCAGAGTGAACCGCCCCGAGTTTTGTGGAGGCTCCAACTCTTGGGAGAATGGAGCCATGAACAAGAAGCCAAGCAAGTTTTCCCCGAAAGTGCGAGAGCGCGCAGTGCGCCTGGTACGCGAGCAGCGTACCCGCTGCTGCGCCACCGAGTAACGTTGCCGCTACAATCGTCGCGAGTTGTCCCTGATCAGTGATGTCCTGCCCACTTGTCACGGCAGTCGCGATGCTGTTCGCGGTTATCGCCGAACCGCACCAATCGCCCTCTAATTGACCACTACTGGCCTACCATCTCCGTGCCCGACCTTTATCATTATATTTTTCTTGGCCCACCATGAATATCAAAGAAAAATTAATTTTTTGTCAATAATTACTTATCAAGCATTCTATAAATTTTCTATCAAAATTTCCATGTAATCTTGCCCCTCCATCAACAATCGCAGACCGGAAGTCATTGACCGACAGAAAATCATCACCACTCAATGAGTTGAAAATAAGTAGAGACAATGGCGATATTGATTTGAATGCAAAAAGCCCCCACTCAACCGGGGAGTGCTGCGCCAACACCCAATTTGCATTAAAATCTGTAACAACCAGACCATATGGCTCACTTTGCCGATTCAACTCCTGGTCAACGCAGGCTATTCGCTCCGACCAATTTTCATTATCGCCACAAAAGCACAAAAAACTCAATGATCGAGCATAGAACACGTTAATTCCACCCAACCCTCCTGCAATATCCTTAATCTCATCGAAAATAGAAAACTCAGTTCTCAGGGAAAAATCGAAAAACAGGAACCTATCATACTCATTCGATACAAATCGCGCCGGAAGAATTGGAGGCGCGACAATGATTTCAGTAATTTTCTTCATTGACATCCCCAATCATTTTGCGCTAAATCTGATCTTTGTTGCTTGGCCGCCCACTGTAACAGACGCCGACGGGACACCACTATTGGCACCAACAATACCGTTTCCAGTACTGGCAGGATAAAAGGTGTACTTTACATTCCCTTTTGAAAGCATACTTACCGTGCCATCCTTACTAGTAGATAAGGTATATCCGCTTGCCTGGAGATTTGCAATCGCTTCACTCTGGGGCATATTCACCTCTATCTGAATCGCACTGCGCTTAGTAAGCGGAGCGGGGTATGACACATCGACATTTTGCGCACCTATTTCGCTCACGATTTGCTCACTTGCAGCAGATCGTCCAAACGCATTGCTTGTTGAACTACCATTGCTAGCGGATCCTGATCCGGAACCACTGGTACCGCCCTGCAACTCGCTTTCCCCATTATCACTGCCTTTCGACAATGACACGTTCGGAGGACCGCTAGGTCCACCAGGTGCTGGCGACATGGTGCAGATCGGAAACTCACATACTGCCACGGCTCCCGTTGGTGGAGTATTAGGTCCATTGGACGATGACCCCTGATTGACCAGATCTTTCGCTCTCGAGAGAATGCCGTTCCCTGCTGCCTCGGTGACTGGATTTCCCGGCAGCCACGGCATCAGTCCGTACAGAGTAATCGCACTGGTCTGGAGGAACGTCTGAACGACAGATTTTTGCGAAGTCGCGTTGTTCACGGCTTCATTCGCAGCCCATGTCGCACCCGCGCCAGCATTCGCGCCTGCTAGTGCTGCCGTCAGGCCGCCACTGACAGCCGAAATCCCGTCAGTGATCGCATTAAACGCCTTGTTGTTGTAGCTCGTCGTCTGCGTGAACGTGCCATTGCCGTTATCCGTCGTCGTGACCGTTTCCGAACCGTCGTACAGGCCGTCCCGCACCAAAGGCGCAATCAACGCACTCGTGGCCCCACCAATCGCCCCACCCGCGCAGCCGGTGCCGCTAGCTGCACTCGCAGCACATCCGAGTGCAGCATGCGCAGTCACATATCCGATCTTGCCCAGCCCACCTTCGCCAAAGAATTTGTCAAAATCCAATTGGCCGACAGTACTCGCCGCAATCGCTGCCAGATCGCTAATGACGCTTCCTTTCACCGCGGCCCCGAAGCTGCCCCCATACGCGACGGTATCAACGGTGGCCGATACCAACCCCCGTCCTGCGATTTCAAACGCTCCCTGAAGAAACTCCTGCGAGGTGATCGTATTCGCGGCGATTTTGTTTCCGATCGCCTGCATCGGCAACTTGTTGAGGTCCAATCCTTCCATCAATCCCTGCGTCACATAAGCAACCGCACCGGCCTTGAGAACCTCCCCGAGGCTGAAACCTTGGTCGCTGAACGCCTGGTTCATAGCGGACGACACCATGGCTGCCACGACAGGCATCCCCATCGCGGACAGCGCCACCGCCGCCGCCATCGAGAAAAGCTGATCCGGGCCAAATCCGCCCTGCTTCACGAACTCCGAATGCAGATGGTCGCTCAGCGTCTGCTGCGCGAAGTCCCCGCCGAGCTGCTGTTGCAGCGACGCGAGCATGGCCTGTGTCGCCGCCGCGTCCACCGTGCCATCCGCGTTGAGCTTCTGCAGCGCTCCACCGATCTGATTGAGCGCCTGAACATTCAACTCCATGTTCGCCGCGCTCATGAACCCGCCCGGCTGCACCACCGTCCCGGTCGTGTTCAGATACCCGCCATCGACCTTCTGCCAGATCTCGCCGACGTTGACCTGATTCGCCTGGTTCGTCAGCGTGTGCGTGTCGACGCTCAGCGTCCCCGACGCGGTGATGCTCCCCGTATTGAGAATGCTGCCGTTACCGTCCTGATCGAACTTGAGCGTGACATCCTGTCCGGAGATGTTGCCGCCCGCCGACAGCGCCTGCGTGTCCTGCGGCAGATACACCTGCGGCATCAGCGCAGTAATCGTCGGGCACGTTGCCACTCCCGTCGCATGACACGACGGGTCCGGCACCGTCTGCTCGACGTACCACAGCATCGGCTTGTCGAGCGTGTTGATCTGCTCCTGCGTCAGCGCCGCGCCCAGTTGCAGGTCGTGCGCCTTCGAGTAATCGACCGCGTTCTGGTACAGGTACATCTTTTCCTGCGCCGTCACCGACAGGTTTTTCTTGTTGTCGTACGTCAGGCCATCGACGAAGCTCGACTTGCCGGTCTGCTTCAGCGCCGCCTGCTGCAACAGCAGGTCCTCTTCCTGCGGGTTGTAATAGAACAGCGTCGACGATGGCTGCAGCGCCGACGGCAAGTTGTTCAGCAAGTCCTGCGGCCCGAGCGAGCCGAGCACGGAACCGCCGAGCGACGCGTCGACGTAAGACGCAGCGCCCGCGACCGGTGTCGGCAGCTTGCCAGTACCGACCGCGCGCGGCACCGACAGATTCAGCCCCGGCAAGTCCACCGGGCTCAGCGAAATGACCTGCGACGGCGCATTGACACGCGGCGTGTAGGTATTGGCGGTCGTGATCCCGTTGATCAGCTTCTGGCCCGTCAGCGACACGTACGTGCCGATCACGTTGCCGACGTTCTGAATCTGTCCGTTCGACGAGATCGACAGGTTCGGCGCCTGAATGGTCGCCGCGATGTTGCCGACCGGCGTCGGCGGATCGATGGTGCCGCCCGTGCTCGTGTATGCGCTCCCGTACAGCGCCTTGCACTGCTCAGGCGTGCCGCACGCCCAGATGTCGTGACGCTTGTCGCTGCTGAACATGCCGGTTTCCTGCACCCAATGCGAGTGCCAGTAGGCGTTCAGCACCTGCGCCTCGTTCACGACGGGGCCTGCGACGGCGATCGTCGCGTTGTTACCCGCGGCGATCAGGCTGCCGATGTTCGTCAGGCTGCCCGCGTTGATCTGCAGGTTGTTGCCCGCGCTGATCACCGACGAGCTGCCCGACTGCTGGTCGACATAACCCTCGCAGTAGCTTTCCTTGTAGCCGCCGGCTGTCATGCAGCCCGAGTATTGCTCGTGCTTGCCGTAGTTCTCGTGTACCGGCACGGGCGGCGGCAGATTGTTGGTGATCGCGCCCGATACGTTGAGCTTGATGTCGTTGCCCGCGACGATGTTGCCGGAGGTGTTGTTCAGGCTCTGTGCGGGCGTGGTCGAGCTCGCGGTCGTGCCGACACCGCCGATGACGATGTCGTGGCCCGCGAGCAGGTTGCCGTACGTATTGTTGATCTGGCCGGCCGCGATCACGAGATCGTGGCCGGCATAGATCGTAGCATCGTTCTGGCTGTAGCCGAACGTCGTCGTGGTCGGGTTGTTGCCGCGCGGTTGGCCTGCGTTGCCGCAGGCGGAGTTCGGCACGCCGGAGGCGCAGCCGACCTGGCTCGAATAGTTCTGCTGGTTGCCCCCCTGGTTGGTCAGGGTACCCGATGTAATCGCGACATTGTTGCCTGCGTAAAGCAGGCCCGAGTTGACGAGATTTCCGCCGCCCACTGACAGGTCATTTCCGGCCGCAATCATGCCGGTCGGTGTAGACGAGCTCAGGGTCCCAGTGGACGTTGGGGCAATACTGTTGACCGCAATTTTAAAAGTCGTTACCGGCAAACCATCCGACGGGCTGCCCGACCCCTTCACGAATACCGGGCCAAAAGTGCTGTACATCCCGCCGAGCCATGCACTCTGCGATCCCGTTTTCGCCAGTGTGTCATTGAGCTGCGTCAGGAACGCCGTGTACTGTGCTTGATCGACTTGCCGAACCGTTTGATTGACGAGTGTAGGCGCTACTGCACTGTTGTCCAGCCATTGGACATTCAGCCGTATATCGCCCTGCGCCGCAATCTGACCGCCTCGGTTCGAGAGAGACGATGCCGTGAGCGAAATCGAATTTCCTGCGGAAATGACGCCCGAAGTACCAGCCTGCTGGCTTGTGACCGTTTCGTGAACAGTCGGCAGCGTGAAGGTCTGCGTAGTGGAAGAAGGCGCCGTCGCGCCCGTTTCGATCGCCCATCTGGGAGCAGCGCTATCAATGGCGTTCCCTGTTCCCAGGTACGCGTTGTACTGGCCAAACGTGATAGCTCCAGAACCAGCCGCGGGCTGTGTACCCACGATAAAGCACCGGTCCAAACCGGCACACTGCCGATTGGCAGAGTCCGTCGACAACCCGGATGGCGAAAGAAGATCTCCCAGGGTCGCGCTGACGGTATGCGGGCTGGGCACATAATATCCACCGCTGTCGCCCGGCGCCGGAACACGCTGCAACTGCCACTCGGTCTTCGTCCCTACCGCCCCCGACCATAGCAACTCGGGATCGACAACGTCCCGCGTCGTCGTAGTAGCGACACCCGGGGCCGTCTGATCGTTCACGACCGATGCCGCCGAAATATCGACATTCCGCTGCGCAAAGATCGATCCACCCGTGTTCTGCAGCGTCCCACCCAAGCGAAACACCGCATCCCCCTTCGACTGCGTCGTCGCGCCCTGGTTGTCGTAGTTGCCACCATTGACGTTGAGAACGTTCCCCGCCTCAACCGTCCCGCGGTTCGTCGTATCGCCGTTCAGCGTCAACGCGTTATCTGCATGCATCACCGCCCCGGCCGCATTATTCAGCGTGCCGTTGAACGTCACATCCGACCCGGTAACCTGCCCGTGATTCTCGAAGCTGCCACCGGCCGTCAGCGTCAACGGCGACGTCCCGGTGATCGTGCCGTCGTTCGTGATCCCGTTCAGCCCCGTCAGCGAAACGCTCTGCCCGCCGTAATTCCACGTGCCGCCGACACTCACGTACCCGGCCGTGATGGACAGATTGCCGCCCTGGCTGATCGTCCCCTGCGACGGATCGAACGCCATGTTGACCGCGCTGATCCCCATGTTCCGTTGCGCGAGCAACTGTCCGCCCGCGTTGTAGAACGCGCCATTGCCGCCATTGATCGTCAGCGACACGTCGCCGGTCGCACCGGTCGCGGCCTTCGGGTTGCCGGCAAAAACGATCCCGTTCTGGTTGTTCAGCGTACCGGTATTGACGTTGAGCGCGTTCACCGCCATCAGCGAGCCGCCCACGTTCGTCAGCGCGCCCCCGACGGTGACGTTCGTCGTCGTCCCGTTCACCAGTCCGGCGTTCGCGAAGCTCGATGCATTGATCGTCGTCGTGCCGATCGACGCGAGCGACGCACCGGCCGCGTTCGTCAGGCTCGGCGCCGACACGTTGAGCGATCCGGCCAGCACGTTCGCGGCGTTGTACAGCCCGTTCTGCGAAGTCAGCGTCGCGTTGCCGACGACGTTCACCGCCTTGCCGCCCGCCAGCGTGAGCTGGTTCGACGCCTGCGCGGTAAGCGCGCCGCCGACCGTCGCGTTGCCGAGCGTCACGTTCGAGCCGTTCACTTGCAGGTTCTGCGATGCCACGAGCGATGCATTGCCGGCATCGACCGTTCCCTGCGCGGAAACGGTCACGTTCTTCGATCCGACGGCCGAACCGCTCAGCGTGACGTTGCCGCCCGACACACCCAGTTGCCCGGCCACGATGCTGTTGCCGGTCAACGCGACGGTTTGCCCCGCATGCAGCGTCGCGTCGCCGTTCGCCGACACGCCCGCGACCGACACGTTGCCGCCGATGCCGTTGATGTCGACCGTGCCCATCGAACCCACGCCGCCCGCGAGCGACACGTTGTTCGCGGCCTGTACCACGACGTTGCCGCCCGACTGCAACAACCCGCCGAAGGACACGCTGCCGGCGGTCGACTTTGCCGACACGTCGCCGACCGCGGTGGTCGCACCGAGCGACATATCGCCGCCGGACACCGCCGTCAACTTGCCGGCGCCCTGAATCGCGCCGAGCGTGATGCTGTTTCTGGCATTGACGGTGATGTCCTTGCCGTACGTCAGTGCCGCGCCGCCGCCGAGCGCACCGCCCGCGTCGATAGTCGCGGCCCCGAGACCGAACAGCGCGCCGCCGAGCGTCATCGCGCCGCCCGACGTCAACGCCGTATCGCCGTTCACGAGCCCGCCGGAAAGCAGCGCGAGGCCGCCGCCCGCATTGGCCCGGAGATTGCCGGTCGACACGACCGCGCCGCCGACGCCGAGATTGCCCGCCGTCGCGGTCAGCGTCGCGTCGCCGGTCGAATTGATCCCGCCCGCGACACCGAGGGTGCGCCCGGCCGTCACGTTCAGCGCACCGCCGCTGGATGCCGCACCGATACCCGCATCGCGCGCGGCCGTAATCGTCGTCGCGGTGCCCGACGTCACCGCGCCGTTCACCATCACGTCGCCGGCGCCGTTGCGGCCCTGCGCCTGCAATCCGATTGCGCCGCCCGCCTGGACCGAGCCGACCGACAAGTCGTTGCCGGCGGTCATCGCGAGATCGCCGTTGGTCGCGACGTTGCCCGTTACCGCAATATTGCCGCCCGCGTTGACGTTCGCCTGGTGCGCGAACGCGATCGCGCCGGCATTCACCGAGCCGCCCGCCGTCAACGTGCCGCTTTGCTGCGCGCCAACGCCTGCGAGCGTCATGTCGCGGCCCGCGTTCAGCGAAGCATTGCCGCCCGCGACACTCTGCCCGGTCACCGCGATGTCCTGTGCCGCAACGACGTTCAGGTTGCCCTGCGTCGTCAGGCTCGTCGCGCTCGCGTTGCCGCCCGAAGCGGTTACGGCGAGATCGCCGGCCGAATTGACGGCCGAAAGCGCGACACTGCGCGCCGCATTGATCGTCGTCGTGCCGCCGGTGTTGATTGCGCCCGCAACGGAAGTGTCCCGTGCGGCTTGCAACTGCATCGCGCCGAACGCGGTGGCCGCCCCGCCGATCGTCACATCGCCGCCGCCGGCAGCGCCCTTGGCGATGACGTCGAGATTGCCGCTGACGGCCTGGATCGTGCCGAGTCCCGCATTGTTGCCGCCCGTCACGTTGATGGCCGCCGCTTGCAGCGCGCCCGTCAGCGCGACGTCGTGCGCGGCATCGAGCGTCGTCGCCTGGGCGAATGCCGCGGAGCCTGCACCGTTGATGTCGTGCCCCGCGCTCAGCGTGCCGTCGCGTTGACCCGCGAGTGCCCCCGTCAACGCGATATCGCGACCGGCCTGCACGTTCGTCGACTTCGCCACCGCGATCTGGCCGCCGAGCTGCGTATCGAGCGCGGACATGACGTTGAACGCGCCCGCGGCCGTGGTCGCCCCAGTGAGCACGACGCTGCCGTTCGCGGCGGTTGCCGTCAGATCGCCGTTCGACTCCACGCCGCCGCTCGCCGCCACGTTGCGTTGCGCTGCCAATGCAAGCGCTCCGCCGCTGCCGAGCGTGCCGCTGATCGACACATCCCGCGCGCCCGTCACGTTCGCCGCTCCCTGCGCGGACGCCGCCCCCGTGACGCCCGCATCGCCTTCGCCGGCGTTGCCGTTCGCCGTCAGCGTCAACGTGGTCGACGACGACACATCGTGCAACGTCGCGTTGTTCCCGCCCGTCACCGTGATCGCCGCCGCCTGCATGCCGCCGGTCAGCGCGACGTCATGCTGCGCCGCATAGTTCGCGGTCGCGGCAAACGCCTGCTTGCCGCCGCCGTCGATGTCGCGCGCGGCCGTCACCGTGCCGTTGGCCTGTCCGACCATCGTGCCGTTCAGCGTGGCGTCGCGGCCGGCCGTCAGCGTCGCGTCGCCGATCGCGCTGGTGCTCGCGCCGAGCGACAGGTCGAGGCCGGTCGCGATGGCGAGCTTGCCGCCGCTGTTGATGCCGCCGGTTGCGTTGAGGCTGCCTTGCCGCGCGGCCAGCGCCGTATCGCCGACCGACTCGATCGCGCCGCTCACGGCGATGTCCCGCTGCGCGGTCACGCCAACCGTCGAACCGCTCGCGGCCTTGCCGCCGATCGCGACATCGTTCTGCGCGAACGCCGTGATCGCGCCCGCGGCGGCGACCGAACCGTCGATGCGCAGATCGCCTGCGCCCGTTGCGGTGTTCGTACCGTTCGCGCGCAGCGCGATCGTGCCGGTCGACTCGACGTTGTTCACGGCCGCGTTGCCGGCCGCCGTCACGCTGACCGACTGTCCCTGGATCAGGCCGCGCTGCGCGACGTCGCGCCCGGCGTCGAGCGTCGCCTGCTGACCGAACGTCAACGTGCCTGCGCCGACGATGTCGCGCGCCGCATTGACGACGCCTTGTCCCTGCCCGGCCAGCAACCCGCTGACGTTGACGTCGCGTCCGGCCGCGAGCGTCGTGTCGCGCGACACGGTCGTCTTGCCGCCGAGGTTGATGTCACTGCCTGCCTGCGCATCGAACGCGCCATTGCTCGCGATCGCCCCCGTCGATCCGATGCTGCCGCCGGTCGCGAGCAGCGACGTGTTGCCGGCCGACTGCAACGAACCGCCGATGTCGATATTGCGCGCCGCGGCCAGCGCCACGTCCGCGCCGCCCGTCACCGCACCGGTCACGCTCAGGTCGGTCGCCGCATCGAGCGCGAGCGTCGACGCCGCCTGCACGTCGTGCAGCGTGGCCGAACCGCCCGCCGTCGTCCGCACGTTGCCGCCGCGCAGCGAACCGGTGAGAGTCGTATCGCCGCCGGAACCGACGTTCGCCGCGAGCCCGAACGCAATGGCGGCCGCGCCGCCTATCGCGCCGCCGGCGTTCAGCGTGCCGTTGCCCTGTGCGACGACGGAGCCGTTCATCGTCAGGTCGCGGCCCGCGTCCACGGTCAGGTTGCCGAGCGACGACGTCGATTGCGCACCCAGATCCACGGACTGCGCGGCCGTCACCGACAGGTTGCCGCCCGACTGGATATTGCCGGTGCTGGTCAGCGAGCCGACCGCATTCGTCAGCGCGACGTCGCCGTTCGACTGGACCGTCCCGCCGATCGACGTATTGCGGCCGCCGCCGATGACGAGGCCGCTCGCCGTGCGCAGCGTGCCGTTGACGATCACGTCGCGCGCCGCGTCGATCACCCCGTTCGTCAGCGAATTCACGTTGCCGCCGATCGAAACGTCGCCCGTGCGGGTCGCGAGCTGAAGCCCCGCGTTGGCCTGCACGTCGTTCAGCGCGATCGAACCGGCTGCCGTCATCGAGACGGCGCGCCCCTGGAACGCACCGGTCACGCCGATATCGCGCCCGGCGCTCAACGTCGCGTCCTGCGCGAAGCCGCTGGTGCCGCCGGCGACGATGTCGCGCGCGGCCGTGAGCGTCGCGACGCCCTGCCCCGCCAACGCGCCGCCGATCGTGAGATCCCGGCCGGCCGTCGCGGTCACGTCGCCGGTTACAGTGGTCGCGCCGGTCAGCGACACATCCTGCGCGCCCTGCACCGTCAGCGCGCCCGCGCCGTTCAACGTGCCGGCCGACGCGACGCTGCCGCTGGCCGCCGTCATCGCCAGATCGCCGACCGCCTGCACGGTGCCGCTGCCGCCGACGATCACGTTGCGCTGCGCGGCAAGCGCGACCTGCGCGCCGCCGGCGAGCGTGCCGTTCACGACGACGTCGCGCGACGCGTGCACGTCGGCGGCGCCGAGCGCGGCCGCGTTGCCGTTGAATACGACGTCGCCGCCGCCGGCGCTGCCGTTCGCCGTCACACCGAATGCGCCGCCCGCCTGGACCGTCGCGAGGCTCGCGCTGTTGCCTGCGTCGACCTGCAGGCCATTGGCGAGCAGCTTGCCGGTCAGCGCGACGTCGTGCGCGGCATTCAGCGCGCCGTTCTGGCCGAACGCGATCGAGCCGCTTCCCGTGATGTCGTTGCGTGCGCTCAGTGATCCATTGCGCTGGACGATCACGACGCCGGACGTATCGACGTTGCGCCCTGCATCCACGCGCGCGTCGGTCCCGACCATCAGCGAGCCGCCGACCGACGCGTCGCGCGCGATATCGGCGGCAAACGTCGTTCCGCTCGCGAGTGAACCGCTTACGCTCAGGTCGCGCCCCGCCTGCACGCTGACGGCGTTCTGCGCGGTCGCCTGCGACGCGACGACGGTGTCCTGTCCGGACGTCAGCGCCAGATCGCCACCGCTCTTCACCGTCGCATGCGTGGCGACGTTGCCCTGCGTCGCCGTCAACGCCAGCGCACCGGACGTCTGCAGCGCCGCGTTGACCGTCGCATCACGTTGCGCGGTCGCGCGCAGCGTGCCGCTGTTCGTCTGCCCGTTCACGTTGACGTCGCGGGCCGCCAGCACGGTCGTTGCGCCGGTCACGACCGACGTGCCGTTCAGGTTCACGTCGCCCGTGCCGTCGGTGCCGCGTGCGGTAACGGCCAACGCACCGCCGCCCTGTACGTCGCCGAGCGTTACGTTCGTGCCGCCGGCGACCGTCATGTCGCCGTGCGCCTGTGCATTCGCGACGTTCACGTTGCCGCCTGCCGCCACCGCCAGCTTGCCGCCGGACTGGATCGATCCGGTCGACGTCACGTCGCCGTTCGCATCGATCGCGTAACCGCCGACCCCGATGTGCGCACCGGTCATCGACACGTTGCCGGCGCTATGAACCGTCGCCTGCTGCTGCGCGGCCGAACCCGCGACCGACACGTCGCCGTTCGCCGATAGCAGCAAGTCGCCCGCATTCGCGGCGAGCTGCGCGTCGGCCCTTACGCCCATCCCCGCCGCGGTGCTGACGACCTGGATCTGCCCCGCCGTCATCGCGCCGAACGCGGTCGCGTCGATCGCGAGCGAACGATTCGCGCCGCCGTTCGCGGCATTGATCGCCGCGGCGGAGTTGTCCGAGCCGTTCGACGCCGTGCCGTACGTGGTGCCGTACGCATCGACGGCGGCCGGCGTCACGAACTGACGCCCGGCGATCACGTTGATGCGCGTGCCCGCATAGAGCGGCGCGTTGATACCGATCGTCTCGCCGATCAGGTCGATCGTGCCCACGGTCCCCTCGATCCCCGCGCCGGGCCCGTTGACGCCGGCATTGCCTTCGATCTGCAGGTGACCGCCGGTCACGTTGTAGCCGAGCGCCTTCGCGTTCGCGAAGTCGGTCGCGCTGCCGCCGACGCCACTGAGGAACTGCGGCGCGCCGGTCGACAACGTCACGCCGATCGTGTTGGTAAAGCCGGTGCCGCGCGTCGTGATTCCGTTCGGGTTCGCGATCACGACGGCCGCGGGTGCACCGAACACTTCGAGCGGACCGTTCAGCAAGCTCGCGTAGGCATTGCCGGTCGACGTGACCTGGTTGACGATCACGCTCGCCGTGCGGCCGTTCAGGTTCGGGTTGGCCTGTACGTTGCCGCCCGTCAGCGACGTGCCCGACATCAGGCTGTTGTTCAGGATCAGCCCGACCGGATCGATGTTGAATTGCTGATACTGGTTCAGCGAAATGCCGGCCGCGTTCGGCGCGGTGATATTGACGACGGGCACGCCGCCGCCCGCGCCGGTCGACTGCGTGATGGCCGGCTGAAACGAGATCGGCGCCGTGGGGTCCGTGATCGGCGCGGCAGCCGCGAGCTGCATCGAGAATCGCACGCGCAGCGACGCGAGATCGAGCAACCGCTGCCATGCGTCGTCGTCGACACGGCGATTGCCCGCGCCGAGCACGCCGGCCGCATCGCGGCACTGCTCGACGGTGACCGTGATCGGCCCGATGAACATCGTCAATGCGACGAGCGCGCTCGTCGCACGCTGCCACCAGCGGTACGATCGCGCGGCCGGCTCGACCGCGAAGCATCGCGGCGCACCTGCCGCCGACTGCGCACGTGCGCCGATTCGCGCCGCGCCGGCGGCGGCAAGCTGCTGCAAGGTCTTACGCTTGGACGTGTTCATCTTCTGTTGTTCGCTTCGTTCGATGGCCCCGCGACGACGCCGTCAGCCGATCTCCGACCGTGGCGCCGCGCGATGCCGGGTTTCCCCGCCCGGCATCGCTTGCGTGTTCGCCGGGTGGCTGCCCGACGCTGCTACGTGCTGCTTGCTACCTGCTGCTTGCCGCCTACTGCTGGATCCGCGCGTTGCGGATCAGATCCGCAACGACCTGCGCGGTCGCCTTCTCCATCGCGACCTGCTCGAGTTGCTGGCGCAGCGTGTCCTTCGCCTGGTCGAACGGCGGCACCTGCGTCGGCCGCTTGTCGTCGGCCCGCACGATCCAGTACGCATCGCCGACCTGCACGGGCTCGCGCGTCATGCCGCCCTGCGGCAGTTTCACGAGCGCTTCGGCAAGCGGCTGCGGCCAGTTCTGCGTGTGGCCTGCCTCGATCGGCGTCTTGAACGAGATCCAGTTCAGCGCGCCACCCTGCGCCGCGGCCGGCCCCTTGCTGAACTGTCGCGCGAGGCCGCCGAAGTCCTCGCCTTTCTTGAGCCGCGCGAGGATCTGCCTGGCGGTGTCCGCGTCGTTGACGGCAATCACGCTCGGCTTGTATTCGTTCTCGCCGAGCGTCGCGACGACCGCGTCGTAGCGCGCCTTGACGTCCGCGTCCGTGACGGGTGCCGGCTTGATCTGATCGCGCAGGTACGCCTGCGTCATCGCGAGCGCCTTCGCCTGCTCGACGGCGGCCACGACCTGCGGCTTCGTGTCGTAGTGCTGCTTGAGCGCCGCCTGTCGAAACAACTCGCGCGCGATCAGCTGGTTCTTCAGCGCCGCGCGAAGCGCCGGCGTATCGGGCGCCTTCGACGCGCGCACGGCTTCGTCGACCTGCGCTTGCGGAATCGGCACGCCGTTCACGCTCGCGATCGCATCGGCCGGCATCGCGGCGGCTGCATCGGCGGGTTTCTTCGACGCCTTGGGAACCGCATACGCGGGCGAAGCGACAGCGGCGCACAGCGTCGCCGCGACGAGCGTGACGCCGATCTTGCGAATACGCGCCGACAGGTTGGATTGCATCGCGATCTCGCGACCGTTCGACAGGCGATTCATGAAGTTCTCCATCAGTCCGTCCAGTTGAGTGTGGCCAGCAACACGCTGGCCTTCTTGCCGAGTGCGGCCGGTTGCGCGAGCGCCTGCCCGACCAGCACTTCGGCCGACAGGGTTCCGCCTTTCAAACGCCATTGCGCGCGCGTGCCGACACCCGTGCCGACGAGCGACGGCCAGCCGCCCTGTGCGTTCAGGTGCGTCTTGCCGCCGTCCAGAAACACGTAGGGTTCGATGCGCGCGTCGTGCCACGCCGGCACGTTCTGCCAGGCCAGCTCGTTGCGCACGAATGCGCCGCTGTCGCCCGCGATCCCGCCTTCGGTAAACCCGCGGACCGAACCCATGCCGCCCAGAAAGATCTGCTCGTTGCCGAACAGCGCGACGCGGCTGTACTGCGCGCGCAGCGTGCCGCGATACGCCCACAGGGAACCGGCGAGATTGCCGAGCGTGAACTGCAGCGTGCCGGTGGCATCGAGCTTGGTGAACTGGCTGTGCGCGTCGTCGATGCCGATGTCCGACGCATCGTGGTTGGCCGCCAGCCAGGGCAGCCCCCGCGACACGCCGACATCCCAGGTCGCGGCCGCGCCCTGATCGCGCATGACGAAGCGGGACAGCCCGTTCAGCGCGACCCGCAGCACCGTCAGGTTCTGCGGCGACAACGGAATGCCGTTGAGGTCGCGCTCGGTGCGCAGCTTGTTGAGCGTGACGTCGACGCTCATGCGCCCGCGCGGCGACCGCACCAGCACGTCGTTCCAGCCGAGCATCTGGCTGAACGTGCGCCCCGCGAGCAGCGCGACGTCGCCGATCGCCTGCTGGTACTCGGACATCGACGCCGTGTAGCTAAAAGTTTGATACCCGTACGGCACCGCCGCCGACAACACGACCGCGTTCGTGTCGGTCGTCCCGACGTAGCTGAACGACAGCGATTCCTGCAGTCCGATCACGTTGTCGGCTTCGACACCGGCGCGATAGCGCGTCCTGCCGGTCTGCGAGCTGCCGTAGTTGTCGATGCCGAAATCGTAATGAAGACGATCGCCATAGCGGTTCGAGATCGCAACGATCGAATCGCCCGGCGCTTCGCCGGGGAGAATCCGGATTTCGGCTTGATTGCGCCGCAACCGGTTGATCTGATCGACGCCCTGCTCCAGATCGGGCAGGCGCAGCACGTCGCCCGGCGTGCTCGCGAACGCCCAGGCGGTGCCGGCTTCGGTCAGCAGCCCGCCGCCGCGCACGTCGTACCACTTCTCGTCGGGATCGCGCGGCCTCAGCGGCTTGCCGTTCAACGTCAACGCGGCCACGCGACCGGGGACGAGGTTGATCTTCAGCGTGCCGGACGCAAGATTCTGCGGCCCGAGGTACGCACGCGTCGTGATGTAGCCCCGCGAAATGAACGCTTCGGTCAGCCGGCGCAGCAGCAGATTGATCCGGTTGCGCCCGAGTTGCTTGCCGATGAACGGCGCCGCGATACGGTCCAGTTCGGGCTGCCCGAGGATCGCGTCGCCGGTGAATTCGATCCGCTCGATCGGGAACGTCGGCGCGACGTCCGGCAACGTGTCGACGTCGGCGCCCGGCGGCAGGTCGGGCATCGCCGGCTGCTCGGGCACCGCGATCTGCGCCGGCGGTTGCGCGAGCTCGTCGCGGCGCTGCCGGTCGCGCTGCTCCTGCAGCAGGCGCTGCGCGGGATCCTGCTCCGCACGCGGCACCGCGAACCCGGCCGGAAGCGCGCCGAGGCCCGGCGGTGCGCCGGCCGGCGGTGCGCCCGCGAGCTGTGCGTGCGCGCACGGCGACATCGCGCCGAGCGTCAACGCGAGCGCGGCGGCGATGCGGTGGTCCGTCTGCGACATCACAGGCCGAACCACGACACGAGGCCCATGTGATTGCGGTTGCCGATCGTCACGAGATCGCGATGAGGCGGCCGGATCGTCACGATGCCGCGCGCCGCGAGCACACCTTCGGGCGCGCTGTACGCGCCGCCGTCGATGTCGGCCTCGCCGGTCAGGCGCACCTTGCCGGTTCCTCCGGTGAACACGCCGCCCGTGTCGGCTGCATAGATTGCCGCCCAGCGATTGCCGAACCACGCTTTCAGGTCGTGGTCGCGATTGACCACCGTGTAGCCCGGTACGCCCTGCGCGAGCGTTTTCGGTGCGTCGAGCGTCAATGCGCCGAGCGCGAGCACGGTTCCGCCCGTGTTCGTGATCTGCGTACCGGCTTTCAGCTGGATGTCGGCCTTGGCCTCGATCACGCCGCCGAACGCCTGCACGTTCGACGATGCGCTCGCGCGGCAGAACACGAAGCACGAGCGCCGGTACGCTGCCTGCCCGGTGAAAACGGCTTGCGTGAGAATGTTTTCGCGCGCGGCGATATCGATCGCGCCGCCATTCGACAGGATCGATCCGCCGATATTCGTCACGTTCGCGGCGCGCACGGTCACGTTGCCCGCGTCGGCCGTGATGTACGCGAGTTTCGATGCATCGGCCAGCGCGCCATAGTCGACGGTGAAGCCGTCGCTACGATGCTTGAAGAACAGGAAGCGGCCGCCCTGCTCGGAGAAGCCGACCACCGCGCCGTTCTGCACGCCGGTGCTGTGGTCGACGATGTTCTGCAGGTCTCCGCCCGCAGCGATCGAAATGCTCTGGTTCGACAGGATCCGTGCATTCCGGTTGACGACATCGGCGCCCGCGGTCAGCGACACGTCGCCCTGAACGCCGAACAGGATGCCGAGCCGCGTCTGCGGCAACGACTCGTTCCGGATGCGGCCCGCCGCGTTCAGCGTCACCGCGCCCATCGAATCCGGGTCAGCGTCGATCGCGGTCTGCCCTTGCACGAGCGACCCGACATTCACGATGTCCGCCGCGCTCTTGAGCACCACGCCGCTTTGCGACGATGCCACGGTCGCGCCCTTCATCGCATCGTCGGGATTCAGCGCGATGCCCGCGCCGTTCAGCTTCACGCTGCCCGACGCCATCAGGCTGCTGCCCGTCAACGCGATCGCATCGGCTGCCGACACGTTCGCGTGGCCGCCCTTCGCCTTCATGTCGGTACCGGTCAGCGTGATGCCGCCCTGCACGGCAACGTCGAGATCTCGCGCGACGTCGACCTTCGCATGGGACATCTCGACGTTGCCGTTCGACGCCAGCGTGAAATCCCCGAGCGACGCATTCATCGCGCCGGCGCTGCGCACGCCGGGGCCACGGTCCGTGACGATCAACTGCACGCGCCCGCTCGTCACGCTGCCTGCGGCAGTGATGTCGATCGCGTAGGACGACGCGGTGTCCGGCTGGGTCGTCGCGGTACGCGAGAGCCAGTCGTTCGCGTTGTCGTTCGGCGACAGCCCCGTGTTCAGCTCGACACGGCTGCGGCCGGCCAGCAGGCGCACACCGGCCGTCGCCGACGAAAACGTGTTGTCGATCGCGCCGTCGACGACGATGTTCTTCGCGATCAGATCGAGCCCGATCAGCGCGCCGGCCAGGCCGCCCGGACCGACGACGATCGTGCCGGTCGACGTATCGAGCACGATGTTGCGCTGGATCACGCCGGGGGCGATCTGCAGGTCGTTGAAGCTCACGTTGCCGGTGGACAGCGCGACGTGCCCTGTATTGACGAACGATCCGCCGTTGACCGTGATGCCGTTCGGGTTCGCGAGCACGACGTTCGCGCGCGGCCCCGCCACCGCGATCTCGCCTTCGATCAGGCTGCGGTTGGTGCTCGTCACCTGGTTGACGATCGTGCGCGCGTTGATGCCGGCGTTGTTCAGCGTCGCGCCGGCGGTCGTCACGTTGAACGACGAATACGTGTTGCTCGATACGCCGGCGACCGCCGGCGCAAGATTGACGAACTGCCGGCCATTCGGCCCGACCGACACGCTCGTGGGCGTGCCGCCGTCCGGGACGATCCCCGCGGCGGCGGCGCAATGCGGCAGCAGTCCGGTTACGGCAAGGCAAAGGCACAGCGCGCGCCAGCCCCCGGTGCCTGCGCGCCCCATTGAATCGGTGCATCCCATTCTGATCCCGCGCACGGCTTCGCCGGCCGTGCGCCCTCGGTTTTTTGGTCGTGTGGTCGTACTGCTTTCGTCATACTTTTTTGAGATACCGAGGAAGAGTAACGGCGGGGCCACGACTTTCTTTAGGGCGCTTTATCGAATAATTTTTCTAATTCGTTCGGACTGGATATTACAAATTCATTTCGCATCGAGGCACAATGAAAGCATTCAGTCAATCTCGCGCCTCATGCTCTCTACATCGACGAACACGCCGCTCACCGTCATCCATCTGAACGGCCCGATCAACAGCGGCAAGACGACGATCGGTCGCGCACTCGCACGCGTGCTGCCCGATGCGCGCTTCATCGACGGCGACGATCACGACGCGCCCGAATCCGCGCCGTTCGACGTGCAATGGGCCATCGCGCTGGAGCGGCTCGTCGCGCAGATCGCGCAAGCGCGCGAACGCCACCTCGTGATCGCCTATCCGATCGGCGAAGCGGAATTCGAGCGGCTGCGCACGGCGTGCGCTGCGCGCGATGCGCGATTGTTCGTCGTCACGCTCGCGCCGCCCGAAGCGGTCGCGGCATCGAATCGCGGCACGCGTGCGCTGACGGACTGGGAGCGGCAACGGATCGCCGAGATGTATCGGGAAGGGTATGCGTCGCGCAGGTTCAGCGATTGCGTGATCGATACGTCGAACGCATCGCCCGACGTGTGCGCGACGGAGATCGCTCGCCGCGCTCAGTGATGCCGCTGTATGCCGGACACGATCTGCTCGCGCGCCCCCTTGCGGCTCAGCATCAGCGTGACCACCGCCGATACCGCGAGCGTCCCCGCAACCACATACAGCCCCGCCGCATACCCGCCCGTCGCATGCTTGAGCCAGCCGATCGCGAACGGCCCGACGAAGCCGCCGAGATTGCCGATCGAGTTGATCATCGCGATGCCCGCCGCCGCGCCGGCCCCCGACAGGAACGCGCTCGGCATCGCCCACAGCGGCGCCTTCGCGGCGCTGATCCCGACGTTGACGACGACCAGCGCGAGCACGGTCGGCAGCGCGGTGCTCGCCTGCCCCGCGAACACGAAGCCGATGCACGCGAGCACGCACGGAATCGCGACGTGCCATGTGCGCTCGCCGGTGCGATCCGAATGCCGCGCCCACACGATCATCGCGACCACGGCGGCCATGCTCGGAATGCCGGTCAGCAGGCCCGTTTGCACCGCGCTGAAGCCGAACTGCCTGATCATCAGCGGCGCCCACAACCCGAGCGTGTACAGTCCGGCCGACGTGCCGAAGTAGATCAGCGCGAGCGCCAGCACGCGCGGATCGCGCAGCGCCTGCCACGCGCCGGCCGTATGCCCGGCGTGCGTGTGGCGCGCGTCCGCCTCCGCCTTCAGCTTCGCGATCAGCCAGTCGCGCTCGTCGGACCGCAGCCACGCGGCCTGCGACGGCGCATCGGTCAGGTACTTCAGCACGACGAAGCCGAGCGCGACCGCCGGCAGCGCTTCGACGATGTACAGCATCTGCCAGTCGGCAAGCCCGAACATCGGCGGCATCTGCATGATCGCGCCCGACAGCGGCGAACCGATCGCGGTCGAGATCGGCGCGGCCGCCATGAACCACGCGGCGGCCACCGCGCGCTGCTTCGCGGGAAACCACAGGCTCAGGTACAGGATGATGCCGGGGAAAAAGCCGGCTTCGGCCATGCCCAGCAGAAAGCGCAGCACGTAGAAGCTCGTCGGCCCGGTCACGAACGCGGATACGGCCGACACGATCCCCCACGTGATCATCACGCGCGCGATCCAGATGCGCGCGCCGACGCGATGGAGAATCAGGTTGCTTGGCACTTCGAACAGAAAATAGCCGATGAAGAACAGGCCGCCGCCGAATCCGAACGCGGTGGGCGACAGGCCGATCGCCTTGTTCATCGTCATCGCGGCAAAGCCCACGTTGACGCGATCGAGAAAGCTGACGAAGTAAAGCAGCATCACGAACGGAATGATGCGCCACATCAGCTTCCGCGCGACGCGGGTTTCCAGATCTGCTTGCATGTGTCTCCTCCTTCGAGGTCGGGCCGTGCGCCGTCGGTCGGTGGACCGCGGCGCCGGCCGGCGCCCGGCTCGCGTCGGATGCGCGAGTCGCGGGCAGAAAATGCCTGAGTGAAGCGAACGCGCGACGCTCGGCTGCGCGCAGGCGCGGCCGTCAGCGCCACACCGCCTCGCCGCCGTCAGGCCGCGGCGGCCGCGTGCGCGACGCGCTCGCAGACGGCCAACGTCACCTGCGCGGTCGTCGCGCTGCCGCCGAGGTCGCGCGTATGCAGCGACGGGTTGGCCGTCACGGCCTCGATCGCGTGCATCACGCGCGCGGCGGCTGCCGTCTCGCCGAGATGCTCGAGCAGCATCACGACCGACCAGAACGCGCCGACCGGATTCGCGAGCCCCTTGCCCATGATGTCGAACGCGGAGCCGTGGATCGGCTCGAACATCGACGGATAGCGGCGCTCCGGATCGATGTTGCCGGTCGGCGCGATGCCGAGGCTGCCCGCGAGCGCGGCGGCGAGATCGCTGAGGATGTCCGCGTGCAGGTTGGTCGCGACGATCGTGTCGAGCGACGCCGGGCGGTTGACCATGCGCGCGGTCGCCGCATCGACGAGTTCCTTGTCCCACGCCACGTCGGGAAATTCCTGCGCAATCTGTTTCGCAATCTCGTCCCACATCACCATCGCGTGCCGCTGCGCGTTGCTCTTCGTGATCACGGTCAGCAGCTTGCGCGGCCGCGACTGCGCGAGCCGGAACGCGAAGCGCATGATGCGTTCGACGCCGGCGCGCGTGAGGATCGACACGTCGGTCGCGGCCTCGATCGGATGGCCCTGGTGCACGCGACCGCCGACGCCCGCGTATTCGCCTTCCGAGTTCTCGCGCACGATCACCCAGTTCAGGTCGTCCGGCCCGCAGCGCTTCAGCGGTGCATCGATGCCCGGCAGGATGCGCGTCGGGCGCACGTTCGCGTACTGGTCTAAGCCCTGGCAGATCTTCAGGCGCAGGCCCCACAGCGTCACGTGATCGGGCACGTCCGGGTCGCCCGCGGAACCGAACAGGATCGCGTCCTTGCCGCGCAGCGCGTCGAGGCCGTCGGCCGGCATCATCGCGCCGTGCCGACGGTAGTAATCGGCGCCCCAGTCGAAATCCTCGAACTCGAACGCAAAGCGGTCGCTGCCGCGGGCCAGCGCTTCCAGCACCTGCTTGGCCGCAGGCACCACCTCCTTGCCGATGCCGTCGCCGGGAATCGTTGCGATACGGTAGGTCTTCATGCGGACATCCTCGATTGGTCGTGAGCGTGAACGCACTTTACCGAACCGGCAGTGCAGAAACCGTGGCTATACTCAAAGCATCTTTAACTTCAATTCACGAATCTCGTCATGGCGGATACCGTTCAGCCGGCCGATCTCGGCTTCTTCTCGACGCTGGCCGCGTCGGGCAGCCTGAGCGCGGCCGCGCGCGAGCTCGGGCTGACCGCGGCGGCCGTCAGCAAGCGGCTCACGCAGATGGAGCGGCGCGCGGGCGTGACGCTCGTCAATCGCACGACGCGGCGGATGATGCTGACGCCCGAAGGCGACGTGTATCTCGAATACGCACGGCGAATCCTCGACCAGATGGATGAACTCGGCGAACTGCTCGGCAGCGCGAAGCAGCGGCCGAAAGGCCTGCTGCGCGTGAACGCGACGCTCGGGTTCGGGCGCAGCCACGTCGGCCCGGCGATCTCGCGCTTCGTCGCGCGCTATCCGGAGGTGTCGGTGCAGTTGCAGTTGTCGGTGATGCCGCCGCCGCTCACCGACGACACGTTCGACGTGTGCATCCGCTTCGGCGAGCCGCCCGACACGCGCGTCGTCGCGCGGCGGCTCGCACCGAACCGTCGGCTGCTGTGCGCGGCGCCCGCCTATCTGGCGCGGCATGGGACACCCGGCACGCCGCACGACCTGACGAGACACAACTGCATCGGCATCCGGCAGGGCGACGAAGGTTACGGCGTGTGGCGCCTGACGACCGGGCGCGGCGCGGCCCGCCACACGGAGGCCGTGCGGATCAACGGCAACCTGACGACGAACGACGGCGAGATCGCGGTGAAGTGGGCGCTCGACGGGCACGGGATCCTGATGCGCGCGGAATGGGACCTGCGCGACTATCTCGCCGACGGGCGGCTGGTCGTCGTGCTGCCCGACCATGAAACGCCGGGTGCCGACATCTACGCGGTGTATGCGCAGCGTCACCAGATGTCCACGCGGATTCGCGCGTTCGTCGATTTCCTGGCGGAAGAATTGGGGCGGCCGAAGGCGACGTAGGGCGTCGGTTACGCCCGCTGCGGGCCAGGCATCGGTAAGCGATGCCGGGGCGAGTACACGGCTTTTCGGCTCACGACACGCGTCCGAGCGTATGGCCGCCAAGCGATGGAGTCAATATTCTGGCAAATCTCGCATCGTAGAGCCAAAATATTTACATAAACCAGCGCAGCGCCTCGACGAAAGTCACTGACACGCTGCGCTAAAGTGCTATTATTTTAGCTCTATTGCACCGAAAAAACTGAAATATTAGCGCCATCATGGCAAAGAAAACCGCCCCTCTCTTGCCCGCATCCAGTCGGTTGCTCGTCGAATTCGGCGAGCGGCTCAAGCTCGCGCGTCTGCGCCGGAAACTGACGGCCAAGCAGGTCGCTGAACGCGCGGGAATGTCGCCGATGACACTTCGCTCGCTGGAGGGAGGCGGTTCGGGGGTCACGATCGGCGCCTATCTTGCCGTCATGCAAGTACTGGGCCTCCAGGGCGATCTGGAGAAGCTGGCCGCAGCGGACTCGTTCGGCCGCCAGCTTCAAGACGCTCGCCTCGTCAAACCGCGATCCGTGAAACGAGTTGCCCTGCGGTCGTCCGCCGAGTCGCCACGCATACCTGATCGGCGCGATCGTGCCACCACGACCACGCCCCCGGCCCCGGCCCCCGCCAGGAAAGCACCGGGATCGGCGTCCAGCATCCCGGCGCCCGACCACCATCGCGGTACGACGGCCGCGGAACTGGCCGCGCTGTTGAAGCCAGCGAGCAAACACCTGGGGAAATCTCGCGAGAAATGACGACCATCTCTGTTTACGCAGACTGGAGCAGCCTGCCCGCTCCCCGGAAACTCGGCCTTCTGCACAGCCGACAGACGCGGGCAAGCGAACGTTTCGAATTCCAGTACGACGCAACCGCCTTGAGCGCTCCCGAACTCGCCCGGGTTCAGCTCGATCCCGGCATCGGCCTCTTCGCAGGACCGCAATATCCACCTCCGCCGCGAGACTCGTTCGGTGCGTTCGCCGATTCCAGCCCCGATCGGTGGGGGCGCATGCTGATGGACCGTCGGCTGGAGCGAGACATTCGTGCAGGCCTTCGACCGAAGGGCACTCGGCTCCGTGAATCGGATTACCTGCTGGGCGTCCACGATCTCTACCGCGTCGGCGCCCTGCGTTACAAGCTCGACGACGAAGGAGAGTTTCTCGACGACCGCGTTGATCTCGCCGCGCCGCCATTCGCGGAAATCCGTGAACTGGAACGCGTCAGTCGGGCGCTGGAAGAGGATGTCGACAACATTGCCCCGGACGGCCGCGACTGGCTCTCGATGCTCATCGCACCTGGCGGCTCGCTCGGCGGTGCACGACCGAAAGCAAGCGTGGCCGACGATCAGGGGCGTCTGTATATCGCGAAGTTCCCCAGCGCAAGAGACGATTACGACGTAGGCGGTTGGGAAATGGTCGTCAATGCGCTCGCGGTCGGCTGCGGCCTGAATGTCGCCCAAGCCGAGGCACGAAAGTTCGCCAGCGACCATCATTGCTTCCTTGTCCGTCGCTTCGACCGGACGGCCGATGGACGGCGCCTGCATTTTGCCTCGGCGATGACCATGACCGGTCACGTCGACGGCGACGATGCCTCCACCGACGTCAGCTATCTCGAACTGGCGGAAGTCGTCATACAACATGGTGCGCAACCGAATGTCGACCTGCGAGAACTTTGGGCGCGGATCGTCTTCAATCTTCTCGTATCGAATACCGACGACCATCTTCGCAATCACGGATTCATTCTGGCACCGGGTAAGGGCTGGCGGCTCTCCGCGGCTTATGACATGAATCCGGTCGCGATCGCCGACGGCCTCAAGCTCAATATCACGGAAGCCGACAACGCGCTGAACCTCGAGCTTGCCCGTGAAGTCTGCGAATTCTTTCGGCTCGGTCTGAGCGATGCCGACGAGATCATCGACGACTTCCGTGGTGTCGTCAGTCAATGGAGAACGCTCGCGACGCGACTCGCGCTGCCGGCTCGGGAACAGGATCGGATGGCCAGCGCGTTCCGCCTCGCAACCGCTTGAGGATTTTCCGTCCGCATCCCGCCGTCACGCCACCGCCACCAGCCCGCCGTAGCGATCGGGGGTAACGACTGCACCCGGCGCCGGCCGCCACCCCACCACCCCCGCCGCCGCCAGCCCTGCCTGCTCGTGTCCGGCCTGCACGAAACGCTCGGCGATCCAGTCGACGAACGCGCGCACGCCGGGCGACACATGCGGGCGCTTCACGTAGACGACCGACACGGCCAGCGCATCGGGCTGCCAGCGCGCCAGCACTTCCCGCAACCGCCCCGCGTCGATCAGCGCCTGCGCGGCGACGCGCGTCGGCTGGATCAGCCCGAGGCCGTGCACGCCGCAGGCGAGATACGCCTGCTCGTCATCCACGCCGACGATACCGTCGAGCCGCACCTTGCGCACCGCGTCGTCCACCGCGAACTCGAGCTCGGCCGGACGCTGGCCGAAGACGTGCGACCCGCCTACCGCGCGATGCCCGCCCAGATCGTCGGGCGTGCGCGGCACGCCGAAGCGGTCGAGATACGCGGGGCTCGCGCACGTCACGCGCTCGAGCGAGCCGAGCCGGCGCGCGACGAGCGACGAATCGGGCAGCGCTCCGAGCCGGATACTGCAGTCGATCGCGTCGCCGATGCGATCGCCCGCACGCCCGGCCACGGCGAGCATCAGTTCGAGATCGGGATGCCGCACATGGAATTCGCCGAGCGCCGGCAGCACGATCGCGCCCGCCACCGACGCCGGCAATTCCACGCGCAGCGGCCCGCTCGGATGCACCGCGGCGCCGCGAATGCTGGCTTCGAGCTCGTCGACGTCCGCGGTGATGCTGACGCAGCGCCGGTAATACGCGTCGCCTTCGGGCGTGGCCCGCAACGCGCGCGTCGTGCGCACCAGCAGCGGCATGCCGAGCGCCGCTTCGAGCTCCTGCACGGTGCGCGTCGCGGTGGCGCGCGAGATGCCGAGCGCCTGCGCGGCGCGGGTAAAGCTGTTCATTTCGACGATGCGCGTGAAGATGCGCATCGCGCGGATCGGATTGTCCACCGGACACCTCTACGGGGTTGCGACAGGCCGCGGCGCGCGTTCGCGCACCGCGCGCACGTGTCGATGTCGACGCAAGCCGCGCGAGCGGCGCGGCCGCCGGGTCAGGCGTTCGCCGCCTCGACGCCGGGCGCCGGTTCGGCGAGCAGCCGTTGCGCGAGCGCCAGCGCGTCGTCGCGGCTCGCCGCCGCGTTCAGCGGATAACCCCAGACCTTCTCGAAGGCGCCCGAAAAGGCATTGAGCGCCACGCGCCGCGCCGCATCGGGCTCGATCGCGATCATCCCGGGGATCCGTTCGCGCGACAGCGCACGGTTGGCCTTGCTCCACTTCGCGAGCTGCTTGCGCATCTCGTGATCGTTATCGGCGCGATCGTCGCCGGACGGCGCATCGTCGGTCAGAAGAACGAAGCGTTCGCGGCGCGCGAGCAGTGCGTCGAGTTCGGCAATCAGGCGGGCGGGATCGGTGTGGGTCGAGCCGCTGTAACGCAGCCAGACAAACGGGAATTCAGTCGTGACGATTTGCATGTCGACCTCCAGATGAGAACGATTCTCATTTTATGGATCGAGACCGCGTGCGTCATTTCTCGTCCCGGCCAACTGCTTTTTCAATCCGGCCAAACGGGCGGGTGCGGCCCGGCGGTTCAGCGCTGCCGATCGGTGAGGAATTGCGTCGGCGGCTTGCCGGTCGCCTTGCGGAACATCGTGACGAAGCTGCTTGCGCTCTCGTAGCCGAGATCGATCGCGATCTGGTGCACGCGGCGGCCGGTCGTCAGCATCCGCAGCGACAGCGCGACGTGCAGCCGACGGCGCCAGTCGCCGAGGCTCATTCCGAGCTCCTTCGTCGCGAGCCGCGTCAGGCTGCGCTCGCTGATGCCCGCACGCCGCGCGAGCTCGGGCAGCGGCGACTTGTCGGCCGGATCGTCGAGCAGATGGTCGATCAGCTTGCGCAGCCGGCGGTCGGCCGGCATCGGCAGGTACAGGTCCTCGACCGGCGCCGCGACGAGCTCGTCGAGCAGCGTCGCGACCAGCCGCCCTTGCGGCCCGTCGACGTCGTACAGGTTCGGAAAACTGGCCGCCTTCAGCAGCAGCTCGCGCAACAGCGGCGACATGCCCAGCGTGCAGCAGCGCTTGGGCAAGTCGAGCGCCGCGTCGGGTTCGACCAGCACCGCGTAGAAGGTCGCGCCGGCCGAGCCGCGCGCCGCATGCGCGACATCGCCGGGAATCCAGACCGTGCATTGCGGCGGCGCGGTCCACACGCCGCCGTCGATCTCGCAATAGACGACGCCGGTCAGCGTGTAGAGCAGTTGCGCCTGGCGATGGCTGTGCCGCTCCAGCCGCCATTCGGGCTCGACGACGGAGCCGCCGAACACGACGAGCGGACGCGGCACGTGATCGACGTCGGTGTCCGCGGCGGGATCGGTGATCGATGGAAGGTCGCGCATGAAACGATAGGCTGTGAAAAAGGCCGGACGCCGGTGCGTCCTGTCGTGCTTATACCAGAAAGGCGCCGGCGCAGCCGCGCCGTTCGGGGGCGTCAGCGGCCGCGCGCCGAACCGAATACAATGCGCCGATCCCCTTGCCGCCGCGCCAACCCGCCGGAGCCGCCATGTTCGACCTGACCACGCTGACCACCTTCACGGCCGTCGTTCTGGGCCTGTTCCTGATCCCCGGCCCCGCCGTGCTGCTCGTGCTGAGCCGCACCGTGCAGGGCGGGCGCACGACCGGCATCCTGACCGGCCTCGGCGTCGCGAGCGGCGACTTCGTGCATACGCTGTTCGCGGCCGTCGGGCTGTCCGCGCTGCTGATGACGTCGGCGCTCGCGTTCAACATCGTGAAGCTGATCGGCGCCGCGTACCTGATCTATCTCGGCGTGCGCGCGCTGCTGGAGAAGCCGTCCGATCCGTCGCTGCCGCGGGTGGCGGCCGTCACGCCGCTCAACGCGTACTTGCAGGCGATTCCCGCCGAAGTGCTGAATCCGAAAACCGCGCTGTTCTTTCTCGCGTTCATGCCGCAATTCGTGCATCCGGAGCGCGGCTCGACGTTCGTGCAGTTCGCGGTGCTCGGGCTGATCTTCGTCGTGCTCAGTTCGCTCTACACGACGCTGATCGCGTGCTCGATCCGCCCGCTCGGCCGCATCGTGAAGCGGCTCACGTGGCTCACGCGCTGGCAGGGCAGGATCATCGGCTCGATCTTCATCGCGCTCGGGCTGCGCGTGGCCGTGCAGCAGCGCTGATGGGCGCGACCGCATGACGCGCGCCGACGCGGATCTGCTCTACACCGACCCGCGCCTCGTCGCGGTGTACGACCTGTTCAACGCGGGCGATCGGGACTTCGCGTTCTATGCCGCGGCAATCGGCGCAGCGCGGCAACGCATTCTCGATCTCGGCTGCGGCACCGGCACGTTCGCGCGACGGCTCGCATCGGCCGGGCATGACGTCGTCGCGATCGATCCCGCGCCGGCGATGATCGATTACGCGCGACGCCAGCCGGGCGCCGGCGCCGTCCGCTGGTTCGCGTGCGCGCTCGACGGCCTGCCGCCCGGTGCGCGATTCGATGCGGTCGTGATGACCGGGCACGCGTTTCAGTGCCTGCTGACCGACGACGACATCGATGCGACGCTGCGCGGCGTGCGACGCGTGCTCGCCGACGGCGGCCGCTTCCTGTTTGAGACCCGCAACCCGCGCACCGAACCGTGGCGAGCATGGACGCCCGCGCAGTCGGCACGCAGCGTCGAATCGCACGCATTCGGCATCGTCGATCTCCATCACGCGGTGCGTGCGATCGACGACGCGATCGTGACGTTCGACACGCACTACCGCTTCCGCCGCGACGACACGGTGCTGACGAATACGAGCCGGCTGCGTTTCATCGCGCATCCCGACTTGCAACGGCGCGTGACGGCGGCCGGTTTCGCGTCGGCCGACTGGTGCGGCGACTGGGACCACGCACCGTTCGACGCAGCGACCAGCGCGGAAATCATCGCGATCTGCCGCGCGTAACGGGCGCGGCGCAGACATCATGCGCCTCGTTCGCCACGCGTCATCACGCGCGCTCGAGCGCACGCCGCACACCGTCCCAATCGAGCCCGAACCGCGCGAGATACTTGCGCAGCCGGTCGGCATCGTTCGGCTGCTTCTTGCTCTGGCGCGACACCGCGAACAGCGTGCGCCCGGCTTCCGACAGGCTCGCCGACGTCCGGCACACGTCGAGCACGCGTTCGAGCTGCGCCCGGTCGAACAGGTCGAGTTCCGCCGCACGCGCACCGAACACCGCATCGACGCATGCATCGGCCGCCCCCGCGCCGCCCGGCGACGACCACGTGCGCGTCAGCCGTTCGACTTCCTGCTCGGCAAGCGCCTCGGTAATCCGCCCGGCATCGGCCAGCGTCGCCATCCGCGTGACCGAGGCCGACAATTCGCGGAAATTGCCGGCCCACGCCGCTCGCGGCGATGTCGCGAACGCGAGATAGCGCCGCTTCGCCTCCACGTTGAACTGCACCTGCTCGCCCTGCTCGCGGCCGAAACGGTCGAGCTCGAATTCGAGGTTCGGCTCGATGTCCTCGCGGCGCTCCGCGAGCCCCGGCAGTTCGTAGGTCCACAGGTTGATCCGTGCATAGAGATCCTCGCGGAACGTCCCGGCCGCCACCATCTGCCGCAGGTCGCGATGGGTGCCCGCGATCAGCTCGAAATCGCTGGTCGCCTCGACGTCCGCGCCCACCGGCAGGAAGCGCTTCTCCTCGATCGCCTTCAGCAGCATCGCCTGCTCGTCGAGCCCGAGTTCGCCGATCTCGTCGAGAAACAGCAGGCCGCCGTCCGCGGCGCGCAGCAGCCCCGCCCGCGCCGACTGCGCGCCGGTGAACGCGCCCTTCACGTGACCGAACAGCGTCGACATCGCCGCGTCGCCGCGCAGCGTCGCGCAGTTGATCTCGATGAACGGCCCCGCGAGCCGATGCCGGCCGCGCTTCAGCTCGTACACGCGCTTCGCGAGAAACGACTTGCCGGCCCCCGTGGGCCCGACCAGCAGCATCGGCGCGCGCGAACGCACGGCCACGCGCTCGAGTTGCTCGATCAGCGCATTGAAGCGCGCGTTGCGCGTCGCGATGCCGGCCTTCAGGAACGACACCGTTTCGTCGCGCTCGCGCGTGAAGCGCTGCGCGATCCGGTTGTAGCGGGACAGGTCGAGATCGATCACGGAGATCGTGCCCGGCCCGCTCGGCCCTTCGTCGGTCCGCTGCGGCGGCCCCGTCTGCACGAGGCGCGCGGGCAGGTAGCGCGCTTCCGCCAGCAGGAACCAGCAGATCTGCGCGACGTGCGTACCGGTCGTGATGTGGATCAGGTAATCCTCGTGTTCGAGGTCGAACGGATATGCGCGTGCGTAGTCGTGCAGCGTCGCGTAGACCTCCTCGAAATCCCACGGATCGCGGATCGTGACCGACGTGAGCCGCACGTCGGTGTGCGGCGACACGCGCGCGAGATCGTCCCGCACCTGGTTGGCGAGACGCGTGTAGTCCGGCGAATGCAGCAGTTCCAACCGATCGATCGGCAACTCCGGCTGCTCGCACAACGAAATCGTCGGCCGCCATTTGCGGTAACGGCGCGGCGCGCGGCCACCCTGGTCGAGCACCGTGCCGAGAAACCCGATGGCGACAGTCTTTCGCATATTTATCTCACAGGATAAGAGGCGATCCGATTATATCGGATTATCGTGATGACCCTTTGGGCACGACGTCGATCCCCAGCCACGCACAATAGATAAATTCCCTTTATTTTCAATCGCTTGAGAAATCCCCAAAGCCCCGGCACGCCCGCTGGCACGCTCCTCGCTAAATAAAGAACGCCGGATGTCCCGCTGGCCCACGAGCCAAGGTTCAACAAGCCCTGCTGGTGCGCCGCCGCCGAACCTCGTTCGTCGCGGCAGCGCATGCCGCCATGGACAGACGAAGGCAAACGGGCGCGCGTCAGGACGCTTCGTCCGGGTTCGAATCCCGGAGCGCCCATTGTTCGGAAGCTCAGCCAGGTGGAGCAGCCGGCGAAAGCCGGCCGGTGGCGGGTTCGAATCCCGCTCGAACGCTGTCCGCAAGGACGGTCTCGTATGAAAAGCAGTACCCGCCGGTGCGGGCCGCAAGGCCCGCCGCGCGTCGGACCGGTTGCGGTTCCGCGCGATCGGCCGGGCGGCCGCACGGCCAGCGCACGAAGGCGCACGACGACGCAATGCCACACGCGTCGCCCTGTGCTTCGACGCAGGCCAGCGCGCCGCCCGCCCGATTGCGTCGCACCGCGATCCGCACGATGCGCGTCACCCGGCGGCCATTGAAGAAAAGGACAAGAATATGTGGATGCGACATGTAGTGAAAAAGAACGAGCGCGCGCTGCTGATGAATGAGGGCGATTTCGCGAAGGTGCTGGAACCGGGCGTGTTCAAGGCCTTCGATCCGTTCAAGCGTTTGTCGGTGCAGACCGCGCGCCTAGACGCGCCGCTCGCCGACGAAGCGTTGGCCGACTATCTGCGTCACGACGCACAGGACGTGCTCGCGCAGTATTTCGTCGCGATGGATCTCGCCGACGATGAAGCAGGCCTGCGCTACGAAGACGACGTGCTCGTCGAGATCCTCGCGCCGGGCACGCGCCGGCTGTACTGGCGCGGCCTGACCGCGCATCGGCTGGAACGTGTCGATCTCGCGCGGCACAGCATGCTGCCCGACGCGCTCGTGAAGCGCATCGCGCAACCGTCGCTGCGCGCGCGCGGCGTGGCCGGCCTGACGGGCGTGCTGCTGGCGCAGGTGCCGGCGTACCACGTCGGTGTACTGAAGATCGACGGCAAGATCGAGCGGTTGCTGGACGCGGGCACGTCGGCGTTCTGGCGCTTCAACCGCGACGTCGCGGTCGAGCTGGTCGACCTGCGCGTGCAGGCGATCGAAGTCGGCGGGCAGGAAATCCTCACGCGCGACAAGGTCGCGCTGCGGCTGAACCTGTCGGCGACGTGGCGCTATGCGGACGTGCTGCATGCGTTCGGCCAGTTGCAGAAGCCGGTCGAACACCTATATCGCGAGTTGCAGTTCGCGCTGCGCTCGGCGGTCGGCACGCGCTCGCTCGACGAGCTGCTGGAGGACAAGCAGTCGCTCGACGACGTCGTGATCGCGCAAGTACGCGCCCGTCTCGACGGTTCGGGCCTGGACGTGCGCAGCGTCGGCGTGAAGGATATCGTGCTGCCGGGCGACATGAAGACGATCCTCGCGCAGGTGGTCGAGGCCGAGAAGTCCGCGCAGGCGAACGTGATTCGCCGCCGCGAGGAAACGGCGGCCACGCGTTCGCTGCTGAACACCGCGAAGGTGATGGAAGAAAACCCGACCGCGCTGCGGCTCAAGGAGCTGGAAACGCTCGAGCGCGTCGCGGAACGCATCGACCGCATCTCGGTGTTCGGCGGCCTCGATCAGGTGCTGAACGGACTCGTCAGCATCAAGGGCACGTAATGCGGGATCCGGCGCGATGCAGGTGACTCGCGCCGGATCCCGAAATGAATCAGGTGAAGCAAATGACAGACATGGATTATCAGGTAATGGAACTGGCGAACGGCAAGCCGGTGAAGATGTGGACGCAAGGCGTCGCCGTCGAGGAGGAAGCGCGCGCGCAACTGCGCAACACGGCACAGATGCCGTTCATCTTCGGCCACGTCGCGGTGATGCCGGACGTGCACCTCGGCAAGGGCTCGACGATCGGCAGCGTGATTCCGACGAAGGGCGCGATCATCCCGGCCGCGGTCGGCGTCGACATCGGCTGCGGGATGATGGCCGCGCGCACGACGCTGACGGCGTCCGACCTGCCGGATTCGCTTGGTGGGCTGCGCGGCGCGATCGAACGCGCGGTGCCGCACGGCCGCGCACCGGGCCGCCGCGATCCGGGCGCATGGGGTGATCGGGCGCCGGCCACCGTGACCGAAGCATGGAAGTCGCTGCAACCGGGCTTCCAGCGGATCGTCGACAAGTATCCGAA
This sequence comes from Burkholderia sp. AU32262, assembly GCF_020419985.1. NCBI lineage: Bacteria > Pseudomonadati > Pseudomonadota > Betaproteobacteria > Burkholderiales > Burkholderiaceae > Burkholderia > Burkholderia sp. AU32262. The sequence continues at coordinate 62,655 of NZ_JAIZRS010000002.1, forward strand.
GCTGGAAAAGACGAACCACTACGCGCATCTCGGCACGCTCGGCACCGGCAACCACTTCATCGAAGTGTGCATCGACGAAGCGGACCGCGTGTGGTTCATGCTGCACAGCGGCTCGCGCGGCGTCGGCAATGCGATCGGCAGCCTGTTCATCGAACTCGCGCAGGCCGACATGCGGCAGCACATCGCGAACCTGCCGGACCGCAATCTCGCGTATTTCACCGAGGGCAGCCGGCACTTCGACGATTACGTCGAGGCGGTCGGCTGGGCGCAGGACTACGCGCGGCGCAACCGGCAGGCGATGATGGACGCGGTGATCGGCGCGGCGCGCGGCGTGATCGCGAAGCCGTTTTCGGTCGACGAGCACGCGGTGAACTGCCACCACAACTACGTGCAGCGCGAACGCCACTTCGGCGAAGAGGTGCTCGTCACGCGCAAGGGCGCGGTGTCCGCGCAGAAGGGGCAGCTCGGGATCATTCCGGGGTCGATGGGCGCGAAGAGCTTCATCGTGCGCGGGCTCGGCAATCCGGAAAGCTTCTGCTCGTGCAGCCACGGCGCGGGCCGGACGATGAGCCGCACCGAAGCGAAGCGCCGCTTCACGGCCGACGATCAGGCGAAGGCGACGCAGGGCGTCGAATGCCGGAAGGACGCGGGCGTCGTCGATGAAATTCCGATGGCGTACAAGGACATCGACGCGGTGATGGCGGCCCAGCGCAGCCTCGTCGAAGTCGTGCATACACTGCGCCAGGTGGTGTGCGTGAAAGGATAGCGCGGTGCGCGGCCAATGGCCGGCGGCCGCGCGCAACAAAAGGGAAACAACAATGAAAACGGAACAATTGACGCCCGTGCGCAGCGCGCACCCGGTCGATCCGGCCGTGCGGGCGCGCGTGATGGCAGAACTCGCGGAAGTCGAGCGCCGCCACGACGTGACCGTGCTGTTCGCATGCGAATCGGGCAGCCGCGGCTGGGGCTTCGCATCGCCGGACAGCGACTACGACGTGCGCTTCGTGTATGCACACCGGCGCGACTGGTACCTGAGCGTCGAACCGCAGCGCGACGTGATCGAGCGGCCACTCGACGACGAACTCGACGTCAGCGGTTGGGAACTGCGCAAGGCGCTCCAACTGCTGCGCCGCTCGAACCCGACGCTGCTCGAATGGCTCGACTCGCCCGTCGTGTATCGCGAAGACGCGCGCTGGGCGCCGCGGCTCAGGTCGCTGGCGTCAGCGTTCTTCTCGCCGGTGCGCGGGCGTCATCACTACCTCGCGATGGCCAAGAAGAACTTTCGCGGCTACCTGCAAGGCGACACGGTGCGTTACAAGAAGTACCTGTACGTGCTGCGGCCGCTGCTCGCGGTACGCTGGATCGACTCCGGGCTCGGGATGCCGCCGATGCGCTTCGTGGATCTCGTCGACGGCACGGTGCACGAGCCGGCGGTGCGCGCGGAACTCGACGCGTTGCTCGCGCTGAAGATGAGCGCGAACGAAAGCGAATACGGGCCGCGCCGGCCGGCCATCCACGCGCTCGTCGAGACGATGCTCGCCGATGCCGAACACGATCGCGAATACAAGCGACCGTGGGGCGACGTGGCGATGCTCGACGCGTTCCTGCGCGACGTGGTCGATGATCGATGAAAGGCGAACGGCGCGACGCCTGCGGGCATCGCGCCGTATTTGCATCCGCACCTGCCCGGCCCATGCACGCGAGCAACGGTCGTGCCCGCACACTACGCGTCGTCTTCACGATCGCAACGCATTGCGGCGGTATACTCGATGCCGTTCGGTGACGCGCGCCGCCCGCATGCGCCGCAGCCTTCGACCTGCCCGCCTGCTGACGATATGCTTGCAGCCCGACGTCTTCCGCGCGCCCATCCACAGTCGATACGAACCGTCATGTCGCACCGCCTTTCGCTCGCCATCGCCGCCCTCCTCGCCGTTTCCCCGATCGTTGCCCAGGCTCGCCCGCTCGCGCGGCCACCGGTCGAGCGCGAATTCAAGAGCTGGTCGGTCGTCTGCGACAACGGCAATCGCTGTATCGCGGAAAGCCATGCCGACGATATCGACGATGCACGCACCGGCCTGATCCTGCGCGTGACGCGCGATGCCGGCCCGGACGCGCAGCCGTCGCTCGATCTCTACGCATCGGCGCCGGTCGACTTGCGCACCGCACGCGTCGATGGCCGGCCGTTCGATGCGATGCCGGCGCAATGGCATGCGTTCGGCGACAAAGCCGACGACCAGGCGCACCCGTTCCGAATCCGGACCAACGATCCGGCAACGGTGGCTGCGTGGCTCGCCGCGGCGCGCAATGCGCAACTGCTGAGCTTCGGCGATCCGGCATCGGCGCCCGCCGCTCGCACGCCGTTGTCGGGACTGAATGCCGCGCTGCTGCTGATCGACGACACGCAGGGCCGCGTCGGCACGGTCACGGCGTTGCTGCGCCCGGGCCTCAAGCCTGCGTCGTCGGTACCGGCCGCGCCCGCGTTGCCGCCCGCTGTCACGCCCGCCCCGCCGCCCGTGTCGAATCTGTCGGCCGCCGAACAGCGGCCGCTGGTCGACGCGGTACTCGCGAAATTCGGCGCCGACGTGAAGCAATGCGCGGCCGATGTCGAAGACGAAATGTCGGCGAGCGATCGCAGGAAGGCGTCGAGAGCCGTCGCGATTTCGTCCGACGAGGCGCTCGTCGCGATTCCGTGCCAGACAAGTAGCCTGTATAACCACACCGACCTGTGGTATCGCGTGCGACGCACCGCACCCTACACGCCGGCCGCGATGAACTTCGGCGAGAACGCGAGCGCTGGCCTCGATGCTGCGTCGTTCGCGAACGAACTAACCGACGCCGGCTACGATCCCGCGAGCGCGACGCTGTCGAGCACGGTCCGGCTGCGCAGCGCGGGCGATTGCGGCTCGACCGCGTCGTGGGTTTTCGACGGTCGGCGCTTCGTACTCGACGGCCTCGCGACGCACAGCACGTGCAACGGCCTATTCCGGGACCAGTGGCCGCGCCTGTATCGCCGGGCCGATGCGGCAGGAAACCGCTGACGCACGCATCGCACCGAAACACGCCGGCAGACATAACCGATAACAAACCGAGGGGCCGTACCATGTATCTCCCGTTCATCGACGCGTCGCGCAACCCGACCGCGACGCGGCGCACGCGCGGCTGGCGTGGCGCGCGTGCGTTCGCGCTGGTCACCGTCACCGCAGTCACCGCGTTCGCCTTCTCGCCAGCAAACGCAGCAAGCACCGGCGATTCAGTCGAAATCCCGTTCTGGTCGCGTAACTGGACCGGCACGATCGGCAACCGGCATGTCGAAGTCTCGCTGTCGCGCGTGGCCGACACGGTATCGGGCTCGTACTGCTACGCGCCCTGCACGTCCGACAAACGCTATCGGCTCGCGTTGAAGGGAACGCTCGACGCGCACGGTGTCACGCTTTCGGAACGCGACAGCGGCGCGAAAGCCAACGCCGATCGCGTAACGGGTACGTGGCGCGCGGCATCCCTCGACAACGCCGTGACCGGCACGTGGGCATCGCCGGACGGCAAGCGCACGCTGCCCGTCTCGCTCGCACCGAAACAGGACGGCAGGCCGTTCCCTTACGAGATCCGCCTCGTCGCCGACAAGCTGCCGGACGACAGCAGTTCGTGCAACGACCCGCCGCACGTCTTCGCGATTCGCCTGTACGACCGCGGCCGCCTCGTGCAGACACTGCAGACAGATTCGCAAGGCACCTGCGGCCTGCCCACGCCCGAATTCGCCGACGTGAACTTCGACGGCTGGCCCGACCTGATGCTTGCGCAAGGGATGGGGGCGAGCCCGAACATTCCGTACCAGACGTGGATCTTCAACCCGAAGACGCGGCGCTTCGTCGATGCGCCGCAGGGACTGCAAGACATCACGTCGCCGGATTTCGATCCGGTGCACCGGATCATATGGACGAACTGGCGCGCGAGCTGCTGCGAGCACGGCGTGACGACGTACCGCTGGCAGGGCAACGACGTGAAGGAGGTCGACTCGGCGAGCAGCTACTTGCTGCCCGTGCTCGACGGGAATACGCGTCGCTATTGCTACGTCGTACCCGGCTACGGCGACGGTTACATCGAGTTTCCGCAACGCATCGAGCAGACCGATGCCGGACTGCGCTCGACGCTCGGTGCCCCGAAGGATTGCGAGGTGGGCGATTCGCCGCAGATGTCGCGCGTGTATATCGACATCTGGAAACCGGGCGCGGCGGGCAGCGCCCCGACGCTCGTGCGTACCGAAAAGGTCGCTTGGAAACGCACGTCAACGCGCGCCGGCATGAAGTTCTGCCCGGACGTGCCGTTCTACGACAACGGCCGCATCCGCCGCATTCTGTTGCGCGACGATCCCGACCAGTGCAGCGACTCGAATCCCGACGAGAGGTAGCATGCGGTACGCCCGCACGGGCGTACCGGCGTCATGTCACGCGGCGCCGACGATCGAAATCGAGAATCCGTCCCAACCCTTCTGTCCGACCGTCTGCACGGCCGTGGTCGTGAGGTTAGGCTCGGCCGCGAGACGCGCGAACCCGTCGCGCACCCCAACCACGTCCGGCTCGCGATTGTCCGGATCGGCCACGCGCCCGCCGCGCACGACGTTGTCGACGACGATCACCGTGCCGGGCCGCGACAGCTTCAGCGCCGCGTCGAGATAAACCGGGTTGTTGTCCTTGTCGGCATCGATGAAGATGAAATCGAATGGCGCTTCACCCGCGTCGACGAGCCGCGAGAGGCTGTCCTTCGCACTGCCGACCCCCACCGACACGACTTCCGCGCCCCCCCGCATTCGCGATCCACCCGGTTCCAATGGTCCTGATTCATCACGTATCCCTTGTGCGCGGAAGAAGGCATTTTATGCACCGCCCCGCCATAAGCAACAAACCATTCGTTCTAAGGGTTGCCGCGCACGTGCTCCTATAATCGCTCGACCATCACAACAACAGAAGGAGCACCCATGACCGATCAGGCCGTATCGAACTGGCGCCTCGAAACCATCGCAGTACACGGCGGTTATCGTCCCGACCCGACCACGCGCGCGGTCGCCGTCCCGATCTACCAGACCGTTGCGTACGCATTCGACGACACGCAGCACGGCGCGGACCTGTTCGACCTGAAGGTCCAGGGCAACATCTACACGCGGATCATGAACCCGACGACGGACGTGCTCGAGCAGCGGATCGCCGCGCTCGAGGGCGGTATCGGCGCGCTCGCGCTCGCGTCGGGGCAATCCGCCGTCACGTACGCGATCCAGACGATCGCCGAAGCGGGCGACAACATCGTGTCCGCGAGTTCGCTGTACGGCGGCACCTACAACCTGTTCGCGCACACGCTGCCGCAATACGGAATCACCACGCGCTTCGCCGACCCACGCGACCCCGCGTCGTTCGAGCCGCTGATCGACGCGCGCACGAAGGCGATCTTCGCGGAATCGGTCGGCAACCCGCTCGGCAACGTCACCGACATCGCCGCGCTCGCCGAGGTCGCGCATCGCCGCGGCATCCCGCTGATCGTCGACAACACGGTGCCGTCGCCGTACCTGCTGCGCCCGTTCGAGCACGGCGCGGACATCGTCGTGCATTCGCTGACGAAGTATCTCGGCGGGCACGGCACGAGCCTCGGCGGCGCGATCGTCGATTCGGGCAAGTTCCCGTGGGCCGAGCACGCGGACCGCTTCAAGCGGCTCAACGAGCCGGACGTCAGCTATCACGGCGTCGTCTATACCGAAGCGTTCGGGCCGGCCGCGTATATCGGCCGCGCCCGCGTGGTGCCGCTGCGCAACATGGGCGCGGCGATCTCGCCATTCAATGCGTTCCAGATCCTGCAGGGAATCGAGACGCTCGCGCTGCGGGTCGAGCGCATCAGCGACAACGCGCTGAAGGTCGCGCAGCATCTCGCGCGCCACGAACACGTCGAATGGGTGAATTATGCGGGCCTGCCCGATCACCCCGACCATCCGCTCGTCGCCCGCTACCTGTCGGGCCGTGCGCCGGGCATCCTGACGTTCGGCGTGAAGGGCGGCCGCGACGGCGGCGCGAAGTTCCAGGATGCGCTGAAGCTGTTCACGCGGCTCGTCAACATCGGCGACACGAAGTCGCTCGCGACGCATCCGGCATCGACGACGCACCGTCAGTTGTCGCCGGCCGAACTCGCGAAGGCCGGCGTGAAGGAGGAAACGGTGCGGCTGTCGATCGGCATCGAGCATATCGACGACCTGCTCGCCGATCTCGACCAGGCGCTCGCGCAGCTTTGAGCGAAACGGGCGCGCCGGCTTGCCGGTTCGCCCGCATCGAACCGCTTGACCCTGGAGCGGCTTCAAGGTGTTCAATCCCCGGTTGATGCCGGGGCGACGCCCGGCGCGTACGATCGTGCAACGCCCCCTGCGCTGCGACACGCCAACCGCCAAGAGGCCCCATGACACCGACCGCGAAGCTTGCGCTGCTCACGTTACCGCCCGTGCTGGCGGCCTGTTTCGGCGCCCTCGCGGCCGCGTGGCGCGCTCCCGGCCCGAAAACGTCGAGCTCGATTCAGCATTTCACCGGCGGCATCGTGTTCGCGGCCGCCGCGCTCGAACTGCTGCCGCAGGACCGCGCGCATGCGCTGTTTCCGGTCGTCGTCGGTTTCGTGCTCGGCATCGCGCTGATGCTCGCGATCCGCGCGCTGTCGGGCGCGATCGAGACACGTTTCGAGGAAGCGCGCTTGCCGGCGAGCCTGATCATCGTCACCTCGATCGACCTCGTCGTCGACGGCCTCGTGCTCGGCATCGCGTTTTCCGCGAGCGACGAAAGCGGGATCATCCTGACCGTCGCGCTGACGCTCGAGGTGCTGTTCCTCGCGCTGTCGGTCAGCGCGGCCTTGGCCGCGGCCGGCATCGGCCGCATGCTGTCGATCGTCGTACCGGTCGTGCTCGCGGCGCTGCTGAGCGTCGCGGCCGTTGCCGGCAATGCGGCGTTCGCCGGACTGCCCGCGAATATCTATGCTGCCCTTCTGGGGCTGGGTACCGTCGCGCTGCTGTACCTCGTCACCGAAGAACTGCTGGTCGAAGCGCACGAGGTGCCCGAAACGCCGTTCGCGACGGCTTCGTTCTTCATCGGGTTCATCGTGTTCTTCCTGATCGAAGGATCGGTGAAGGCCGGGTAAGCCGCGTGCGATGGCGCGACGGTTACCACGTCGTCGCGCCGGTCGGATAGGTATCGACGATACGTGTGCCGTTGACCGGCGTGACGCCCTCGTTGCGCAGCGCGGTCCACAGGTCGATCGCATGTTCGCGCGACTTGCGGCTGCCGTCGTCGGTCAGCACGTTCAGCGCGATCACTTCGTCGCGCGTCGTCAGTTGCAGCTGTTCCTTGAGCTTGCGCGACTGATGCGACGCGCTACGGACGTCGCCGAGCACGATCCGTTTCTCCGTGACGGTCGGCGCGTCGCCGGCATCGGCCGGCACGAACGTCAGCCGGCCGCTGGCGACTTCGCATTGCCCGCGCGCGAATGTCGCGGTCCACGCGCCAGCCGGCACGGCGGCCAACTCGCAGCGCATCCGCTCGTTCACGCGACTGCCAACGTCGTGCGCCGATGCGTGCGACAGCGCACGTTCCGGCCAGCCTGCGGCCATTGCCGCCGTCGACATCAGACACGCCGCCAGCACGATCCCTTTTGCGATAGTACGCATCGTATGCTCCTCTTCGTATGGAGTGCGGTGGCCGGCACAGCGCCGGCTGACAAAAATGTCATGTTGCGATCAGGTTCGCGATGCGCCGCGTCGCTACCATCGAACGCGTCACGGGCCAGCCCGTTCCCACCCACGCAGCGGGTCGCGGCCGCACGGCACGATCACGCATTAGGCCCGGGCTCGTCGAGTGCCGGGCCGTTTTTTTACGCGTGTCCGACACTCACCGCACCGAATTGCGCTGCGGGTACACGCACGGATGCGTTTTCACATACAGGTTCGGATTGCCGCAGCGATGCCCGGCATAGTCGACCTGCTCGCCGGGCATCAGGCCGGACGGCACGGGTTTGCGGCCGACTGCGGCGGCAGTGGTCGCAGTGTCGGAACGTGTCGGCGCACAGCCCGCGAACAACGGGACGATCAAGGCTGCGGTCAAGGCGAGGCGAATGACGGGATGATGCAATTTTCGGTCCGGAATGAAGGGCTGAACGGCGCCGCCCGCGATCGATGCCGCTATCGCGACCGGCATGCACGCCGCCGGCACGCTCGGCCAACGGCAGACTTCATGTTCCGCTTCTCGCTCATCGCACCCATGACGCGAACATGACGGTTGCGTCATGTCGCGTGTGTCCACACGGGGCCCGCTCGCGCCCCGCAATCTGACGCATTTTTCATCTCGCGATCACGATCACGCATGGCTGCTTTCGCATACTGGGTCCATGGTTCGCCACCCCGGCGGCCCTGATCAAGGAGAGCATTCAATGAAAAGCGCAAACCTCGCAGCATGGTTCGTCGTCGCCACGCTGTCGCTCGGCATGGCCACGCAGGCCGCATTCGCCCAGACGCAAACGCAGGGCAAGTCACGCACGCAAGTGGTCAACGAGCTGAAGCAGGCGCAGCACGACGGCATCGTGCCGATCAGCAAGACGCAGTACCCGCCGACCGGCGAACTCATCGCGCGGAACAAGGAGCTTCACGAGATCTCGGTGCATGGCGGCGAGAAGAAGCCGCAGACCGACAACCACGACAGCCTGGCCGCGAAGCAATGATGCGCGGCCGCACGGGCGCCGGCAGCACGCAGCGCGCGGCAGCCTCACCGCGAACGCGCGGGCGTGGCCGCCCGCGCCGTCAGGTGCGAGTGGCGGCCGGCCGTTCCGGTTCGGCCGGCCTTCGCGGAAAGCGCAGCCAGAAGGTCGTGCGGCGGCCCGGCTCGCTGTCGACGCCGCATTCGCCGCCGTGGTTGTCCATGATCGACCGGACGATCGCGAGGCCCAGCCCCGTGCCCGACGCCGAATTGTGCCGCGACGGATCGACGCGATAGAAGCGCTCGAAAATCCGCCCGACATGCTCCGCGGCGATGCCGGGCCCCGTATCCGACACGGCGATCGTCGTCGCGCGGCCCTGCTCGACGCAATCGATCGTCACGACGCTGCCGCGCGGCGCGTACGTCAGCGCATTCGACAGCAGATTGCTCAACGCACGCTGGTACAGCGTCAGATCCGCATCGACCCACGCGTGGCCGTCGACCTTCACGGTCACGCCTTCATCTTCCGCCAGCGGCTCGTAGTATCCGGCCACCCGCTCCGCCTCCTCCGCCGCATTCAGCCGCCGCACACTGATCGACGTGCCGGCCTGTTCCGAACGCGCGAGAAACAGCATGTCCTCGATCATCCGCGACAATCGCTGGTATTCGTCGATGCTCGACTCGATCACGCTCCGGTATTCGTCCGCGCCGCGCGGTTGCGACAGCACGACCTGCGCGGCCGCCTGCAGGTTCGTGAGCGGCGTGCGCATGTCGTGCGCGAGATTCGACGAGAACTGGCTCAGCCGCGTGAACGATTCGTTCAGCCGTTCGAGCATCCCGTTGAACGCATGTTCGAGCTCCTTCAGCTCGCCCGACGTATCGAGTTCCGGCAGCGGATGCGCGAGCCGGCTCGTCGACATTTGCTCGGCACGCGCCGCGAACCGCCGCAGCGGGCTCAGCCCGAGCGCCGCGATGCCGTACGCGATCGCGGCCGCGAGCACCACGCCGAACACCTCGATCACGACGATCGTATAAGCATGCGTGCGCAACAGCAGCACGTCGGCGCTGCGATCGTACTGCACGGCGACGCGCACCACGGGCGCACCCGCGCCGGCGAGCGGGACGGCCGTCAGCAGGTACTGGTGCCGTGCGCCCGGCGGCGCGACGCCGACCGGCACGCGCCCGGTGTTCATCGACAGCAGCGGCGCGTACGGGCGAAAGCCGGGCGTGCCGACGACGCGCGCGCCGCCGGCATCGAAGATCGCGAGGTCCATGTTCGGGTGACCGTGCAACTGGTCGATCCAGATGTCGGTGTCGCGCGCGACGTCGGCCGTCGTGCGCGCCTCGGCCAGGTGCGCCCCCAATGCGGCCGAAATGCCGGCCATCTGCTCGGCTGCCGTCGTTTCGACGCGGTTGCTCAGCGCTTCGTACAGTGCGACGCCGCTCGACGCGAGGATGACCGACGTCGACAGGATGATCAGCGCGGTCAGCCGGCCGCGCAGCGTCCGCGGCAGCAGGCGCGCGATCATGCGGCCGCGCCGCCGCGCGCTTCGAGCACGTAGCCCATCCCGCGCACCGTGTGGATCAGCTTCGGTTCGTACGCGTCGTCGATCTTCGAGCGCAGCCGGCGGATCGCCGAATCGACGACGTTCGTGTCGCTGTTGAAGTTCATGTCCCACACCTGCGACGCGATCGTCGCGCGCGGCAGGATCTCGCCTTCGCGGCGCATCAGCAGCCACAGCAGCGCGAACTCCTTTGCGGTCAGCAGGATCGTGTCGCCCTGCCGCGTGGCCTTGCGGCGCGTCAGGTCGAGTTCGAGATCGGCCACGCGCAGCGTGTTCGAATCGCGCGGCTGGCCGCGCCGCAGGATCGACTTGATGCGCGCGGTCAGCTCGACGAAGTCGAACGGCTTCGCGAGATAGTCGTCCGCGCCGAGCTCGAGCCCCTTCACGCGATCGCCGACGTCGTCGCGCGCGGTGAGGAACAGCACGGGCGTCGACTTGCTGCGCCGCAGGTTCTGCAGCAATGTCCAGCCGTCCTGCCCGGGCAGCATCACGTCGAGCACGAGCAGGTCGTACTCCTCCGTTTCGGCCTGATGCTGGCCCGTGATGCCGTCCTCGACCCAGTCGACGACGTAGCCGGCCTCGGTCAACCCCTTGCGCAGATACGCGCCCGTCTTCGGTTCATCCTCGACAATCAGAATTCGCATCACGCATTACCCTTGAAGAAACGCAGCCGGCGCATCATGCCCGCGCCGAACCCGCCGCGCAACGCCGCGCGCCACGACACCGCGTGGCTGACACGGTACAGCACCGGCAGCACCAGCAGCGTCAGCGCGGTGGACGACAGGATACCGCCGATCACGACCGTCGCGAGCGGGCGCTGCACCTCGGCGCCGGTGCCGGTCGCGAACGCCATCGGCAGGAAGCCGAGCGACGCGACCAGCGCGGTCATCAGCACGGGCCGCAGCCGCGTGAGCGCGCCGTCGCGCACCGCGGCGTCGAGCGGCACCCCTTCGTCGCGCAGGTTGCGGATGAACGAGATCATCACGAGACCGTTGAGCACGGCCACGCCGGACAACGCGATGAAGCCGACCGCCGCCGTGATCGACAGCGGAATCCCGCGCAGCCACAGCGACACGACGCCGCCGCTCAGCGCGAACGGAATGCCGGTGAATACGAGCAAGCCGTCCTTCACGTTGTTGAACATCACGAACAGCAGCACGAACACCATGAACAGCGCGAGCGGCACGACGAGCTTCAGGCGCTCGCTCGCGCTTTGCAACTGCTCGAACTGCCCGCCCCACGACACCCAGTAGCCGGCCGGCACGCGCACGTCCTGCTGCAACTGCTCGCGCGCATCGGCGACGAACGAGCCGACGTCGCGCCCGCGCACGTTCGCGCTGACGACCACCCGCCGCTTGCCGTCCTCGCGGCTGATCTGGTTCGGGCCGGGCGCCACGTCGATCGTCGCGAGCTCCGCGAGCGGCACGTACGGCGCCGCCGCGAGCGGTGCGCTGGCGCCGGCCGTCGGCGCGGGCAGCGCGATCGGCAGCCGCTTGATCGCCTCGATGTCGGTGCGCAGCTCGTCGGGCAACCGCACGACGATGTCGAAGCGGCGATCGCCCTGGAACAGCGTACCGGCCTTCTGCCCGCCGACGGCCGCGGCCACCGAATCCTGCAGGTCGGCGACGCTCACGCCGTAGCGCGCGAGCTTGTCGCGGTCGAGGTTGACGGTCAGCACCGGCAGGCCCGTGGTCTGCTCGACCTTCACCTCCGATGCACCCGGCACCTTCTGCAACGCGGCCGCGATCAGTTCGCCGGTCTGGTTCAGCACGGCCATGTCGTCGCCGAAGATCTTCACGGCGACGTCGCTGCGCACGCCCGAGATCAGTTCGTTGAAGCGCAGCTGGATCGGCTGCGAGAACTCGTAGGCGTTACCCGGCAGCTCGGCGAGCGCTTCCTCGATCTCGCTCACGAGCCGCTCGCGCGGCTTCTTCGGATCGGGCCACGTGTCGGCCGGCTTCAGCATGATGTAGCCGTCCGACAGGTTCGGCGGCATCGGGTCGGCCGCGATCTCGGCCGTGCCGGTGCGCGCGAACACGCGCTCGATCTCGGGGAAGCGCGCCTTCAGCGTCTTCTCGATCGACTTCTGCATCTCGACCGACTGCGACAGGCTCGTGCCGGGAATTCGCAATGCGGCAACGGCCAGGTCGCCTTCGTTCAGGCTCGGGATGAACTCGCTGCCGAGCCGCGTGGCGAGTCCGAGTGTGGCGAGCACGATCGCGCCCGCCCCGATCATCACGCGTGCCGGGCGCGTCATGAAACCGGCGAGCACCGGTTCGTACGCACGCCGCGCCCAGCGCATCAGCCGGTTCTCCTTCTCCTCGACCCGCTCGCCGATGAATAGCGCGACGGCCGCCGGAATGAACGTGACGGTGAGCACCATCGCGGCAGCGAGCGCCATCACGACCGTGATCGCCATCGGGTGGAACATCTTGCCCTCGACGCCGGTCAGCGCAAAGATCGGCAGGTACACGACCATGATGATCAGTTGCCCGAAGATCAGCGCGCGGCGCGCCTCCTGCGATGCGCCGAACACTTCGGCGAAACGCTCGTCGCGCGTGAGCGGCCGCCTGGCCGCCGCCTGCGCATGCGCGAGCCGCCGCACGCAGTTCTCGACGATCACCACCGCGCCGTCGACGATGATCCCGAAGTCGAGCGCGCCGAGGCTCATCAGGTTCGCGCTCACCTTCGCGTTGACCATCCCCGTGAAGGTCATCAGCATCGACAGCGGAATCACGAGCGCGGTGATCAGCGCCGCGCGGATGTTGCCGAGGAACAGGAACAGCACGGCGATCACGAGCACCGCGCCCTCGAGCAGGTTCTTCTTCACGGTCGCGACGGCCTTCTCGACGAGCACCGTGCGGTCGTACACCGGAATCGCCTTCACGCCGGCCGGCAGCGTGCGGTTCACGTCCTCCATCTTCGCGGCGACGGCCTTCGACACCGTCCGGCTGTTCTCGCCCATCAACATGAACACCGTGCCGAGCACGACTTCCTCGCCGTTCGACGTCGCGGCGCCCGTGCGCAGTTCGCGGCCGACGTCGACGACGCCGACGTCCTTCATCCGCACCGGCACGCCGCCGACGTTGGTCAGCACGATGTTCGCGATGTCGTCGACGGTGCGCGCCTGGCCCGGCACGCGCACGAGATACTGCTCGCCGCGCTTTTCGATGTAGCCGGCGCCGACGTTGTCGTTGTTGCGCTCGAGCGCCCGCACGACGTCGGCGAGCGTCAGCCCGTACGACATCAGCTTCGCTGGATTCGGCGCGACGCGATACTCCTTCACGTAGCCGCCGATCGAGTTGACCTCGGTCACGCCGCGCACGTTGCGCAGTTGCGGCCGCACGACCCAGTCCTGCAGCTCGCGCAGGTCGGCCGCCGTGTAGCGCGTGCCGTCGGGCTTGCGCGCGTTGGCGTCGGCTTCGACGGTCCACAGGTAGATCTCGCCGAGGCCCGTCGACGTCGGGCCCATCGCGGGCGCGACGCCGGCCGGCAGCTTGTCCTTCGCTTCCTGGATGCGCTCGTTGACGAGCTGCCGCGCGAAGTAGATTTCGGTGCCGTCCTTGAAGATCACGGTGACCTGCGACAGCCCGTAGCGCGAGATCGAACGCGTCTGTTCGAGCCCGGGCAGCCCGGCCATCGCGGTCTCGACCGGATAGGTGATGCGCTGCTCGGCCTCGAGCGGCGAGTAGCCGGGCGCGGACGTGTTGATCTGCACCTGCACGTTCGTGATGTCGGGCACCGCGTCGATCGGCAGCCGCTGGTAGCTGAACACGCCCAGCGCGGCCACGGCCGCGATCGCCAGCATCACGAGCCAGCGGTGCGCGATCGCAAAGCGGATCAGGCGCTCAAACATGTCGGGATTCCTTGAAACGGGGTACGGTCGCACGCGCCGGACGCGCTGCGCGGCCGGTCAGGCGGCGGATCGGAAAGCGCGCCGCATATCGGGCCGCCAGTCGCGCCACGGCGCACGCGTATTGCTGCTCATTCATGTTCCGCGCTCCCCTTGCCGAGTTCGGCCTTCAACACGAAGCTGTTCGTCGCCGCGTATTCCTGGCCCGGCTCGAGCCCCTTCAGCACTTCGGTCGCGCGTTCGTCGCGCCGCCCCGTTTCGACGGCCTGTGCGACGAAACCCTTCGGCGAACGCACGAACACCGACGGCGCGCCGTCGACGTCCTGCAGCGCGTCGCTCGCGACCGCGAGCGGCACGCCCTGGCGGCCCGCGTCGACCGACACGTTCACGAACATCCCCGGGCGCCACACGCCGTCGGGGTTCGGCAGCACGACGCGCGCCGGCGCGGTGCGCGTCTGCTCGCCGAGCAGCGCACCCACATACGCGATCGGGCCGCTCGAACGCGATTCGAACGCGGTCGCGCTGACGGTCGCATCGCGGCCCACGCGCACGTCGTTCAGCCGCTGCGCCGGCACGGCCATCTCGGCCCACACGGTCGACAGGTCGGAGATCACGAACATGCTCGCATCGGCGGCGATCGCCTCGCCGGGCGTCGCATGCTTCTCGACGATCGTGCCGGCGAACGGCGCACGCAGTTCATACCGGTTCAGCGCGCCCGCGCCCGCCGGCGCGTTCAGCGCGGCGAGCTTCTGTCGCGCGTTCTGCACGGCGATCTCGGCCTCGCGCAACTGCACCTGCGCCTGCTGATAATCCTGTTCGGCCGAGATGCGCTCCTGCCACAGCGTGCGTTCACGCTCGTAGGTTGCGCGCGCACCCGATAACCGGCGCTCGGCCGTCAGCAGTTCGCTGCGGCGGTCCGCCAGATCGGTGCTCGCGATCACGGCAAGCACCTGCCCCTTCGCGACGTTCTGCCCGAGCGACACCGATACCTGTTCGACGATGCCGGCCACGCGCGGCACCACGTGCGCGGTGCGATCCTCGTTGAACTTGATCTCGCCCGGCAACTGGAACGGCGTCGCGATCTGCGCGGGGCCGGCCTTCGCGAGCGCGATCTTCGACGTCGCCAGTTGCGCGTCGGTCAGCACGACCGCGCCGTCGGCGCGCGCGAACGGGAACGATGCGGCGTCGTTGCCGGCCTTCACGTCGATCGTCGCATCGAATACGTGCGGCTTCGCGATCGACTGCGCGGACACGAACTTCTGGCCGGCCGCGTCGAACCGCAGCGGCTCGTGCGTGCGGTCGTACCGCACCAGCGTGCCGGACACGGTCACGCCGTGGGTCGCGGGCTTGCCGTCGACGAACGGATAGACGACGAGCCGCGCATCGCCGGGCTTTTCCGTCATCACGATCTCGACGGACAGCTTGCCGCGCTTGAGCACGACACCGCCGTGCGCGCCGGCGCCGTCGGCCGCCTGGGCGGATTCGGCGGCCGTCGGCGCCGATGCGCCGCTCCCGCCCCGCGCGACGGCGAGCGCGCCGATCACGATTCCTGCGCCGCCGAGCACGGCTGCCGCAATGATGAAGATTCTGCTGCGTGACATGATGATCCTTCAGTCAAGAGGGGCGCTCATTGCGCGCGGACCGCGAGCGGCGTGCCGACGAGCCGGCCGATATCGGCACGGGCCGTATGCGCGTCGGCGAGCGCACGGACGTATTGCGACTGCCCCTGGAACAGCGTGCGCTGCGCGTCGAGCACGTCGAGGAAGCTGAACTTGCCGAGTTCGTAGCCGCGCGACATCGCGTCGAGCGCGACGCGCGCGGCTGGCAGGATGTCGGACTTCAACCGCTGCGCTTCCTGATCGGCGGCCTCGAAATTCGCGTATGCCTGCGTCAGTTCGAGCCGCAGACGTGTGCGTTCGCGGTCGAGATCGGCGTTCGCGCGCGTGGCCTTGTGCATCGCCTCGAGCAGCGCGCCCTGGTTCGTGTTGAACAGCGGAATCGGGATCGACACGCCGACCACCGCCTGGTTGTCCGGCACACCGCCGGTGGTCACGCGCTTCACGCCGGCGCTGACCGTCACGTCCGGAATGCGCCGTGCGCGTTCGAGCGACACGGCCGCGTTCGAGCGCAGCATTTCGGCACGCGCGATTCGCGCGAGCGGTGCATCGTCGAGCCGCGCGGTCAGCGCGGACAGCGGCTCGACCGACGGTACGGCTTCGAGGTCGCCGAGCACCGCAAGCGGGGCGTTGCGCGCTTCGCCCATCACCGCGTTCAGCTTCTCGCGCGCAACGTCGACACGGCCGCGCACGGTCACGACTTCGATCTGCACGCCGGCCGCCGCCACCCGGGCCTTGGTCGCCTCGACCGGCGACACCTTGCCGGCCTGCGCGCGACGGGCCGCCAGATCCGCGGAGCGCGCGGCGATCGCGGCCGATTCCTCGGTCACCTGAAGCTGACGCTGCGCGGCGAGCAGCCCGTAGAAGGCTGCGATCACGTCGGCGCGCACAGCCGCGCCCTGCTCGTCGAGCGACGCGCTGGCCGATTCGCTGCCGTACGACGCGACGTCGAGCCGCGCGCGACGCTTGCCGCCGAGTTCGATCGTCTGGTTGATCAGCGCGGTCGACGTGCGTTCCGCTCGGCTGAAACCTTCCTGCAGGAACGACACTTCGGGGTTGGGCCGCGCGCCGGCCTGCATCAGTGCGCCGGCCGATGCATCGACATCCGCGCGCGCGCCGCGCAGCGCCGGGTTGTTGCGGGCGGCGACGGCGAGCGCGTCGGCAAGCGTCAATGACGACGCAGGACGTGCGCCGGATGGCGGCGCGCCGATCGGGGCGGCAGCAGCCGGAGCCGTGGCCGGCCCAGGCGACAGCGATGGCTGCGCATGAGCCGTCGCGGCCATCGCGAAGACGGCGGCCACGGCGAGGGTGAGCTTGAACATGTTCGGTTCTGCGGTAACGGTTTGCGACCGATGCTACGGACCGGCCGCAGTGCGAACATGAGGCGAAGATGATATTTCCGTCATGTTGGGCGCAACCGTACGCAGACGTACGGTGCCCTGCGGGGACGGCGTCCCCTCTCGACGATCAGGAAGATTCGGTGAGCGCGCGGCACGATGGCCGCACGAAAGAATGCAGACGTTCGGAAATGCGACACGCGCGGGCCATACGCCCCGCGCGCGAATCAGGTGACGTGCTGCTTTCCCCGCCGCCGCTGCACGAGCCAGTCCAGCAACTGCCGCCCGTCGCGTTCGCCGAACCACCTCGCGTGCCCGATCAGATAACCGTCGTACGCCACGTCGACGATACCGGGCGCGTTGACGATACAACCGAAATACGCGACTTCCGACAGCGCGAACTCCGTATGTACGATCGGCAGCAGCGCGACCAGCGCCGCATATGCGTCGTCGCTCAGCGGTTCGAGCGATTCGTAGCCGTCGAGCAATGCGTCGATCTGCTCGTATTCGATGCGCCGTGCATCGGCCGGCGCCATCCAGTCGACCGTGTTGCGCTCGATCGCGAGCGCGAGGTCCATCACGGCGCAAGTACGATCCGACAAGCCGAAGTCGAGCACGGTCCGCACCTGCGCGCCGGGCCCGGCGTCGGTCCACAGCAGGTTCGACGCATGCCAGTCGCCATGCGTCCACAGCGGCGGCAACGCAGGCAGCAGCGGCACGAGGCGCGCGTGATACGGGCCGATCGCGTCGGCCACGTCGCCACGCCAGTCGCGTGCGCCGAGCGCCCTGACGAGCAACGGTTGCGCCGTGACCCAGCGTTCGAGCGCACCGACAAGATCGCTCGATGACAACACGCGAAAACTCGACAGCAGCGGGCGAACCGGCCGCGCCGGCGCATCGTAGCCGGCCGACGCGCGATGCAGCTCGGCGAGCGCGCGGCCGGCCGCATACGCATGCGAAGGATGCGTGAACGGCTTCCACGACATCACGCCGCGATACGCGTCGACACCCGGCGCGACCACGTGCACTTCATACGTCCAGTCGCCGGATGCGAACGCGGTTGCGCCGTCGCGACCGGCGAGCACGTCCGCCACCGGCACGCCGTGTGCGCGCAGATGCGCGATGAAGCGATGCTCTTCCTCGAGCCCCGCGACGTCGCGCAGGCTCGCATGATGACGCTTGACGAACAGCGCGCGCTCGTCGGTCGTGCGCACCAGCACGGCCGCCGAGAACGGCCGCGGGCTGTGCCACGTGAGGCGCGCGGGCGCGCCGGCGCCATCGATCCGCGCGAGCACGGCCGCGACTTCGTCGTGCGTCATCAGCGGCCAGTCGCGTTCGGCCTGTTCGCCGTCGACGCCGAACTGCGGCGGCGCGACCTCGCGCGCCTGCGCGGCGTCACGCGATGCCGGCGCATCCGGTTCGAGGGGAAATGACATGAACGACGTAGCTCCGTGGTTGAATCGGCTGCGAATCAGCCGGCCGGGCTCGCGCTCGCGCGCAGCGTCGCGGCCGTGCGGCTCCAGTCGCGCCAGCCGACCACGGCCAGCCCGATGAACAGCGCATAGAGCCCGGCCGTCAGATACAGCTCCTTGAACACGAACATCCCGACGTACACGACGTTCACGACGATCCACAGCCCCCACGACGCGATGTAGCGCCGCGCCGTCCAGTATTGCGCGACGAGGCTGAACGCGGTCAGCGACGCGTCGACGAACGGCAGCGCCGCATCGGTCCAGCGCGCCATCATCCCGCCGAGCAGCGCGCTGCCGACGACGGCCGCGACCAGGTCGGGCAGCATTTGCATCGGGCGCACGCCGGTGACTGGCGCGACATCGCCGGCAGGCGCCGCCTTGCCGTCGGCACCGCCGTCGGCCTCGCTCGCCCGCTGCGCGAGCCAGCGCTGCCAGCCGTACACCTGCAGCACCGCGAACGCGCCCTGCAGCAGCATGTCCGAGTACAGTTTCGCGTCGAAGAAGATCCAGCCGTACAGCGCGACCGACGCAAGGCCGACCGGCCAGCACAGCATGCGCCGCTTCGCGGTCAGCCAGATCGCGAGCGCGCTGACGATCACGCCGGCGATTTCGAGTGGGGACATCGTCCGTGCTCTCCTGGTGGGCTGCCGGGGCCGCGCGTCATGCGCCCGTTTCCGGCCGATCAGAAATCATAGGTCAACGACACGCGCGCGGTGCGCGGCGCACCCGGGAACAGGTACGCATCGCCCTGCTGCTCGCCTGCGTCGCGCCAGTAGAACTTGTTGAACAGATTGTCCACCGACACGCGCAACACCGTGCGATGGCCGCCGATCTTCGTCGTATAACGCGCGCCGAGATTGAACACGAACCACGACGGCACGCGCGCGGTACCCTCTTCGTTCGCGTTGCGCGCCGCGCTGTACTCGACGCCGCCGAGCACGTTCAGGCCCGCGACGCCCGGCACCGCGTAGTCCGCATACAGCGACGCGCGCAGCGCGGGCACGTTGATGATCTGGTGCCCTTCGTAGGCCGGCGACCCCGAATCGTATGCGCGGGCGCGAATCGCCGCGACGCTGGCCGTCAGCCCCAATCGTTCGGTCACGCGCCCGGCCGCGCCGAGTTCGATCCCCTGGTGCCGCTGCGTACCGCGCTGCACGAACGTGTACGACGTGCCCGACGCGTCGGGATCGGCGAACTGGAACGGCTTGCTGATCGAGAACACGGCCGCCGTGAGGCTCAGCCGGTCGAGCCAGTCGTATTTCGCGCCGACTTCGATCTGGTGCGATTCGACGGGCGGCAGGAACGCGTACGCGTTGGTCGCGCGCACGGGCGCCTGGTCGCCGAGCGACAGCGCCTTGCTGTACGACGCATACAGCGACAGCACGTTCACCGGTTTGTAGACGAGCGCGACCTGCGGCAGGAACACCGAGCGGTCGGTGTGCGTCGTCTCGCCGTCGAGACTGCTCCAGCTACGCTGGCGCAGCAGCACTTCCTTGCCGCCCGCGAGCACCTGCCAGTGTTCGCCGAGGCTGATGCGGTCGAGCCCGAACACGCCGTACTGCCACGCATCGAGGCGTGGATACGACGGCCCGGGCGAATTCGGCGACGGCGGGAACGTCAGGTCCGGCCCGTAGATATTCTCGCTGCCCACGTAGTCGTACACGGCGTCCGCCATGCTCACGACGCGGCGCTGCACGCTCACGCCGAGCGTCAACTCGTGCCGCAGCGGCCCCGTCGCGAACTTGCCCGTCGTGACCGCGCGCAAATCGTCGTTGCGCCGGTATTCGCCGGGGCTGCGGAAGTCGTACACGTCGTAGTCGCCGTTCGCGCCGAAGAAGAACGGCGACGTCGCACCGGCCGCGCAGCTTGCCGCATACGAACAGCCGTACGCGAACGCGCTGTTGTCGTCGATCATCGTGCGGCTGCGGCCGGCGGCGATGTACGCCTTCCAGTCGTCGTTGAACCGATAGTCGAAACGCGCGTTCAGGTTCAGCGCGTCGGTCGTCACCGGTTTCGCCCACGGCTGCGTGCCGAGCGCTTTCGACGTCGTCTTGACCGACGGCACGACGGTGCCGCCGAGCAACTGGTAGCCGGGCGCGGAACGCTGGATCCACTGCTGGAATTCGGCGTTGAGCTGCAGGCTCGCGCGCGGGCTGATGTCCCAGTCGGCGGCGATCGACCCGAACGTGCGCCGCCCGTTCGTGCCGTCGATATAGGAGTGCATGTTCTCCTTCGCCGCATTGATCCGGAACCCGAATTGATTGCCCGGTCCGAAGCGGCGGCCGAGATCGACGGACGCCGACGTCGAGCCGCGGCTGTCGACGCCACCCGTCACGCTCGCGACGTTCGCGGAGCGCTTCGTCACGAAGTTGATCACGCCGCCCGGCGCAACGATGCCGCTATCGATGCCCGCGAGCCCTTTCAGGATCTCGACGCGCTCCTTGTTCTCGAGCGGCACGTTCTGCTCGCCGGACACCGTCAGCCCGTCGATCCGGATCGCGCTCGCGAGATCGACCGGAAAACCGCGGATCGCGAAGCCTTCGAAATAGCCGACCGGCGCATAGTCGTTGACGACCGACGCATCGTTGCGCAAGACGTCGCTCAGCCGCTTCGCCTGCTGATCGTCGATCAGCGCGCGCGTGATGACGTTCACCGACGCGGGCGTGTCGCGCAGCGGCGCGTCGTCGAGCCCCGCGACCGATGCTTCGCGCGCCCGCAGCGGGTGGCCGCGCTCGCCGCTCACCATGATCGCGGGCAGCGTCGCGCTGCCGGCCGCGTCCGCGCCCGATGCGGGCGTGTCGCCCGGAGCCGCGGCGGCCTGCGCCGCGAAAAGCGTGACACCGAGCCCGACGCCGAGCCCGACCGTCGCGCGCCGCCGCCGTGCGCGTGCCGCTGTTGTTCTATTCACCGTCATTGTTCTGGATGGAAAACTCGCCACTCGACCCTGTCGAAAACCGTTACGAAGCTGCAAATCGTGCGCCCGCGAACGCCGCCGCGCCCGTCTCCGGACGCGTGCGTCGATACGATATTCATCAGACGAACCGGACGATGCAGCCCGCGAGCGGGCCGACCGATCGGAAACACGCAGGATGGGACATCGGATTCGGATGACGCGCCGGGAACCGACGCAGCGGCCGACAGGTTCGTCGAGAGCGGGTCGGAAGGCCGGCTGCATCGCGCGGTCGTCATGCGGGGGACGCTTCGAACGCCCCGGTGCGGGCGGCGGACACTGGCGCCAGCCGTTCAACGGAACGGCGGCGTGCCCGGCTCGCGCGACATCGCGGCGTGGCGCGCATTTTACCCCGGGCGGGGCGAAGGGCCGCGGAACCGGGCGGAACGGGAAACGGGAAACGGGAAACGGGAAACGGGAGACAGGAAAGGCGGGAACGGGAACGAGCGGCTCGGGCAGCGCGACAACGGCGGCAATGCGATGGCGATGCGATGGCGATGCGCGTCGCGCGTGCCGGCCTCCGGCGCCGGCGCCGTATGCGCCGGTCGAGCGGCCTGAAACCGGAGCGGAGAAAGCGGCCCGCTACCGGTTCGCCGGCTGTTCGCTCAAAAGCCCTGCATCGTCACGGTCGGATCGACGACCAGATGCACGACGCCGTAAATCACCGCGCCAACCAGCAGCGCAAGCAAAATCGCGACGAACGGCAACAGCGTGAAGTTGGCGTTCGCGAGATCGGTCGCGTGCGCCTTGCTGTTGCGCACGCCGAAGAAACTCCACAGGACCAGGCGGACCATGCCGAGCAGTTTCATGATGAGCTCCTTTCATCGAATCGGTTGACGCTATCGTCGATCCGGACGGCATCCGAAAAAAGAAGCAGTTGCGCGCGCTTTTCGCGCAGCAGGCGGTCTGCGGCGGCATGTCGCACACGCGTCAGCAGTCGAGCACGAGCGGCTCCTTGGCCCCTTGCGCGGGCCGCGCGATGCACGGCAGCGCGCAGCCGGGTTCGATCGCCGCATCGGGCGCTCGCTCGTAGTCGACCGCGCCGGACAGCACGCGTGTCGCGCACGTGCCGCACGAACCGGAGCGGCATTCGGACGGCACGCTCACGCGCTGCCCTTCCGCGAATTCGAGCAG
This sequence comes from Burkholderia sp. AU32262, assembly GCF_020419985.1. Classification (NCBI taxonomy): domain Bacteria; kingdom Pseudomonadati; phylum Pseudomonadota; class Betaproteobacteria; order Burkholderiales; family Burkholderiaceae; genus Burkholderia; species Burkholderia sp. AU32262. The sequence continues at coordinate 85,284 of NZ_JAIZRS010000002.1, forward strand.
CGTGCCGTCGGCGGGCGTCCACGCGGCCTCGCGCCCCGTGCGCCGAAATACGACCGGCACGCCTGCCGCCGCGGGCGTGGCAGCCGCGCGGGTCGCACTGCGCGAGACGCTCGACGGCCCGAATGCCTCGAAGCGGATGCGCTCGTCCGGCACGTTCAGCGCGCGCAGCCCGTCGTACAGGTCGCGCATGAACGCCGCCGGCCCGCACAGGTAGAAATCGTAATCGTCGAACGAAAGGAGCCGCTTCAGTTGCGCGACGTCGATCCGGCCGGCCCGCGCGGCCGAGCGCTCGTCAGGATGACTGTCGAACCAGTGAAGCGACATGCGTGCATCGGCGGCCGCGATGCGCGCCAGTTCGGCGGCGAACGGCCGGTCGGCCGCTTCGCGCGCGCCGTGCACGAACACGATTCGGCGCGACGGCGTATCGTCGGCCAGTGCGCGGCGCAGCATCGCGACCATCGGCGTGATGCCGATACCGGCCGACACGAGCACGGCCGGCCGCGGGCTCGCGAGATCGAACGTGAAGCGGCCGCGCGGCATCTGCGCATCGAGCGTCATGCCGGCCTGCGCGTGGTCGTGCAGCCACGCCGATACGCGTCCTTCCCGCTTCACGGTGATCCGGTAATGCGCGCCGCCCGGTGCGTCGGACAGCGTGTAGCTGCGGATCGTCGGTGCATCGCTGCCCGGCAGCGCGATGCGCAGCGTCAGGTGCTGCCCGGCTTCGTACGCAGGCAATGCGCCGCCATCCGCCGGTTCGAAATGGAACGACCGGATCGCGCGCGCTTCGTCGACGATTTTCGCGATCCGCAGCGGCCGCCATGCGGGCGCCTTTACCGGCGCGGCCGCGGACGGCACCGGCCCGGCCGTCGCCGCCGCCGGACTCGACGCGGCCGCCATCGCCGCCATCGCCGCGAACTGCGGCGCACGCTCGACCGCCGACCACCGGAACGGCAGCACCGCCCGCATGCGCCGCACTTCCCGCACATGAAACCGCACGACGCGCTGCGCGCCGTCGAACGACGCGACGACCGGCCCGTCCCACACGATCTCCGCGTGCGCGGCGACATACAGCAAATCGCCGCTTTCGAAATCGATGAACAGCAGCCCCGCGCGCGGATCGTGCCGCAGGTTGCCGAGCGTATTGAAGAACCGATTGCCGCTGAAATCCGGCGTCGCCAGCGTGCGCGCATCGTCGACGCGCACGAAGCCCGGCATCCCGCCGCGATGCGACACGTCCGCGCCGCGCGCCGCACCGGCCTGCGCCGACGTGTTCGCGCTCGCGACGAAGAACGTGTCGGCCTGCGCGAGCAGCGCGCGATCCGCGTCGCTCAGCGCATCCGACACGTCGGGCGCGACGGCGGCCCCGACCTCCCGCGCGACGAACGTCGGCTTGCGGCCCTGGATGTATTTCGCGCAGTTGCCGAAGCTCTGCTCGACCGCGATCGTCAGCGCATCGCCGTCGGCCGCGCGCACGACGCCGTTCACGCGATTGCGGCGCCGCGTATCGAATTCGATGCCGAGCCCGCCGAGCGGCGCGCCCGCGTGCCATGCGCCGGCGAGCGGATCGCCCGGCAGCGCGGGCGCCGCGATGCGCAGCGTGCGCGGGTCCGGCGACGTGACGAAACCCGGCGCACCGGCGCGGAGCGTCGCCCACGGCTGGCCGTGCGCATCGACGCCGCCGAGTACGAAGAACGGCAGTTGCGCGAAGAACGTCCGGTGCTGGTCCGGCATGAAGCGCCGGATCCCGTGCCGGCCGGCCGCGCCCGCCGCGTCCGCCACGCCTGCGCGCTGCTGCACGGCAAGCTCGCCCGCGTGAAACGGCGCGGTATCGAGTTCCCACCCCGGTACGACGGCGGTCGGCGCGTTCATCTCGTTCTCCGTGGACAGATGCGTTGGCGGCACGCGTTACGCGGCGAGCAGGCCCGCGCGCGTCGTCGGCATCGCGACGAAACCCGGCAGCGCCTCGATACGCGCCAGCCACGCGCGCACGTGCGGATACGGTTCGAGCGACACGCCGCCTTCCGGTGCGTGCGCGATGTACGTGTACGCGGCGACGTCCGCGATCGTCGGCTGCGCGCCGGCCGCGAACGGCTTGCCGGCCAGCTCGCGATCGATCACGTCGAGCACCTTCGCGGCCGTACGCTTGGCCGCTTCCGCGTCGAGTTGCGCGCCGAACACGGTCACGAGCCGCGCGGCCGCGGGGCCCGACGCGATCGGGCCGGCCGCGTACGACAGCCAGCGCTGCACGACGGCCGCGCCCGCCGGGTCGTCCGGCAGCCAGTGTGCGTCGCCGTAGCGCTTCGCGAGATACACGAGAATCGCGTTCGAATCGGCGATCACGGTGCCGCCATCGTCGATCACCGGCACCTGCCCGAGCGGATTCAACGCGAGAAACGCCGGTTCGCGTTGCGCGCCGGCCGCGAGATCGACGTCGATGGTCTTCGACGGCAACCCGAGCAGCGACAGGAACAACCGGACACGGTGCGCGTGCCCGGACAACAGGAACGAATAAACGCGGATCGGCGAGGCAGGCTTGCTGGCGGCAGACATGGAAACACTCCGGAATCTCGCGTCGCCGGGAATCGGCGACGAACGGCCCCAGCGTAACGCTCGCCGTTCGTCGCCAGAAGACGGATAATCGCGGAAACATTATCCGCTTGCATAGGACAATCGACGATGGCCGATCTGCGCGACGTGAACCTGAACCGGCTGGCGATCTTCGTCGCGGTGGTGGAGGCCGGCTCGCTGACGGCCGCGGCCGAGCGGCTCGGCCTGGCGAAGACGGTCGTCAGCACGCACATGCAGCGCCTCGAATCCGAGGTCGGCGCGAATCTGCTGGTGCGCACGACGCGGCGGCTGAGCGTGACCGACGCCGGACGCGTGTTCTACGACGCGTGTCGCGACATCGTGCGCGCCACCGAAGCCGCGCTCGACGCGGTGTCGTCCGACGCCGGGCCGCTGCGCGGCACGCTGCGCGTGAGCGTGCCGATCGACTACGGCGCGCTGGTCGTCGCGCCGGCCGTGGTCGCGCTGCGCGACCGGCATCCGGCGCTCGCGGTCGAACTCGTCGCGAACGACCGCGTCGTCGATCTCGTCGCGGACAACCTCGACGTCGCGATCCGCATCGGCCGCCTCGCCGATTCGAACTATCGCGCGGTGCAGCTCGGCACGTACGAGAAATGGCTGGTCGCGAGCCCGGCGTTCGTCGCACGGCACGGGCTGCCGCGCGATCCGGATGCGCTCGCCGCGCTGCCGTTCGTGATGTTGTCGTCGCTGCCGCGCCCGCATACGCTCGAACTCGATCACGTGCGAGGCGGCCGCGCGTCGGTGCGCTGCGTCGCGCCGGTCGTGTCGAATACCGCGACCGCGTGCCGCGCGATCGTGCTCGCGGGCGGCGGCTTCGGGCTGCTGACGGATTTCTCGACCGCGGACGACGTCGCGGCCGGCCGGCTCGTGCGGCTGCTGCCGGGCTGGCGCACGGCGCCGGCCGGGATTCATGCGGTGTTTCCGTCGACGCGGCTGCCGTCGCCGAAGGTGCGGGCGTTCATCGAGGCGATGAAGGCGAGGCTGGGGGAAACGCCGGCCGCGCCTACGACAAGGCGCTCACGGTCGAAGTAGCGAAAAAACGAATACATGCGGAGAGCGGCGCTCGATACGCCTGCATGAGCCGTCTCATGAGCAACGACTTCAGATCCCTGCGCGTATCGCACACGATATGCACGACTTCGTCGGGAATCCTGCCCTGAGCCGGAAAGGCACGAATCGATGCGATCGCGTCTCCTCCTCGACGGGACGAAAGTGGCCCTGCTCGATCTCGCGATTGCCGAGCGCAAGCAACTTCAGCAACGCGAGCGTCTCTTCATGCTCCTCGTACGACTTGACGTCCATGACGACGAGCTTCGCCTCACCGTTCCGGGTGATGAGCATCGGCTCGCGGCGCTCCGAGATGTCCTTGACGATCTCGGCCGCATGGCGCTTGAGATAACTGATCGGCTTGACTCGAGTCGACAATTTCATGGAACGCGTCCTTTGCCGGGCACCGGATGAGACCGACTATAGTCTGGATTCGGTCCTGCGCGAGACGAGGGCAACCGACCGTTCCCGACGCCCTTACCCGTCCGCTTCCCTCAACGTCCCCAGCAACACCTTCCTGCAACTCGCGATCATCTGCGCTTCCGGATCGCGATAGCCGGTCAGCAGCCACGCCGCGCCGACGTTCGTCATCGCGCCCACCAGCGCGAGACCGATCAGCCGCTGCTCGGTTCGCTCGGCGGGCGTGACGGCCTCGCGCGACGCGCCGATCGCCATGATCAGCTTGCCGAAGTCGATCAGCATGCGCTGGTACGTCATGTCGGTATCGGCGCTCACGCCCATCACCTCCAGCAGCAGCACGCGCGCCGCGCACGGATCACGCAGGAACGCGAAAAACGCGGCGAGCCCCGCGTCGACACGCTCGCGCAGTTCACCGCCGCGCGCGGCGACCGCCTGAGCAACCGCGTCATGCAACTGCTGCGCGTGGTGCAGGTAGGTGCAGCGCAACAGGTCCTCGGTGCTGTCGAACGCCGCATAGAAATAGCGGTCGTTCAGCTTCGCTTCCTGGCAGATCGACCGCACGGTCGCCTTGCGAAAACCCACCGTGCCGAACACGCGCGTCGCCGCGCGGATCAACGCGTCGCGCCGCTCGGCGGCCCGCACCTCGGGCGCCACGCCGCCATACGACCGGCCCCTTTTTTCCGTTTCGAGTGCTTTCTCCATTCCGCTATTTGACATCAGGACACCCGAAAACTAAAGTGGTGACGAACAACACCACAATAGATGCGCCGCCGGTACAGCGCAAGCGGAACGGGAGGAACGACGGATGAAGGGATTTTCCGGCAAGGTCGCCGCGATCACCGGCGCCGGTTCGGGCATGGGCCGCAGCCTCGCGGTCGAACTCGCGCGGCGCGGCTGCGAGGTCGCGCTCGCCGACGTCAGCGAAGCCGGCCTCGCCGGCACCGCGGCCGCTTGCGCGCAGCACGGCGTGCGCGTGAGCACGCGGCGGCTCGACGTCGCCGACCGCGACGCGATGTTCGCGTGGGCCGATTTCGTGCGCGCCGAGCACGGCAAGGTCAATCTGATCTTCAACAACGCGGGCGTGTCGCTGGCCGCCAGCGCCGAAACCGCGCGTCTCGCCGATCTCGAATGGATCGTCGGCATCAACCTCTGGGGCGTCGTGCACGGCACGCAGGCGTTCCTGCCGCATCTGCGCGCGTCGGGCGACGGCCATGTCGTCAACACGTCGAGCCTGTTCGGGCTCGTCGCGATGCCCACGCAAAGCGCATACAACGCGACCAAGTTCGCGGTGCGCGGCTTCACCGAGGCGCTGCGAATGGAACTCGAACTCGACGGCGCGCCTGTGAGCGCGACCTGCGTGCATCCGGGCGGCGTCGCGACGCGCATCGTCGACGCGGGCCGCGTCGACACCAGCATCCACGCGCTGACGGGCCAGGACGAAGCGACCCATCGCCGCCAGGCCAACCGCCTGATCAACGCGACGACGGCCGACGAGGCCGCGCGGCAAATCCTCGCGGGCGTCGAGCGCAATGCGCGCCGCGTGCTCGTCGGCGCCGACGCGCGCCGGCTCGACCGGATCGCGCGCGTGCTCGGCGCCGGCTACCAGTGGCTGATGCTGCGCCACGTGCGCCGCGCCCGCACCCGCAACCTCGCACGCGCGCACGCACCCGCCGCGCGCCCGACCACGCCGACCCAGGACCGCGCATGACCTCGACGACGACCGACCGGCGCGACGCGCCGCCCGCCCCCGACGCCCGCCAAGACAGTGGCGATAACCATGACGATCGCGAACAGCGCGACCTCGACGTGCTGATCGTCGGCGCAGGCCTGTCCGGCATCGGTGCCGCGTATCACCTGAAGCAGCGCTGCCCGCATGCGAGCGTGGCGATCGTCGAGGCGCGCGACGCGATCGGCGGCACCTGGGACCTGTTCCGCTATCCGGGCGTTCGTTCGGATTCCGACATGTTCACGCTCGGCTACAGCTTCCGCCCGTGGCACAGCGACAAGGCGATCTCCGACGGCCAGACGATCCTCGACTATATCCGCGACACCGCGCGCACCTACGGCATCGACAAGACGATCCGCTACGGCAGGAAGGTCGTCGCGGCCGACTGGGATTCGAGCCGCGCGCGCTGGACGGTACGCATCGAGCGCACGCAAAACGGCGCGACCGACACGCTCGTCTACACCTGCCGCTTCCTGTTCATGTGCAGCGGCTACTACGACTACGACGCAGGCTATCTGCCCGACTGGGCCGGCATGGACACGTTCGAGGGCAAGCTGGTGCATCCGCAGCACTGGCCGAAGGATCTGTCGTACGCGAACCGGCGCGTGGTCGTGATCGGCAGCGGCGCGACGGCCGTCACGCTCGTGCCGTCGATGGCGGCCGACGCCCGGCACGTGACGATGCTGCAGCGCTCGCCGACCTACATCGTGTCGCTGCCCGCGCGCGACCGGATCGCGAACGCGCTGCGCCGCGTGCTGCCGTCGCGGCTCGCGCACCGGCTGGTGCGCGTGAAGAACGTACTGCTGACGATGTACCTGTACAACGTGTCGCGCCGCAAGCCCGAGCAGACGAAGAAGTTCATCATCCGCGCGGCCCGCAAGCAGCTCGGCCCCGACTTCGACGTCGCGAAGCACCTGACGCCGCGCTACATGCCGTGGGACCAGCGCGTGTGCCTCGTGCCGAACGGCGACCTGTTCAAGGCGATCCGCGCGGGCCGCGCGTCGATCGTCACCGACGAGATCGAGCGCTTCACGCCGACCGGCCTCCGGCTGAAGAGCGGCCAGCAGCTCGACGCGGACGTGATCGTCACCGCGACCGGGCTGAAGGTGAAGATGCTCGGCGGCGCGCGCGTGACGGTCGACGGCCGCGTGGTCGATTTGCCGGAGACGGTGTCGTACAAGGGCATGATGTACAGCGACGTGCCGAACCTCGCGTCGTCGTTCGGCTACACGAATGCGTCGTGGACGCTGAAGGCCGAGCTGATCGCGCGCTACGTGTGCCGGCTGCTCAACCACATGCGCGCGAACGGGTACGACACGTGCGTGCCGCGGCTCGGCGCGGGCGACCTCGGCGACGTGCCGGCGGTCAACCTGAGCTCCGGCTACATCCAGCGCGCGGCCGGCATCCTGCCGAAGCAGGGGCGCCGCAAGCCGTGGAAGTTCCACCAGAACTACGTGCTCGATCTCGCGTCGCTGAAATTCAGCGCGCTCGCCGATTCCGCGATGCATTTCGAACGCCGCGCCACAACCGGCCCGGCCGCCACCGCGCCGGCTGCCGAACCCGCACTCGAAACCCGCTGAGGCCGACATGACCCCTACGCTCCATCTGATCCAGAACGTCCTGCTCGGCGTCGTCGCGGCGCTCGCCGCGCTCGCGCTGTTTTCCGCTTACGTGGCCCGTCGCGTGACGCGCGCGTTTCCGCCTGAAGGCCGCTTCGTCGACATCGACGGCGACCGCATCCACTACGTCGAATACGGCAACGGCCCGCCGATCGTGTTCGTCCACGGGCTCGCGGGGCAATGGCGCAATTTCGCGTACCTGCCGCTCGCGCGGCTCGCGCAGCAGCATCGCGTGATCCTGATCGACCGGCCCGGCGCCGGCCGCTCGCTGCGCGGCGCGGCCTCGCAGGCGAACGTGTTCGCGCAGGCCCGCACGGTCGCCGCGTTCATCGACGCGCTGAAACTCGACAAGCCGGTGCTGGTCGGCCACTCGCTCGGCGGCGCGATCGCGCTCGCGGTCGGCCTCAACCATGCGGACCGCGTGAGCCGGCTCGCGCTGATCGCGCCGCTGTCGCACGAGCAGACCGAACCGCCCGCGCCGTTCAAGCCGCTGATGCTGCCGTCGCCGCTCGTGCGCCGTTTCGTGTCGTGGACCTTCGCGATTCCGCTGACGATCCTGACCGGGCGCAAGGCCGTACGCCAGGTGTTCGCGCCGGAGGACGTGCCGCGCGACTTCCCGGTCAAGGGCGGCGGCCTGCTCGGGATGCGCCCGCACGTGTTCTACGCGACGGCGACGGACCTGCTGTCGGCGCCCGTCGATCTGCCCGCGATGGAGCGCCGCTATCCGGAACTCGCGCTGCCGGTCGACGTGCTGTACGGCCGTGCCGATCCGATCCTGAACTGGCGCGCGCACGGCGACGCGCTGGCGCAGAAATCGGCGCGCGTGCGGCTGAAGGTCGTCGAAGGCGGGCACATGCTGCCGGTCACGCTTCCCGAAGCGACGGCCGACTGGTTGCTCGAAGTCGCCGCCGCGCCGGTCGACGTCGCCGCGCAGCCGGTGCGCATCGCGTAGGCCGCGGCGGCGACGCAGGGCCGGATTCCGATGCCGTGCCGGGCAGCCGGCGCCGCATCGGGTTCAGGCTCCGTCGTCGGGTATCGACAGCCCGAGATCGGCGATCACCTCGCGCGCGTTGCGAAACGCCTCGACCGCGGCAGGCGCCCCTGCGTACAACGCGCTGTGCAGCAATACCTCGCGGATCTCGACGAGGCTCGCGCCGTTGTTAAGCGCGCCGCGAACATGGCCCTTCAGCTCCGTGCCGCGGCCGAGCGCCGCCAGCATCGCGCACGTGCACAGGCTGCGCGTCTTCAGGTCGATCCCGCCGCGCTGCCACGTGCTGCCCCACGCATGCTCGTTCAGCCAGTCCTGCAACGGGCGCGAAAATCCGTCGAGGTCGCGCATCGCGCGCTCGACGAACGCCTCGCCCATCACGTCGATCCGCCGCGCCTTGCCGTATTCCCTGTCCTGTTCGCTCATGTCGATGTCCTGGTTGGAGTCGGGACCGCTTCGGCATCGCCGGCGGCCGGAAGATGTCGAGCCATGTTCGGGCGAGGCGCGCGTTTCGTCAAAGATGCGGCGCTCGGTTCGCGGACGGTCGCGTAACGGGCGGCCGAACGCTACGTAACATCCGGGCGCGCGTTACGGCGCCTGACGGGAACATCGCAGCCGCGGCGTGCGCGCACCACACGTGCCTGTCGCGCGAAACCGCCATTCCTCCGTTTAAATCGCGTCGATATTCGCGGTTTCCGCAATAAATCGCGACACCGTTTCGCGAAACCTGTCATGGCGCGGAATTTGCAGTGAAGGCCTGGGACACACTTCCAACGTCGAGGCCAACATGCACACTCTCTTCAAGAAGACGACGGTAACGATGGCCGTCTCGTCGCTGCTCGCGCTGTACGGCTGCGGTTCGGTCGACGGACCGACGACCCCGCCGACGATCAAGCCGAGCACGTCCGGGACGAGCGGCAGTTCGGGGACTTCGGGTACGTCGGGCGGCGGCTCGTCGGGGACATCGGGCGGCGGGAGTTCGGGTACTTCGGGTACTTCGGGTACTTCGGGTACTTCGGGTACTTCCGGCACTTCGGGTACTTCGGGCACTTCGGGTACTTCGGGTACTTCGGGTACTTCGGGTACTTCGGGTACTTCGGGTACTTCGGGTACTTCGGGTACTTCGGGTACTTCGGGTACTTCGGGTACTTCGGGTACTTCGGGTACTTCGGGTACTTCCGGCACGTCGGGCACTTCCGGCACGTCGGGCACTTCCGGCACTTCGGGCACGTCGGGCACGTCGGGCACTTCCGGCACGTCGGGCACTTCCGGCACGTCGGGCACTTCCGGCACGTCGGGTACTTCCGGCACTTCGGGTACTTCCGGCACTTCCGGCACTTCCGGCACTTCCGGCACTTCCGGCACTTCCGGCACTTCCGGCACTTCCGGCACTTCCGGCACTTCGGGCACTTCGGGCACTTCGGGCACTTCGGGCACTTCGGGCACGTCGGGTACTTCCGGCACTTCGGGTACTTCCGGCACTTCGGGCACTTCGGGCACTTCGGGCACTTCGGGCACGTCGGGTACTTCCGGCACTTCGGGTACTTCCGGCACCTCGGGTACTTCCGGCACCTCGGGCACTTCCGGCACGTCGGGCACTTCCGGCACGTCGGGCACTTCCGGCACCTCGGGTACTTCCGGCACCTCCGGCATCAGCGTCACCCCGCTCGGCAACGTCCTCCAGAAATCCGGCAACCTCGTGACGGCGCTCGGCACGACGGTCGTGAACGGCGGCACCCAGATCGGCGGCGTGCAGATCCCCGGCACGAACCCGACGACGGCCACCAGCGTCGGCAATGCGGTCAGCAGCCTCGGCAACGGCGTGCAATCGCTCGGCAACGGCGTCGCAGCCGGCCTGGGCTCGATCGGCGTGTCGCCGAACCCGCTCGGCCCGACGATCACGTCGACCACCGGCCTGCTGACCGGCGCCGGCGGTGCGGTCAACAGCCTCGGCAATGCCGTGACGAGCCTCGGCACCGGTCCGCTGTCGCCGCTCGCGCCGGCGACGACCCTGGTCGGCAGTCTCGTCAACACGGTCGGCACCGCGGTCAACTCGACCGCATCGGCGCTGAACACGGCGCTGAACAGCGCGCCGGTGCAGCAAATCGAGACGCAACTCGGCAGCGTGATCAACCCGATCACGAACACGCTGACCGGCGGCGTCACGACGCCGGGCGTCACGCAAACGCTCGGCAACGCCACGTTGCTCGGCGCCCCGCTCAGCGGCCTGCTGAACACGCTCGGCAGCGGCCTCGGCCTGGCCGGTTCGCAGGTCGGCGGCGCAACCGGCAACCCGGTCGGCACGAGCGCCGGGAACACCGTGGCCCAGCTCGGTAACACGGTGGCGTCGGCCGGCGGCCTGCTGTCCAGCGGCAGTTCCAGCAGCGGCAGCAATCCGCTCGCCCCGATCACGGGCGTGCTCGGTTCGCTGACGGGCGCACTCGGCGGCGGCAGCAGTTCGAGCGGCTCGGGCGGCACGAGCGGTACGAGCGGCGGCCCGCTCGCTCCGATCACCGGCCTGCTCGGCACGGTGACGGGTGCGCTCGGCAGCATCGGCTCGAGCGGCACCGGCGGCACCAGCGGCACCAGCGGGACGAGTGGCACGAGCGGCGCGGGTCTCGGCGGCCTGCTCGCGCCGGTCACCAACCTCGTCAACTCGCTGACGCCGCTCGGCGCGAGCCTCACCGGCACCGTCACGACGCCGGGCGGCAACCTGTCCGGCACGCTCGGCGGGGTGCTGACGAGCGGCCCGGTCGGCACGCTCACGGGTGCGCTGGGCACGCCGGCCGGCTCGGCCGGCGCCGTCGGCACGGTCAGCCCCGGCGGCGCGACGGGCACCGTGACGACGCCGGGCGGCAGCGGCTCCGTGGTGACCGGCCTGACCGGCAGCACGAGCGGCGGCGCCGCCAGCGGCACCGGCAACCTGCTGTCGCCGGTCACCAACCTGCTCGGCGGCCTGCTCGGCGCCGGCACCAAGAAGTAAGCCTCGACGCATCACGTATCAGAACGACAGGCCAATGGCCGGGCGCGCATCCATAAACAGCCCGGCCGACGGCCGGCGTCACCCGCCAAGCGGGGGCGCCGGCCCTCATCCCTACGAGGATCCGATCATGAACTCGACGCTCGACGGCATCGTCGCCGCTCCGGACCGCCCACCCCGTTCCGCCACGCCGTTCCGCGCCGGCCTGCTCGGCATCGCGGCCGGGCTCTTCGCGCTGTGGATCACGCGCGACCACCCTGCCCTCGACGCGGCGACACGCGCGGTCGTCGCCAGCCTCGCGATCATCGGCACGATCGCGCTGCACGAACTCTTCATCTCGCGCGTCTACCTGCGTCCGAGCGCGGGGCTGTCACGGCAGGCCGTCCGGCCGCTGAGCGTCGCGCGCGTCGCGACGCGGCTCGGCGCGCTGACGTCGATCTACGCGGGCATCGGCCTCCTCTACTGGCTGCTGCCCGAATACCACGGCGCGTTCTACCTGCCGTTCTGGTCGCTGCTGCGCTCACTCGCGCCGTACGTGATCGTCGCCGCGCCGTTCTACTTCGCGTGGATGGACCGCCACCAGCGCGAGACCGACGACGCGTACCTGCTGTGGGGCCGCTTCCTGTTTCGCCGCGAGCGGCCCGCGAGCTGGAAGCCGGTGCGCGAGATGCTGGCCGGCTGGGGCGTGAAGGCGTTTTTCCTGCCGCTGATGACCGTCTACCTGTCGAAGGACGCCGATCACCTGAGCGCGTCGCTCGCGAACGCGATGCATGCGCCGATGACGATCGCGACCTTCGTGTTCATGTACGACCTGTCGTTCACGATGGACCTGATGTTCGGCACCGTCGGCTACCTGTGCACGTTCCGCATCCTCGACAGCCACGTGCGCACCGTCGAGCCGACGACGCTCGGCTGGGTCGCCGCGCTGATCTGCTATCAGCCGTTCTGGTCGCTGATCTCGAACAACTACATCCGCTACGAAGGCTCGATGTTCTGGGACAACTGGCTGCTGTCGGCGCCGACGCTGCGCGTGATCTGGGGCACGGTGATCATCCTGCTGCTGCTGACCTACGCGCTGTGCACGATCTCGTTCGGACTGCGGTTCTCGAACCTCACCAACCGCGGGATCATCACGTCGGGCCCGTATCGCTTCACGAAGCATCCCGCGTACATCACGAAGAACCTGTCGTACTGGATGGTGTCGGTGCCGTTCGTCGAGCCGCTCGGCTGGCAGATCGGGCTCATGCACTGCGCCGGGCTCGTCGCCGTCAACCTGATCTACTACACGCGCGCGAAAACGGAAGAGCGCCACCTGATGCGCGATCCCGACTATCGCGCGTATGCCGAATGGATCGCGCAACACGGCTTGTTCGCGCGGGTCAGGCACGCGTTTGGCGGGCGGCAGGCGGTGTGACGGCGCGGCCGGGGCGGCAGTTCATGCCGCTCCGGTTGCTCGCGCGGATGCCAAGCGGGCGCGGGCGTCGCACAGGCCGCGACACTTTCCACATGCGCCGTCCAGCGCTCGACGATGCGCTTGCGCGTGGATCTCCGCACGTCTGAACGCGCCCCATGCGGCCAATTGTCGCGAAACACGGCAATTCTCCGCTTTTCGTCGCTTTTCTCCACCCGTCCGATTGCCCGCTCCCGACGCGTCGCGTATGGTGCTGGCCGTCCGCGTACGATCCGTCGCCGGACACCCGACCGTCGCCCCGCGCGGCGGCCGCGCGGGCCGTGCCCGCCGCTCACCGTCTCCGCGATGCCGCCCGTTCGGCGCCGCGCGTTCATGAGGAAAGAGGCGTGATCCACAAAGTCCTGATCCTGTTCGCACTCTGCATCGCGGGCCTCGCCGCGATCGCCGCCGGTTTCCAGCACATCCCCAGCTGATTCGCGGCCCCGGCTCGCTTCGCCGAGCCCGGGGGCCGCTTTCATTTCCGTTTCCCCGTTGCCATGAACTTCTTTCTCGATGCGCCCGGGACGGGCGCCTTTTGCCATGCGTATCGACGTACAGCATTCCCAGCACGACATCGACGACGAACTCGACACCCTTTATGAACGTCTCCACCAGCCGGGGCATCGCCTGCACGGGCTGCCGGGCGTCGCGCTCGGCCGCTCGGGCCTGATCGTGCGCCATCGCGAAGCCGACGGCGAATACTTCCTGTACGTCGAGGATCCGTCGGCCCGGCAGCTCGCCGGCTATACGGTGTTCAACCGGCTTCCCGAAATCCCGCGCCGCGCCGACCGCTACCTGCGCGCGCCGCACACACGGCTGCGCGGCTCGGCGCAACGCCAGGGCCTCGCGACGACGCTGTACCGCTGGGGGCTCGACGCGGGCCTGTGCCTGATCAGCGGCGCGCGCCAGTCGGTCGGCGCCGCGCGGCTGTGGACGGCGCTCGCGCAGGACTACCGGCATGGTTTCGTCGATGTCGAAGGCCGCGCGTTGCGCTATCTCGGCGAGACCGTTGCCGACGACGTGCACGGCGCGCTGCACACGCGGCGGCTGTTGCTCGGGAAAGGCTGGGCGCTCGACACGTTCGCGCAGGCGGCCGGGATGAGCGATACATGGCCCGAACGCCGATGCGATAATCCGTCGGATCCGCGCGACGCGCGGGCTCAACCCGCCAATCGAAACGCCCTTCGATGACCCTCGATCCCCGCACCGACGTCGAACGCACGCGCGATATCGGCACGGGTCGAAGCATTGCACGCGCTACGCGCGGCGATCGACGCCCCAACGCCGAACCGGTAGGCGATCCGCACGCGGACCGCGCGCGGCGCGGCGTGACGTGGCGTTATCGCGCCTTGGCGCGCGTCGACTTCTTCGCCGGTTTGGCGGCCTTCGCGCGCGGCGCTTCCTTCTCGGGCTGCGCGCCGCCGCCGGCGAGATCCTCGAGCCATGCGAGCGCATCGACGTACGACAGGAACTGCTGCAGATAGTCCGGCGACAGTTCGCGCATCGTCGCGAGCGAGCGGTGCACCAGGCTGTTCGAGTTGAGCGGCCCCGCGTTGCGCGGCACCTGGTCGAGCGACTGTCGATACTGCTGCTCCGTGCGGACTTTCGACCACGTCGCGCGGAAGTAGTCGACCAGTTCGGGATCGAGCCCGCGCCGGTCGGCCCGAGCATCGCGCGCGAGCCCTTCGACGAGCGCGGCAAGCGCGCCGCGCGCGGGCGCACCCGGCGAAGTTTCCGCCGTCATGCGCGTCGCTTCGGCTTCGCGCGCACGCGCGACGGTCTCCGCGAACCCTTCGACCAGCGCCGCCAGCCGCGCGTCGAGCAACGCGCGCGCGGCGCCGTCGAGCACGGCGGCGCGCCGTTCGAGCGCATCGATCCGATGAAAGCGCACGGGATCGAGCCGGTCGGCGCCCTGCTCGCGCCACGCATCGAGCGTCGCACGCACCCGCGTCGCGTCGCCCGTCACTTGGCCTTTCCTCCGTTCGACGCCGACTTGCGCGGCACCGGCGCGATCTCCACGCGGCGGTTCTTCGCGCGGCCTTCATCGTCCGCATTCGAGCTGACCGGCTGTTCGGAGCCGAACGCGGCCGCGAACACCGACGAGGCCGGCACGCCGGCATCGATCAGCGCGCGCGTGACCGTCAACGCGCGCTTGGCCGACAGTTCCCAGTTGTCCGCGAACAGGCGGTTGCCGGCGTGCACCTGCTGGTCGTCCGCGAAGCCGCTGACCATCAGGATCTCGTCGCGCGTCTTCAGGTACGTGGCCAGCGGGCTGGCGAGCGTCTTCAGCAAGTCGCGGCCAGCGGGCTGCAACTGGTCGGAATTCAGCGCGAACAGCACGTTGCCGCTGATGCCGATGCGCCCGTTCACGAGCGTCACGCGGCCGGCCGCGAGCGGCCCGGCGAGCGCCTGTTCGAGCGACTTGCGCTGCCGCGCCTCGAGCTGGCGCGCGCGCACCGCTTCCTCGAGCTTCGACGTGAGCTGGAGCTGCATGCCGATCACGCCGACGAGGATCAGCACGAACGCGCCGAGCAGCACCGACATCAAGTCGGCGAACGCGGGCCATACCGGCGCCGATTGCGCGCCGCCGTCGATTTCGTCGTGCATGCGTTACGCTCCGACGGGCGCCCGCCGGCCGGCGAGCTGCTGCAGGTCTTCGACGATCTGCTTTTGCGACATCACGCTCAGGTCGATCACCTCGCGCGCCTGCGCGACGTAGTACTCGAGCTGTTCGTCGCTGCGCGCGAGCGATTTCTCGAGCGCGGCCTCGATGCGCTGCAGATGCGCGAGCAGCTTGTCGTTCGATTCGCCGAACACCTGCACGGCCATCCCGAACGCGTCGCCGAGGCTCGCCACCTCGACAGCGCCGGCCGTGACCTGCGCGGCCACCGAATCGAGCTTGCGCGTTTCGGCATCGACGGTGTCGTTGAAGCGCGCACCGACGCGATCGAGCAGATCGGCCGACGTGCTGACGAGCGCGTCGATCGCGGCACGCTGTTCGGTCGATGCATGGTTGACCGCGCCGAGCAGCGTCTCCAGCGTCGCGAGCAGGCGGCTGCGTTCCTCGAGCGTCGCGGTGTCGCGCACCATGCTGTCGGACAGGCGCTGGCGCAACTCGGCGACGACGTCGGCCGCGGCCTTCGGCGCCTCCGACGCGGCCTGCACGAGACGTGCGATTTCGTTGATCGTGTCGCTCGCGTGAACCTGCGCCTGCGCGGTGATGTCGTTCGCGGTGCGGGTGAGCGTGTCGCAGATGTCCTGCTGGCGCGCCGCGGCCTGCGCGCTCGTCTGCGCCCATTCGTCGCGCAGCGCGGCCGTCATCGCGGCGAGCGAATCGTTCCATGCAGCGAGACGTTCTTCGTCGCGTGCTGCCAGTTGCGACTGCAGGCCGGTGTGCGATTCGCGGATTGTCGTCAGCAGATCGTTCGAGCGTTGCTCGAACGTCGACGCCTGTGCGGCCAGGTCGCGCGTCGTTTGTGCAAGCGCGTCGCAGATTTCCTGCTGACGGCCGGCGCTGTGCACGCCAGCACGCTGCCACTCTTCGCCCAGCTTCGCGGCCATTGCGGTCAGGGAATCGTTCCACGCAGCGAGGCGCTCTTCGTCACGCGCCGCCAGTTGCGATTGCAGGCCGGTGTGCGATTCGCGGATTGTCGACAGCAGATCGTTCGAGCGTTGTTCGAACGTCGATGCCTGTGCGGCCAGGTCGCGCGTCGTCTGAGCGAGTGCATCGCAGATTTCCTGCTGACGGCCGGCGCTGTGCACGCCAGCACGCTGCCACTCTTCGCCCAGCTTCGCTGCCATTGCGGTCAGCGAATCGTTCCACGCAGCGAGGCGCTCTTCGTCACGCGCCGCCAGTTGCGATTGCAAGCCCGTGTGCGACTCGCGGATCGTCGACAGCAGATCGTTCGAGCGTTGTTCGAACGTCGACGCCTGTGCGGCCAGATCACGCGTCGTCTGAGCGAGTGCATCGCAGATTTCCTGTTGACGACCGGCACTATGCGCGCCCGCACGCTGCCATTCGTCGCCGAGCTTCGCGGCCATCGCCGCCAGCGAATCGTTCCACGCGGCGAGACGTTCTTCATCGCGTGCGGCCAGTTGCGTCTGCAAACCCGCGTGCGACTCGCGCATCGCGGCGAGCGTCGCGGCCGAATGGCGTTCGAACGTCGCGGCCGCTTCGCCGAGCGCACGCGCATGCTGGCCGGCCAGCGTCTCGCCGACCTGCTCCTGGCGCGCCAGCGCATCGCGCCAGGCGTCCGACAGGCGGCCTTCGGTCGATTCGAGGCGCGTCGCGACGCCGTCGAGCAAATCCGACGAACGCTGCGCGAACGTGTCGGTGAACTGGCCGAGCGTCGTCTGCAACTGCTGCGCGACGGCGTTGCCGGCCTGACGTTGTTCGTCGATCGCGCGGTTCCACACAGCCGTCACGTTGCCGGTGGTCTTCTCGAAGCCGTCCGTCAGCCCGTCGAGCTGACGCTGCACCGCGCCCGTCACGGTGTCGCGCAGCGCGGCCATCTCCTGCGCGAGCCCCGTCATCGTCGCGGCGACGACCGGCTGCAACGCGGCGCCGGCCACGCGCGCGCTTTCGGCGGCGCTTTCCTTCAGCGCGTCGCCGACGTTCGACGCCAGGCCCGCGTACGCCCGCTCGGTCCGGTCGAAAAACGCCTGCTGGCTTTCGAGCTGACGATCGTGCAACGCCACGCTGCGCGCTTCGAGCGTCGTCATCATCGTCTGCAACCGGTCGACCAGGGCCGGCATCACGTCGGCCTGGCGCTGCAGCAGCCGGAACGATTCGTCGCGCTGGTGCGCGGACGAATGCACGCGCAGCGTCGTCGCGATCTTCGCGTCGAGCTGCTGGGCCGCATCGATCCGTTCGCGGCGCACGAGCGCGGACAGCAGCCCGAGCATCGCGGACGTCGCGACGCCGGCGATCGACGTGCCGAACGCGAACCCGAGCCCTTTCACCGGCGCGATCAGCGACGCGCGGATCGCGTCGAGATCGGTCGCGCTCTCGAGCGCGGCGCCCGTGCCCTTCAGCGTGGCGACCATCCCGAGCAGCGTGCCGAGCATGCCGAGCAGCACCAGCAGGCCGACGAGGTAAGGCGCGAGCGCCGGGCCCGGCAGCGCGACGCGCGCGCCTTCGACGCGGGCGCGCACCGCGCCGCGCAGGCCCGGATGCAGCATGTCGAGCCACGTGTCGAGCTTCGCGGGCGGCTCGGTCAGGCCGGCGACCGCGCGCGACAGCGTGGCGGTCGCCTGCCGGTAGCGCAGCAGCTCCCATGCGCCGGCGACGTAGCACGCGCCAATCAGCAGCGTGACGGCCGCCGCCAGCGGGTTCGATGCGACATAGCCGGCACCGATCCAGCCCACTGCGAGCAGACCGGCGACGAAGACAACGAGATCAAGGCGAATTCTGGACATAGCGTGTTGATTAGCAGGTGCGAAGGGCCGCGAGCAGCCCGTCTACCGTTTGAAACCGGACTTCGAGTTCGGCAAGCAGGATGCTTTGCATCTCGTCGCGAAACGTATCGAGCCATGCGCCGGGCACGATCGCCGCGACGGTCGGGGTATCGGCCACCGGGCCTTCATCGGCCGGCGCCGATGGGGCGGCGGCGTCGAGTGCGGCCGCGGATTCGGCGTCAGCCAGCGCTTGCCGCTCCGCTTCACGCAGCCGCGCGAAGCGCGTGCCGAGCAGCGCGGGCACGGCCGACAACAGGCTGCGCTCGCGCGCGCCGAGCACGCGCTCCATGATCGTGTCGAGCGTCGCGAGCCGCGCCATCCCGGACGAGCGTGCGGCGAGCGCGACGCGCAGGCGGCCGCGCAACTGGCCGATCGCCGTTTCCATGTCCTGCTGCAGGGTCAGATAACGTTGACGAAAATCCGCGAAATCGGCCGTGTCGGCGGCCGGCGGCGGCGGATCGCCCGGCCGGCGCCGCGCCCGCGGCCGGCTGGCGGCCGTGATCGCCTGCGCGAGATCGTGGCGCACGCGCGCGCAATCGCGCTCCGCGTCGTAGCCGCGCACGCCGGCCGCGACGCCCGGCGGGCTCGCATTCAGCGCGGACGACAGCGTGATCGCGTCGGTCCAGCCGAGCCACTGGCTCAGCCGGTCGGACAGCGTCTGCCGGGATTCCGCGACGTCGGCATCGGCCAGGCGCGCGAGCAGCCGGACGAGCGTCGGACCGCTCAACGCCGGGCGCGGAGATGCTTGCACCATGCTGCAAACCGTCAAAAAAGGCAGCAGTTTACACGTCGTCGGGCAGTCGACCGCCAGAATCGGGGAAGCGGCGCCGTTCGACGCGCCGGTCAACCCATGCGAACGCCCGTCGCGCAAGGCTGGGCGGGCGGCGGTGCCGGGTGGGGAAGCAGGATCGGCGGCAGCCGGCGAGCGGCCGCGCCACGAGGAAGTCATACGTTTGCGAACCGGCCGACTCGCCGGTTCGCGCCGGTACGGCGACGTGCATGGCCGCCGCCGCGCGCGCCGATACGGTCCGGGAATGAAAGCGCTCAGATCCCCGCTTTCGGCGCATTCAGGATCAGCCGCAGCCCGAGCAGCGTGATCGCGCCGGCCGCGATGCGGTCGACCCACTTCTTCGCGCGCAGGTAGAGCTCGCGCGGCCGGCGCGTCGAGAAACACAGCGCGACGAGCGTGTACCAGCCGAATTCGACCGCGAACACGAGCGGCGGCAGCACGAGATAGCACCACAGCGGCGGATGCTGCGGAAGCAGCGCCGCGAAGATGCTGCCGTACCAGATCGCCGTCTTCGGGTTGCTGAGCTGGGTCGTGAGGCCGGTCCAGAACGACTTGCGCGCGCTGCCGCCGGCCATCGCCTGCGGATCGTCCATCGCGATCGGCCGGTCGGCGCCGCGCCAGATCTTCGACGCCATGTAGATCAGGTACACGCCGCCCGCGACCTTGAGGCCCACGTACAGCCATTCGACGGCCTGCAGCAGCGTGTAGAGCCCGGCCAGCGCGACGCCGCCGAACACGATGCCGCCGATGCCCATGCCGAGTGCGGTGGCGAGCCCGTCGCGGCGCGACAGCCCGATCGAATTGCGGGCAACCAGCACGAAGCTCGGGCCCGGGATCATCGCGCCGAGAAACAGCGCAGCCAGGATGGCGAGTACGGCAGCCGATGCGGTCATCGAAGTCTCCTTGGTCAGCGACGCCGCTGCGCCGGCGCCTGCGTGTCGTTTCCGACGGTCGAGCGCTCGATTCTGGCACGCTTCGCGGATGGCCGAAAGCGGCTGTGCGCTGCTATGCTGGCCCTCTTTCCCGTGATCCCGCGCCGCCCCATGATCGAGATCCGCGCCGCCCGCTATCCCGACGATGCCGCCGTCGCCGATCCGATCCTTCGCGAGTCCATCGCGAGCCCGACCGTCAGCCTCGCCTTCCCGAGCGACGAGCGCGGAAATCCGGCGCCGGGCGGCGAGTTGTCCGGACGTGATCTGTCACGCGCCGCGCGACTCATCTCCCTTTCCTCCTTTCGACCGGACCGCCCGTCATGCGCGCCCTTCGCCTTTCCGCCCTGTTGCTCCCGCTGTTCGCCGCCCTCTCGCTCAACGCCCGCGCCGACACCCTGCCGAAATCGATCGCCGCGCAACTGCCGCCCGGCTACCAGCCGCTGACCGCGCAGGCCGGCCCCGATCTCGACAACGGGCGGCGCAGCTTTCTCGTCGTCGTGCATCGCGCAGTGGACACGCGCGAGCAGCCGTCGCCGCGCCCGCTGCTGATCTACGAGGAACAGGCCGATCACACGTACCGGCTCGCCGCCCGCAACGACCAGGTCGTGCTGCGCGCGAACGAAGGCGGCCAGTGCGACCCGTTCGATCCCGACGATGCGGCCGGCAACGGCTTGTCGGTGAAGGGCCGCTATTTCACGGTGCAGAACGCCGTCGCGTGCGGGCAGCACTGGACCGACTACATCACGTTCCGCTACGACCCGCGCACGCACGGCTGGCTGTTTTCGAACCGGATCGTCACCGAATCGTTTCCGCTCGACGACCAGCCCGACCACGTCACCGTCACGCGCGCCGACGCGCACCGGCCGGTGTCGTTCGGGCACTGGCAGCGCAAGGATTAGACGCCGCACGCCGCGCCACCCGCGGCGGCGCCGTTTTTCAATACGGCGCGTCGCCCGCCCGACGCTCGCGACACCGGGCCAACAGGTCTACCATAGGCGCTCGTCGCCCGCGCGACCGCCGGCACGGCATGCGGCTTGCGCCTGCCCCTTTCCCCGTTGTCCCCGCCCAGGAGGACGTCATGACGCAACACTTCGATGCGATCGTCATCGGCACCGGCCAGGCCGGGCCGCCGCTCGCCGCGCGGCTCGCAGGCGCCGGCATGAAAGTCGCGATCGTCGAGCGCGGCCGCTTCGGCGGCACCTGCGTAAATACCGGCTGCATCCCCACCAAGACGCTGATCGCGAGCGCATACGCCGCGCAGCTCGCCCGACGCGCCAGCGAATACGGCGTGTCGATTGGCGGCCCCGTCACCGTCGACATGAAAGCCGTGAAGGCGCGCAAGGACCAGATCTCGGGCCGCTCGAACCACGGCGTCGAGCAATGGGTGCGCGGCCTCGACAACACGACCGTCTTTCAGGGTCAGGCCCGCTTCGAACGCGCGAACGCGGTGCGCGTGGGCGATGACGTGCTCGAAGCCGAACGCATTTTCATCAACGTCGGCGGACGCGCGCAGGTGCCCGCGATGCCGGGCCTCGACTCGGTGCCGTACCTGACCAACTCGACGATGATGGACGTCGACTTCCTGCCCGACCATCTCGTGATCGTCGGCGGCAGCTACGTCGGGCTCGAATTCGGCCAGATGTACCGCCGCTTCGGCTCGAAGGTCACGATCGTCGAGAAAGGCCCGCGCCTGATCCGCCGCGAGGACGAAGACGTATCGCAGGCCGTGCGCGAGATCCTCGAAAAAGAAGGGATCGACGTGCAGCTCGACGCGAATTGCCTGAGCGCGCGCCGCGACGGCGACGGCATCGTGGTCGGCCTCGACTGCGCGGGCGGCGGCCGCGAGGTGGCGGGCTCGCACCTGCTGCTGGCGGTCGGGCGCGTGCCGAACACCGACGATCTCGGGCTCGACCGCGCGGGCGTCGTCACCGACGCGCGCGGCTACATCACCGTCGACGATCAGTTGCGCACCAACGTGCCCGGCATCTGGGCGCTCGGCGACTGCAACGGGCGCGGCGCGTTCACGCACACCGCGTACAACGACTACGAGATCGTCGCGGCCAACCTGCTCGACGACGATCCGCGCAAGGTGTCCGACCGCATCATGGCCTACGCGATGTACATCGATCCGCCGCTCGGCCGCGTCGGCATGACGCTCGCGGAAGCGAAGCAGACGGGCCGCCGGCTGCTGGTCGGCACGCGCCCGATGACGCGCGTCGGCCGGGCGGTCGAGAAAGGCGAAAGCCAGGGCTTCATGAAGGTGATCGTCGACGCGGATAGCCACGCGATCCTCGGCGCGTCGATCCTCGGCGTGACCGGCGACGAAGTCGTGCACGGGATGCTCGACGTGATGACCGCCGGCGCGCCGTACACGACGATCAGCCGCGCGATGCATATCCACCCGACCGTATCGGAGCTGGTGCCGACGCTGCTGCAGGATCTGCATCCGGTCGAATGACGCACGGCAGGCGGGTGGCCGCGACGTATGCGTGTTCGTCACGGCCCGAGCCGCGCACGATGCGCGGCGCCCGTCGCTCGTCAGCTTTCGAAATACGCCGGCCGGTCGATGTCGGCCAGCAGCCCCGGCTGCGTCGGCGCCCAACCGAGCGACGCCCGCGTGCGCTCGCTCGTTGCGGGCGCATCCATCCCCGCGAACATCGCGAACCAGCCGAAGTGTTCGCCGGCTTCCTCCGCCGACTTCGCGACGACCGGCACGTTCAGCCGGCGGCCGATCACCTCCGCGATTTCGCGAAACGGCACGCCCATGTCGTCGACCGCGTGATAGCGCGCGCCGGCCGCGCCGCGCTCGATCGCGAGCCGGTACACGCGCGCCGCGTCGAGCCGGTGCACGGCCGGCCAGCGGTTCGCGCCGTCGCCGATGTACGCCGCCACCCCTTTCTCCCGCGCGAACGCAATCAGGCGCGGCACGAACGCGTGATCGCCGTCGCCGTGCACGGACGGCGGCAGGCGGACAACCGACGCATGCACGCCGCGCGCTTCGAGCGCGACCGCGCTCGCTTCGGACGCACGCGGATAATTCGCCGACACCGGCACATGCGAATCGTCCTCCGTCGCCGCGCGGCCGGGCGCGACGAGCGCGAGGCCCGACGTGACGATCAGCGGCCGCGCCGAGCCGGCGAGCGCCGCGCCGATCGTCTCGATCGCGCGGCGGTCGAGTTCGCAGTTCTGCGCGAAGCGCGAGAAGTCGTGATTGAATCCCGTGTGGATCACCGCGTCGGCGGCGTCGGCGCCGCGCGTCAGGCTCTCGAGATCCTCGAGCGACCCGCGATGGACGTCGGCGCCGGCCGCGGCAACCGATGCCGCCGCTGCATCCGACCGCGCGAGCCCGAGCACCGAGTGCCCGGCGGCCAAGAGTTCGGCGACGACGGCCGAGCCGACGAATCCCGACGCTCCCGTAACAAAGACACGCATGTTCAGCACCTCCGGATGAAATGGAGGCTTACTATCTGCCGACCGCCGCTCGCGGTGAAGCCGTGACGGTTTACCGGTAAACGAACTAACAGGATATGGCTGACGCCCCCGACAACCTGCTCGGCGCGTACCTGCGGGACCGCCGCGAGAAACTCGACCCGGCCGCGCTCGGGCTGCCGGCCACGCGCCGCCGCACGCCGGGCCTGCGGCGCGAGGAAGTCGCGCAGCGCGCGCACGTGAGCGCCGCGTGGTACACGTGGCTCGAACAGGGGCGCGGCGGCGCGCCGTCGGCCGACGTGCTCGACCGGCTCGCCCGCGCGCTGATGCTCAACGACGCCGAACGCGAACATCTGTTCCTGCTCGGCGTCGGCCATCCGCCCGAGGTGCGTTATCACGCGCCGGCCAGCGTGACGCCGCGGCTGCAACGCGTGCTCGATTCGCTCGACGCGAGCCCCGCGATCATCCGCACCGCGACGTGGGACGTCGTCGCATGGAACGA
This sequence comes from Burkholderia sp. AU32262, assembly GCF_020419985.1. Taxonomy (NCBI): domain Bacteria; kingdom Pseudomonadati; phylum Pseudomonadota; class Betaproteobacteria; order Burkholderiales; family Burkholderiaceae; genus Burkholderia; species Burkholderia sp. AU32262. Next base: position 109,210 of record NZ_JAIZRS010000002.1, read on the forward strand.
CGCGGCGGCCGCGACGCTGACCGACTATGCGACGCTGCCGCCCGCCGCGCGCAACATCCTGCGGCTGATCTTCGTCGATGCGCGCGTGCGCGATGCGCAGCCGAACTGGGAGCGCGTCGCGCGGTTCGCGGTCGGCGCGTTTCGTGCGGACGTCGCGCGCAGCGGCGCGACGCGGGCCGTGCAGGCGTTCGTCGACGAGATGCGCGCGACCAGCGCCGAATTCGACGCGATGTGGCGCGACCACGATATCCGAACGCACGACGAAGGCACGAAGGAGATCCGCCATCCGGAAGTCGGCCGGATCGCGCTCGACTATTCGGCGTTCTCGGTCACCGGCAGTCCGGACCTGAGCCTCGTGACCTTCACGCCGGTGACGCCGGCCGACCGCGAGCGGATCCGGGAACTCGTCGCGGCCCGCGAACGGGCCCGCGCGGCACAGGCGCCGGCTGCGTGACCACGCATGGCCTTCTCGCGAGCCTGGTTCGGGACGGCATGGTTCGACGGATCGCGCAGCAGTCCTTCGCGTTCGATATCCGCGATTGAAAAACGCAGGCGGAAAATGCAAAGAGGCGTCGCGCACGAACGCGCGACGCCTCTTGTTCATTCACGGAAAAATGCCGATTACGCGGCGCGCTGCAGCAGGTCCGTGGCGAATGACTTCGCATGCGCGACGGCTTCCTGCGCGTCGCCGAATACGCCGAGCTCGTCCCAGTGCTCTTCGGCCGCGTACGTGCCCTTCACGGCGAGCGCTCGCTGAACGCTCAACTGCGCCGCGTAGCGGCCGTCGTCCAGCGGCCGTGCCGTCGCGACGACCTTGTGCGGCGGGCTCGCCCGTTCCGGCTGAACCAGTTCGACAGGACCGCTGGCCGTGCCGATATTCATCAACTCGTTTCGGGTGTTGCAGTCGGGGCAGTAGAAGCACCAGCCCGCGCCCTCCTGATGGTGCCTGACCTGCCCGCGAGCCAGCACGGCACGACATTCGACGTTTTCGCAGATGAACGGCATCGCAGTCTCCGGAGTTGTTTGACGGAAATCCTAGCATGACCGCCGGCGGTCAACCATCGGCATCCGCATGATGGCCGCGGCGGCGGTTTCGGTTCGTGACGGAGGCTCGACCGGGCGGGCGTCGCCGTCTTTCGCTGCGCTGCAATACCGGCGCTTTTTCCCGGATCGGGACGCCCGCTGCGCGAGATCAACCGGCATTCACCTATCGTCGCTGTTCGTTGCTTTCTGTCGGCATCGCATCCGCGCGGCGCAAACCCATACAGTCGATCGATGAAGACGTAAAGGACGCTTTTCCCTCGTTTCAAGCCAAATGACATGATTCGAGGGTTCCCCCGTAAAATTCGCCATTCCGGCGTTACCGACTCATTGCCTCGTCATGCATCGAATTGGATTCTTCGTCTGCCGCGGCTACGACGCGCTCGATCTTGGCGGGCCGCTATCGGCCTTCAATCAGGTGGCCACGGCCGCCGGCCGCACGCCATACGATCTTCACGTCATCTCGCCATTCGGCGGCCCGATTCCCGGCAATACCGGCCTTTCGATCGACACGAAGCCGATCGGACGGCGCGCGTTCGACACCGTCGTGTTCGTCGGCGGCGATATCGCGCCGATGCAAACGTCGGAGAATATCGTCGCGGCCAGCAAGCTGGCCACCAGGGCGTCGCGAGTGGCAAGCGTGTGTACCGGCGCATTCCTGCTTGCGGAAACCGGTTCGCTGGACGGATTGAGAGCGGCGACGCACTGGCGATACGCCGCGCAATTGCAGTCGCGCTTTCCTCGCACACGGGTCGACGGCGACAGCATCTATGTCGTCGACGGCCGCGTCTGGACGTCGGCGGGCATCGCGTCCGGCATCGACCTCGCGCTCGGCATGATCGAACGGGACATGAGCGCGGAGATCGCGCGCGAGGTCTCGCGGCTTCTCGTCGTTCCGTATCGGCGGCCCGGCGGGCAGTCGCAATTCTCCGCGATGTCGCAGATGGAGCCGGAATCGGATCGCATCCGTATCGCACTGAATTTCGCTCGCGAACATCTGGCCGAAGCGTTGCCGGTCGAACGGCTCGCCGATGCGGCGAGCTTGAGCGTGCGACAGTTCGGGCGCGCCTTTCGCCGGGAAACCGGGGAAACGCCCGCGAGGGCGGTCGAGCGTCTACGAGTAGAAGCGGCAAGGCTACGCCTGCAGAGCGGCAGCGAACCGATCGAACAGATCGCGCTGGCGGTGGGATTCACCGATCCGGAACGGATGCGCCGTGCCTTCATCAAGCTGCTCGGGCACCCGCCGCAAGCGGTTCGACGCGAGAGCAGGTCGAACGCCGCGCGCTGATCGGCCGCCTGCCGGTCAGCGCGCGGCCGGGTCGACGTCTCGCCAATGGGTGATTGGCGCGTGGGTGCCCAACGCGCCATTTCGCCGGACGTCGATAGTCGTCGTCAATCCTTGACCGGCGGGTAAGCGTTCCACATGTCGCGATGCAGCTTCCACGTGCCGCCCTGCTTCAGGAACACGAGCGTCTGCTTCGCGCGGACCTTCAGCACTCCGTCGTGATTGCGAACCTCCACATCCGATACCTCCGTCACGGCGTGGTCGTTACCGTAGAACTCGTAGTTGTCGAACGACACGGTGCCGGGCTTCGATCCGGCATACCCGTTGGTGAAGTACTCGGTGATCGCACGGCGCCCCGTGACCTTGTCGCCGCCCGGCGGCAAGAGCGCGCCGTCGTCGGTATAGAGGCGGCCGATCGCGTCGTAATCCCCTCGCGCAAAGGCGTCCGCCCATCGCGCGTTTTCGGCCTTGATGGCCGCTTCGGGCAGGCGTTGCGCACCAGCGGCGACAGCCGGCGCCGCGAACGCAAAAAAGGACACGCACGCCGCAAGCGCAGCAGTACAAAGATGAATCCGTCGCATCGAATGATTTCCGAATCGGGTTTGAATTGAAGAGGCGGCAACGCTGGTCGCGGTGCCGGCAAGCGTTTCAGCGCACGCCGGGAATGCGTGCGAGCCCCTTTGATGCACCGGGCAGCTTCTTGTCGACCATCGCGACGAGTTCGGGCCGCGCCTCTCTCGGATGACCGGCGTGGAACGGCGGATCGGGATCGTATTCGATCACGAGCTGCGTGTATTCGGCGGCCTGCTGGCCGCGCAGCTTCGCCGCCACGCGCAGCGCGAAGTCGATGCCCGCCGTCACGCCGCCGCCGCTCATGAAGCGGCCGTTGTCGTCTTCGACGAAGCGATCGGGAACGGGAATCGCACCATATTCGGCCAGCTTGTTGACGAACGCCCAATGGCAGGCGCTGCGCTTGCCCTCGAGCACACCCGTCGCGGCGAGCACGAGCGAGCCGTTGCATACCGACGTCACGTGTTTGGCGCTCTCCGCCAGACGGCGGATCTGCGCCTGATACGCCGGCCGCATCGGCACCGACAAATTCGACCCGCCGGGCACGAGGATCACGTCGGTCCGGTCGATATCGGCCAGCCGTTCGGTCTTGCCGTACACGACGCCGAATTCGAGCGTCACGCTGCCGCCGTCGAGGCTCGCATAGCGCACGTTCGTATTCGGCAAGCGGTGGAAGACCTCGCTGGGGCCCGCGAAGTCGAGCAGCGTGCCGCCGTCGTAATTGACGATCAGGATCTCGAGCGGCTCGTTCGGCGCGAGCAGCCCCGTGCTGCCCGCAGGCGCCGGCGCCGGCGTGGCGTGCCCGAGCAACGCGCCGCCGCCCAGCACGGCGCCGAGGGTGGCCGCACTGCCGAACTTCAGGACATCGCGGCGCGAACGGCCTGCCCGCGTGAGCGGCCCGGCGGACGCATGGTTGTCGCTACTGTCGGTCAAGATGATTGCTCCTTGCAACTTCGGCCCATGAGCGCGCGCAACCGCGCCGGGCCGGATCGAAGAACCGCCGCGGCGAACGGCGCGGCGGACGTGAAATCGGGATGAGGATGAGCCGGGGTGACATGCCGGGCCCGGCGAGCGCGAAGCGCGGGCTTAAAGCTGCGACGCACCGCCATCGACGACCAGCTCGGTACCGACGACGTACGAGGATTCGTCGCTGGCGAGATAGAGCGCCGCGTACGCGATGTCGTCGGCCTTGCCCATGCGGCCCACCGGAATCGCGTGCGCGAATTCGGCCTTGCGCTCGCGCACCCATTCGTCGGGCTTGCCCCACCTCGAGAGCAGCGGCGTATCGATCGGGCCGGGTGCGATCGCGTTGAAACGGATTTTCCGGTCGAGAAATTCGTACGACCAGCTGCGGGCCAGCGAACGCACGGCGGCTTTTGCCGCCGCGGTCAACGAGATGCCGTGCTTGCCGGTCTGATCGACGAACGAGGTATTGAGGATCACCGACGAACCTTCGCGCAGGTACGGCAGCGCTGCTTGAAGCGTGAACACCACACCCTTGACGTTGACGTCCATGATGTCGTTGTAGAGCGTGTCGTCGATGTCGTTCACGGCGGACGGGAACGCCCAGCCCGCGTTGGCGAACACGACATCGAGGCCGCCGAACGTCTCGTCGGCCGCGGCGGCAATCGCGCGCATGTCGTCCAGCGACCTGACGTCGCCCTTGAGCACGAGCGCATGCTCGCCGAGTTCCGCCTTCACGCGCTCGAATGCGGCCTCGTCGCGCCCCGTCACCGCGACGCGCGCACCTTCCGCCATGAACAGCTTCGCGGTGGCCAGACCGATGCCGCTGGTGCCGCCCGTGATCAACGCCGATTTATTTTTGAGTCGCATCTTCCGTTCCTTTTCGTGTCGTGATTGACCAGGCCGGCTACGCGACACGCGATGGCGCTTGCGTGCGGGTTCCTGCTTGATCGTTCACGTGCAGTATGGAACGTGACGCGGATGGCTCAAAGGTCGTATAACCCTCGAAAAACGTCATTCGAGGCGTTCGATCCGCCCCGGCGAACGGCATGGCGCTTGGGCCGAGCAAGCCGATGAAACGGCCACGCGCGACGCGGCTAGACGGTTTTCCCCGACAGCCCGTGCATCGGCCGCCGCAACGCGGCGTCGAACGGATTGGTGCGCGGGCCGATCGCGTCGGCCTGGCGTCGCAGCAGTTCGACGACCATCGGCATCCGGTCGTCGCCGAGCCGCGACGCGAGCGTGCCGACGCTCAGCGCACCCACCGGATAACCGGTGCGATCGAGGATCGGCACCGCGACGCCAGCCATTCCGTCGAGCACGCCGCTGTTGCGACCCGCGTAGCCGAGTTGCCGCACGCGTTCGATCTCGGTGCGCAGATACACCTCGTCGAGCACGCCGTAGCCGCGGATGCGCGGCACGTTGAAGCGGATCACCTCCTCGCGCTCGGCTTCGGGCAGGAACGCGAGGATCGCAAGGCTGCCCTGCCCGATGCCGAGCGCGATGCGCCCGCCGATATCGCCGGTAAACGAGCGGATCGGAAACGGCCCTTCGCACAGGTCGAGACACACGGCGTCGAAGCCGCTCTTCACCAGCAGGAAGATGGTTTCGCCGAGGCTCGCGCACAGCCGCAGCAGCGCGGGACGACACAGCGTGCGCATGCTGCTCGGGTTGCCGGCCTGCGCGGCGAGCGCGAAAAAGTCGACGCTCAGCCGGTACAGCTTCGACTGCTCGTCCTGTTCGACCATCCCTTCGGCGATCAACGATTGCAGGATGCGGTGCGCGGTGCCCTGCGTCAGGCCGACGGCCTTCGCCAGATGCGTGACGCGCACGCCGTCCTGCTGCATGCCGGCCAGCGCGCGCAGGATCGCGAACGCACGCTGCAGCATGCCGGTGCCGGGCGCACCGGCTGAATCGACGGGATCTGCCGCATCGGCGGCGTGCTCGTCCGGGCGCGGCGCGCGGGCGGACGGCGACGTTCCGCGCGAACGAGGTTCCTGCATGTCGGCTCTCCTCGACTATTTCAGTGAATGGAATACGGTAGCCGCCATTGTCGTCCGGCCGAAAATCCGCGGGCATCCGGGTGTGCACGGGATTGACGCGGGCATTTCACGGATCGGCCGCCCGTCATCCAACGGAACGATTCGCAGGCGATTTTCCGATTCGTTCCGGTCAATGGAATTTTTCCGAAATTCATCCCGTTCAGCAGAATTCGAAATTGACGCGCCGAAATATGGCTGGCTAGAGTCCGCGTCATCGGCGCACCGGCCATGCGGTGTGCGAACCCGGAGCTCTCCATGTCGTTTCTCACGCTTACGGATCTGACGAAAACCTTCGGCGAGCTCACCGCCGTCGCGGACGTCAACCTGTCGGTCGAGCAAGGCGAATTCGTGTCGCTGCTCGGGCCGTCCGGCTGCGGCAAGACCACCACGCTGCAGATGATCGCCGGCTTCGTCGACGTCACGCGCGGCCGCATCGCGCTCGACGGGCAGGACATCACGCACCTGAAGCCGAACCGCCGCGGGCTCGGCATCGTGTTCCAGAGCTATGCGCTGTTTCCGCACATGAGCGTCGCGGAGAACGTCGGCTTCGGCCTCGACATGCGCGGCGTCGACAAGGCCGAGCGCGCGGAGCGCATTCGCGCGGCACTGGCGCTCGTGCGGCTCGACGCGCTCGCGCACCGCTTTCCGCGCGAATTGTCCGGCGGCCAGCGGCAGCGCGTGGCGATCGCGCGCGCGGTCGTGATCGAGCCGCCCGTGCTGCTGCTCGACGAACCGATGTCGAATCTCGACGCGAAGCTGCGCGAGGACATGCAGTTCGAGCTGCGCGCGATCCAGCGCAAGATCGGCACGACGACGATCATGGTCACGCACGATCAGTCGGAAGCGCTGTCGATCAGCGACCGCGTGGTCGTGATGGAAGCCGGCCGCATCACGCAGACCGATACGCCGTATCGCGCATACGAGCGCCCCGAAAATCATTTCGTGTCGCAATTCATCGGCAAGGCGAACCTGCTGCCCGGCACGGTCGTCGCGCACGACGGCGACGCGATCCGCATCGACCTCGGGCACGATCTCGCCGAAACGGGCCGCACCGCGCATCTGCCCCCGCGCGAGCGCGACGTGCGCGTGGGCGACGCGGTATCGGTCTGCATCCGCCCCGAAAAGCTGCGGCTGTGCGCGCCCGAGGCCGGCCGCTTCGCGGCGACCGTCACGAGCCGCTTCTTCCTCGGCAGCCAGTGGCTGTACCGCGTCGACAGCGCGCTCGGCGAGGTGCTCGTGTGCTGCCAGAACGAAGGCGCGGAGCCGCTCGCGGAAGGCGCGCCGGTCGGCATCGACTGGCACAGCGACGCGGTGCGCGTGATGCGCCGGGAGGCCTGAATGCGACAGCCTTCCCGCCCGCTCTCGACCGAAGGCGCACCGGCCGGGCTCGCGCAATCGGGCGCGACCGTGGCCGCCACGGCCGCGGCGGACGCGGTGACGCCCCGTGCCGTCGGCGGCGGCGCACCGCGCGCGCGCTGGCGCGCGCATGCGCCGCTGTGGCTGATGTGCGCACCTGCATTCGCGCTGTTCGCCGCGCTCGTGCTCGTGCCGCTCGCGATGACGTTCGTGCTGACGTTCTACCGCTTCGACCCGGCCACCGGCCCGATCGCCGCGTTCCAGTTCGGCAACTACGCGGAAGTGCTCGGCTCGTCGTACTTCCACACGATCTTCGCGCGCACGTTCGGGATTGCCGCGCTGACCACCGCGATCTGCGTCGCGATCGGCACGCCCGAAGCGTACGTGCTGTCGAAAATGCGCGACCCGTGGCGCTCGCTGTTCCTGCTCGCGATCCTCGCGCCGCTGCTCGTGTCGGTGGTCGTGCGCGCGTTCGGCTGGAGCATGCTGCTGAACACGAGCGGGCTCGTGAACCAGGCGCTCGCGCTCGTCGGCCTCGGGCCGTACAAGCTCGAATACACGACCTTCGCGATCGTGATCGCGCTGGTGCACGTGATGCTGCCGTTCATGGTGATCCCGGTGTGGACCGCGCTGCAGCGGCTCGATCCGCAGACCGAGCACGCCGCGCTGTCGCTCGGCGCGTCGCCGTTCACGACGCTGCGCCGCATCGTCGTGCCGCAACTGATGCCCGGCGTGCTGTCGGGCAGCCTGATGGTGTTCGGGCTGTCGGCGAGCGCGTTCGCGATTCCGGGCCTGCTCGGCGGGCGCCGCCTGAAGGTCGCGGCCACGGCCGTCTACGACGAATTCCTCGGCTCGCTGAACTGGCCGCTCGGCGCGACGATCGCGGTGCTGCTGCTCGCGGCGAACCTCGTCGTGATGCTCACCTACTACCGCGTGCTCGAACGCCGCTACGCGCGCAGCCTCGGAGGCGCCTCCCGATGAGAAAGAACGGCCCCTTTGCGCTGGCGTTCCACACGCTCGTGATCCTGTTCGTGCTCGCGCCGCTCGTGATCGTCGTGCTCGTCGCGTTCACGCCCGACGAAACGCTGACGCTGCCGACCCGCGGCGTGTCGCTGCGCTGGTTCCGCGCGATCCTCGACTATCCCGACTTCGTCACCGCGTTCCTCAACAGCGTGAAGCTCGCGTTCGCGTCGGCGACGCTGTCGCTCGCGATCGCGTTGCCGGCCGGCCTCGCGATCGGCCGCGCGACGTTTCCGGGCCGCGCGTTCCTGAACGGGCTGCTGCTGTCGCCGCTCGTGATTCCCGGCCTCGTGCTCGGCATCGCGCTGCTGCGCTTTTTCGCGCTGATCGGCGCGACCGGTTCGTTCGCATGGCTCGTGCTCGCGCACATGATCGTCATCACGCCGTTCGTGATGCGGCTCGTGCTCGCGTCCGTCGCGGGCCTCGACCGCAGCATCGAGCAGGCCGCATGCTCGCTCGGCGCGGACCCGTGGACGACCTTCCGCCGCATCACGCTGCCGATGATCGTGCCCGGCATCACGGGCGGCTGGCTGCTCGCGTTCATCAACAGCTTCGACGAGCTGACGATGTCGATCTTCGTCACGTCGCCGCAGACGGTCACGCTGCCCGTGCGCATGTACATGTACGCGACCGAATCGATCGACCCGATGATGGCGTCGGTGTCGGCGCTCGTCATCTTCATCACCGCCGGCGCGATGCTACTGCTCGATCGCGTGTACGGCCTGAACCGCATCCTGATCGGCCAACATTGATGACGACTCCCGTTTCCCGTACCAACGACATCGCGGACGACGGCGCGCAGTTCGTGCGCGTCGCCGAACGCGAGCGCGCGTCCGTCGCGTTCACGCTCGACGGCCGTCCTGCGCAGGCGCTCGCCGGCGACACCGTGCTCACCGCGATTCTGGTCGCGCAGCGTCGCGTGCGCATCAGCGAATTCAGCGGGCAGCCGCGCGCGGGCTTCTGCCTGATCGGCGCGTGCCAGGACTGCTGGGTGCGCACCGAAGCCGGCGCACGCGTGCGCGCATGCTCGACGCCGATCGTCGAAGGCATGCGGATTCTCACGATCGCCCGGCCGATCGCAGCCGGAGACGCAGCATGAACGCCGCGCTGCAGCCGGTGATCGTCGGCGCGGGGCCGGCCGGCGTGCGCGCGGCCGAGGCACTGGTCGACGCGGGACTGCGGCCGGTCGTGATCGACGAGAACGCGCGCTGGGGCGGACAGATTTATCGTCAACCGCCGGCCGGCGCCGCGTTCGCGCGCGACAAGCGCACGCTGTACGGCTTCGAGGCCGCGAAGGCCGACGCGCTGCACCGGACGATGGCCGCGCTGCTGCCGCACGTCGACTACCGGCCGAACACGCTGGCGTGGTCATGCGGCGCGGGCCGCGTCGACACGCTGCAGGACGGCCGTGAAGTGACGGTGCCGTACACGCACCTGATCGTCGCGAGCGGCGCCACCGACCGCGTGCTGCCCGTGCCGGGCTGGACGCTCGCGGGCGTCTATACGCTCGGCGGCGCACAGGTCGCGCTGAAGGCGCAGGGCTGCGCGATCGGCCGGCGCATCGTCTTCGCGGGCACGGGGCCGCTGCTATACCTCGTCGCTTACCAGTACGCGAAGGCCGGCGCGCAGGTCGCGGCCGTGCTCGATACGAGCCCGCTGCGCCGCCAGGCCGCCGCCGCGCCCGCGCTGCTGCGCATGCCGTCGATCTTCGCGAAGGGGCTCTACACCATCGGCTGGCTGCGCGCGCACGGCGTCACGATCGAAACGGGCGTCACGTTCGAGCGCGTGCTCGGCGCCCGACATGTGACGGGGCTCGCATGGCGCGCCGCCGGCGACGACGAGCGCACCGCGTCGCCGCGCGTGCTCGACTGCGATGCGCTCGGCCTCGGCTTCGGCCTGCGTTCCGAAACGCAGCTCGCCGATCTGGCCGGCTGCCGGTTCGGCTTCGACCCGCTCAATCGCGCATGGCTGCCGGAGCGCGACGCGGCCGGGCGCACGTCGGTGCGCGGTATCTACGTCGCCGGCGACGGCGCGGGCATCGCGGGCGCCGACGCGGCCGAAGCGTCGGGCCGACGTGCGGCGCTCGCGTTGCTCGACGATGCCGGCATCGCATCTCGCTCGCCGTCCGGCAAACCCGACACGGCGGCGCTCGACCGCACGCTCGCACGGATCGGCTCGTTCCGCGTGGGCCTCGAAGCGGCATTCGCGCCGCCGGCCGACCAAGCCGCGCGCTGTCCCGACGACACGATCGTGTGCCGCTGCGAGGAAGTCGACGCGGGCACGCTGCGCCGCTGCATTCGCGCGGGCGCAGCGACCGAAATGAACCGGCTGAAAGCGCTGACGCGCGTCGGCATGGGCCGCTGCCAGGGCCGCATGTGCGGCGACGCGGCCGCGCTCGTGCTGGCCGCCGAAACCGGCCTTCCGCTCGCCGACGTCGGCCGGTTGCGTGCGCAACCGCCGGTGAAGCCGTTCCCGATCTCGGCCGCGCTCGCGGGCGACGACGTCGCGGCGATTCCCGACGAGGCGCGCGATGAGTGAGCGTCGACATTACGACGTCGCGATCGTCGGCGGCGGCCTCGTCGGCGCGTCGGCCGCACTCGCGCTCACGCGACGCGGCTTGCGCGTCGGGCTGTTCGAGCGGCGCGACTGCGGTGCGCAGGCGAGCGGCGTGAACTACGGTGGCGTGCGCTGCCAGGGCCGCCCGGCCGAGCAATTGCCGCTCGCGCTGCGCGCGCGGCGTATCTGGGATCGCCTGCCCGAACTGATCGGCATCGACGGCGAATTCGTCGTGTCCGGCCACTTGCGGCTTGCGCGCAGCGACGCCGATCTCGACGCGCTCGACGCGTACGCCGCGCTCGCCGGCGAACACGGCTTGCCGCTGCAGGTGATGCGCGGCGACGCGTTCCGCCGCCGCTACCCGTGGCTCGGCCGCGCGGCGCTCGGCGGCTCGCTGTGCGAGAGCGACGGCCATGCGAACCCGCGCCTCGTGTCGCCCGCGTTCGCGCGCGCGGCTCGCGCGGCGGGCGCGGACGTGTTCGAGCACACCCCGGTCGACGAGGTTCACCACGACGGCACGCGCTTTCACGTGCAGGCCGGCGGCCGCGCGCACACGGCGACATGGCTGATCAATTCGGCCGGCGCATGGGCGAACACGATCGCCGAGCGCTTCGGCGAAGCCGTGCCGATGGAGCCGATCTACCCGAACATGTGGGTGACCGAACCGCTGCCGCCGTTCATCGCGCACAACCTCGGCGTGTACGGCGGCGGCGTGTACGCGCGCCAGGTCGCGCGCGGCAACTGCGTGATCGGCGGCGGCCGCGGCCGCGGCGACGGCGAATTCGGCCAGCCGTCGGTCGATACGACGCGCGCGGTGATGCGCGACGCGTGCGCGCTGCTGCCCGCGCTGCGCGACGCGCTGCTGATCCGCACGTGGAGCGGCGTCGAAGGCTGCACGCCCGACCACAACCCGATCATCGGCGCGAGCCGCACGACGCCGCGCCTGCTGCATGCATTCGGCTTTTCAGGCGGCGGCTTCCTGCTCGCGCCGGGTGTCGGCGAGGTGCTCGCCGATCTCGTCACGACCGGCGAAACCGTCACGCCACTCGATGCATTCTCGATCGGCCGCTTCTTCCCGCAAGCCGCGCCGACCGCCCCTTTCCGTCAAGAGGAGATCCAAAAATGAAACTGCTCGGCACGATCGCGGCGGCCGCCGCCCTTTGTATCGCAGGCGCCGGCGCGCCCGCGTGCGCGCAAACGAAGACGATCTACGTCGGCATGAACGGCGGGCCGATGGAAAAGGCCTATACGAGCCAGGTGCTGCCCGACTTCGAGAAGGCCAACAACGTGAAGGTGGTGATCGTGCCCGGCACGTCGTCGGACGTGCTCGCGAAGCTGCTCGCGAACCGCAACAAGCCGCAGATCCACGTCGCGTTCCTCGACGACGGTGTGATGGCGCGCGCGGTGAGCCTCGGCGTATGCCAGAAACTCGACGATTCGCCGGTATTGAAGGAGTTGTACCCGTTCGCGCGGATGAAGGACGACGTCGGCGCGGGCGTGCAGCTCGGGATGACCGGCATCGCGTACAACAAGAAGCTGTTCACCGAGAAAGGCTGGGCGCCGCCGACGTCGTGGATGGATTTCGCCGATCCGAAATACAAGGGCAAGGTCGTGTTCCAGTCGGCGTCGAGCAGTACGTTCGGGCTGCACGGCTTCCTCGCGATCAACCGGCTGCTCGGCGGCAACGAACAGAACGTCGAGCCGGGCTTCAGCAAGTGGGCGAGCACGGTCGGGCCGAACGTCGTCGAATACATCCCGAACTCGGCGAAGATCTCGGAGATGGTGCAGACGGGCGAAGCCGGCCTGTTCCCGCTGACGCCGACCGGCGTCGGCGACCTGCAGGACAAGGGCATCCCCGTTGCGTATGCAAATCCGAAGGAAGGCCCGGTGCTGTTGCTCGTCGACCTGTGCGTGGTCGCGAACAATCCCGATCCGCAACTCGCGCAGAAGCTCGCGCAGTTTTTGCTGTCCGCGCCCGCGCAGACGAAGGCGGCCGAGGCCGGCAAGCAGATTCCGACCAACCGTCTCGCGAAGATGCCTGCCACGATGCAGCAAAGCCTCGGCAACGTCGACGATCTGGTGCGCAAGGTGACGGTGGTCGACTGGACCGCGATCAACGCACGCCGTGCGCAGTGGGATACGCGGTGGAATCGGCAGATCGAGCGGTGAGGGCCCCGCCGCGCGCGTGGCACGCAGCAACGCGCGCGGCGACCATCATCAACCGGAGTGATGACACTCCCCTTTTTCTGCGGATTTGACCGGGGCCGGCGGGGCCGACAACACTAGCCCGCAGTGCTGCAAAAGACGGCACGCGCCCGCCTCCCCTTCAGAGTCCGCCATGTACCCGACCGACACCGTGCAATCCCCGAGCGCCGCCCGGCCGCTCGCTGACCGGCAACTACGCCGGATCGTCATCGCCTCCGTCGCCGGCAACGCGATGGAATGGTATGACTTTTTCGTCTACGGCACGGCCGCGGCCCTCGTGTTCGGCCACGTGTTCTTTCCGCCCGGCGCATCGCCACTGGCCGGCAGCCTCGCCGCGTTCGCGGCATTCGCGCTCGGTTTCGTCGCGCGGCCGCTCGGCGGAATCGTGTTCGGCCACGTCGGCGATCGCTACGGACGCAAGGCGTCGCTCGTGTGGACGCTGCTGATCATGGGCGCATCGACCTTCGCGATCGGCCTGCTGCCGACCTACGCGCAGGTTGGGCTGTGGGCGCCGGCCGCGCTCGTCGTGCTGCGGCTGCTGCAGGGCATCGCGTCCGGCGGCGAATGGGGCGGCGGCGTGCTGATGATCAGCGAGAACGCGCCGCCCGAGCAGCGCGGCTATTACGCGGCGTGGAGCCAGCTCGGCGTGGGCGGCGGCTTCGTGCTGTCGTCGGCCGCGTTTCTCGCCGCGCAGGCGCTGCCGGACGACATGTTCCGCACGTGGGGCTGGCGGCTGCCGTTCCTCGCGAGCATCGCGATCTTCGCGATCGGCATCTATATCCGCCGCCATCTGCCGGAAAGCCGCGACTTCGAGCAGGCCGGCAAGCGCGGTGCGCGCACGCACTTGCCGATCGTCGAGTGCATCCGCCGCCATCCGAAGGAAATCCTGCTCGCGATGGGGCTGCGCGTGGCCGAGAACGGCGGTGCGTACATCTTCCTCGCGTTCTCGCTCGTCTACGGCAAGTACGTCGGGATTCCGAACGGCACGATGCTGACCGGCGTGATGATCGCGATGATCGTCGAGATGGGCGCAATGCTCGCGTGGGGTCGCCTGTCCGACCGGATCGGCCGCAAGCCCGTGTACCTGATCGGCGCGCTGAGCCTGATCGCGTGCGCGTTTCCGTTCTTCTGGCTGCTCGATACGCGCGTGACGCCGCTCGTGTGGCTCGCGCTGACGGTCGGCACGGCGGTGAGCCACGGTGCGATGATCGGCACGCTGCCGGCGCTCGTCGGCGAGCTGTTCAGCACCGAAGTGCGTTACTCGGGCGTCGCGCTCGGCCACGAAGTCGCGTCGATCTTCGCGGGCGGCATGTCGCCGCTGATCGCGACCGCGCTGCTCGCGCGCTATCACGCGTCGTGGCCCGTATCGCTGTTCCTCGTCGCGCTCGGCCTCGTGACCGTCGCGACGCTGTGCGTGATGCGCGAGACGCGTGCCGTACCGGCGGCCGGCCCGCGCGGCGACGCGGCATGAGCGCGCGGCCAGCGCCGGCCGCCGCACCCGCGTTGCCGGTAAACGATTGGCGCACCGGTTCACGGCGCCACGTGCGCGCTGGCGCGGCGCCGCAAGCGCACGCAGCCGCAACGTCGAGGCTACGCGTCCCGGCCGCGCCGCGCGCTGTCGAACGTCGGCGCGAGCCCAAGATGGTCGAGCAGCCGCGCGAATTCGCCGAGCCGCCGGCGCATGTACGCGGGCACATCCACGTTCGCGTAGTCGTGGAAGCCGGCGCCCGTGCGCACGCCGTCGCGGCCGGCTTCCATGTTGCGCACGACGCTCGCGGCCGGCGCGAAGCGCGGCCCGATCTCGCCGGCCAGGTACGTCGACGCGTAATACAGGATGTCGCAACCGCCCCAGTCGATGAATTCGAGCAGCCCGAGCACCGCGAAGCGCGGGCCGAAGCCGGTGCGGATGGCCGTGTCGATATCCTCCGCGCTTGCGACGCCTTCCTCGACCATCCGTGCGGCCTCGTTCATCGCGAGCGCCTGGATGCGCGGCACGATATAGCCGGGCGCCGGCCCGCAGATCACCGGCTTCTTGCCCACGCGTTCGAGCAGCGCCGCGAGCGCGTCGACGACGGACCGATCCGTTACATCGCTGCGGCTGACCTCGACGAGCGGCATCAGCAGCGCGGGATTGAGCCAGTGTGCGTTCAGCATCCGCGCCGGGTGCGCGACGTAGCGCTGCAATTCGGTGACGACGAACGTCGACGTGGTGGACGCGATCGTTGCGTGCGCATCGACGTGTTCGCCGAGCCAGCGCAGCGCGTCCGCCTTGGCATCGAGCACTTCGGGCAGCGCTTCGAACACGATATCGGCATCGCGCACCGCGTCGGCCGCGCCGTCCCGCGCGACGATCGCGATGCGCGCGACGACGGCATCCGCCTGTGCGGCATCGATGCGGCCCAGCGCGACCTGCGCATGCAGCGGCCGGGCGATCTCGTCGCGCGTGCGATCGTCGAATGCGCGACGGCCGGCCGCATCGCGCGGCTTGAAGTCGATCAGCGTCACGTCGAGGCCCGCGAACGCGAACACGAGCGCGATGCCCTGCCCCATGCGCCCCGCGCCGAGCACGTGGATGCGCGTCACTTCCGCGGCCGCCTTCATGCCGTGTACCCCGCGCCGAGCAGCACGCGCAGCGCGTCGCGTGACAGCGCCGCGAGCCCGAGCCGTTCCAGCGTGCGGCCTTCCGCGTACAGGTCGCGCACCGCCACCGCGCTCGCGATGCCCAGCAGCCCCTGCGCGACGGGCGTCGGCACGCCGGCCCAACGCCCGCACGACACGATGAACGACAGCCCGAGCCGGGTGTCCTCGAGCATGTAGCGATGCGTGCGCAGATCGATCTTCTCGCGCCAGTCGCCGCTATCGGTCAGCTTGCCGTGCGCGCCACGCCCGTACATCCACTCGTCGCCGTCGGTCGCATAGTGATCGGCGAGCGGAAAATGCGGCGCGCGGTAGCCGAGCGCTTCGCGCACCGCGATACGTTCGGCGTCGAGCGCGTTCGTCACGCGGCGGATCGACGGCTGCGTGCCTTCGTTGTGGATGTCCCACGCGTCGAAGTGTTCGAGCGGCCCGGCGTTCATCAGGATCAGCGGCGGATGGATCACCGGGCCCGCGTTCATCAGCGCGCCGGACAACGCATCCTCGACCGCCTCGACCGACGGATAGCCCGCACGCAGCACGTCGAACGCCCAGCCGGCCGCGTTCGCCGGCCACACGCCGGTCGGCAGGCGCGTCGCGTACGCGCTGATCACGACGTCGTTGTCGCCATGCTTGCGCACGAGGTACGGCAGCGTGCCCGTTTCGGCGAACGCGACGCGCGCACGATTGCCGGCGTCGGCCGCCGCGCGAGCGAACACGGCGCTGCCGAACGTGCCGGGCGGCAGAAACACGACCTGGCCGTCCTCCAGCAGCGGCGCGACCTGCGCGGCGAGCGCGTCGTGCGACGTGGCCGGCAGCGGCACCACGACGAGCCGCGCGCCGCTCAGCGCGGCGGCGAGATCGTCGGTCAGGCGAATCGCGCCGGGCGCGTCGCCGAGCGGCACCGTGCGCTTGCCGCGATAGTCGGTGACGTTCAGCACGCCGAGCTCGCGCAGCCGCGCATGCGGCGCGCGGTCGCGCCGCCACCACGTCACGTCGTGGCCTTTTTCGAGCAGGTCGATGGCCGCCGCATGGCAGCCGTGGCCGCCGCCCAGAACACATACCTTCATCGTTTTCTCCCGGTGATCGAGTCTGTCCGAGACTACGCGGCCGCCTGCGCCGCGTCGCTTCAAAACGCGCAACGACGCGCCCGTTCGCGCAACGCAATCGCGGCGCCGTGCACGACGCTGCACGCCCGCCTCCGCTTCGAGGTCTAGGAATGGACATCGCCCTTTCCCGTCATGCGCCGAACCGGCTCGGCACGCTGCAGGCGCCCGACGAAGTCGAACGCGCGGTCGCGCATCGTCTCGGGCCGCATCGGATGGCCGCGTCCGGCCGCGATCCGTTTCATGCGGAGCTGTACGAGGTGCCGCTGCATCACGGCGCGCTGCTCGAACTCTGCTACGGTCGTGAAACGCGCATCGATTTCGGCGACGACGCCGATCACTTCCTGTTCCGGCTGACGCTCGCGGGCGCGTGCGAACTGCAGGCCGGCAGCGTCGTCGCGCGCGCCGGCCCCGGCGCGCTGACCGTGTCGTCGCCCGCGCTCGCGAGCCGCCTGCGCACGAGCCGCGATTGCCGCAATCTCGTGCTGCGGCTCGAACGCGGCGCGCTCGAACGCAAGCTGCAGGACATGCTGCGCGCGCCGCTCACGCGGCCGCTGCAATTCGACCTCGCGACGAGCGGCGCGGGCGCGGGCGCCGCGCTCGTGCTGTCGACCTTCGAATACCTGTGCCGGCTCGGCGCGCAGCCGCGCATCGGCACGGCGTCGCCGGTGGTCGGCGCGGACCTCACCGCGTGGCTGATGTCGCTGCTGCTCACGCACCTGCCGCACGCGTACAGCGACGCGCTGCTGCGCGGCACGCCACCGCTGCCCGCGCACGTGCGGCGCGCGTGCGCTCACGTCGATGCGCACCTCGGCGAACCGCTCGCGCTCGCCGTGCTGGCGGCCGTCGCGGGCGTCGCGCCGCGCACGCTGCAGCATGCGTTCCGCGCGTTCCTGCACACCACGCCGGCCGCGTACGTGCGCGAGCGCCGGCTCGCCGCCGTGCACGCGGCGCTGCAACGCGGCGACGCGCGCAGCGTGACCGACGTGCTGATCGCGCACGGCATCCATGGCTTCGGCCATTTCGCGAAGGCATATGCGCGGCGTTACGGCCACGCGCCTTCCGTCACCGCGAGGCAGACACGTTGACGCTCTCCACTCCCGGCCGCGCGACGGCCCCCGCCCGCCCCGAAGCCGCGCCGCACGACGGCGACTCGCCCGACGGCCTGCGCGTGCAGGATCTCGATCTCAACTTGTTGAAGACGTTTCGCGCGGTGTATGAAGAGCAGAACGTCGGCCGCGCGGCGCTGCGGCTCGGCGTCACGCAGCCGTCCGTCAGCCACGCGCTCGGCAAGCTGCGGCTGATGTTCCGCGACGCGCTGTTCGTGCGCACCGGCACCGGCGTCGAGCCGACCCCGCGCGCGCAACGGCTCGCGATCTCGGTCGACAAGGCGCTCGCGATCCTGCAGGGCGTGCTCGACGAAGGCTCGCGCTTCGCGCCCGACAGCACGCAGCGCGTGTTCCGCCTGCATATGAGCGATTTCGCGGCGAGCGCGTTCCTGCCGACGCTGCTCGCCGCGTTCGACCGGCGCGCGCCGGGCGCCGTGATCGAGACGCTGCACGTCGACGAATGCCAGCTCAACGTCGCGCTCGAATCGGGGCGAATCGACTTCGCGCTCGGGCATTTCGCCGATGCGTCGAGCCATTTCCAGCGCACCGCGCTGCTGCACGAGCGCTGCGTGCTGCTGATGCCGCGCCGCACCGCCCGGCGCGTCGGCCTGCCCGACGATTTCGTGCTCGACGGCGCGGCGCCCGACGCGCTGCGCTTCGTCGCGATCACGTCGCATCCACAATCGATGCAATTGCTCGAACGGCACGAACTGATGCCGCGCGTGCGCGCGGCGCTGCCCGATTTCATGGTGGTGCCGGCATTACTGCAAGGCGGCGACTATGCGCTGATCCTGCCGGAGACGATCGCGATCACGTTCGCGGCGCGCCAGCCGTGCGTGCTGTACGAAGTCGCCGGCGCCGGCGAGTGGGCCGTCAACGCGTACTGGCATCGCCGCTTCGACGCGGACCCCGGCCATCGCTGGCTGCGCGCGCTGCTGCTCGAACTGTTCAATATCGGCGAGCAGGCGCCGTTCGACACATGGCTCGCGCCGCAGCCGCCCGCCTGCGCGTAGCGGCGCGAGCGGGCCCGCACCAGGGCGCGGGTCCGCCAAAACGCTCAGAACGACGTGAGGATGCCCGCGACGAGCGCGCTCGCGGTCGCGCCAGGCTTCGCGACCGCGACGCCGCCGCCCGCCGCGCCGTTGACGACGAAGCGCGCACGCGCGCCGTTGCGCACCATCGCGGCGCCCGTGTACAGCACCGTGCGCTTCGACAGCGGATAGTCGAAGCGGATGCCGTACGAATCGGCGTTGCCGTCGCTGTCGGCGACCTTCCGGTAATGGCCGACGCTCAGCAGCAGCGACGCGCGCCCGATCGGCACCGTCGCGCTGAGCTCCATGATGTCGCTGTGCGGATACGCGCTCTGGCTGTCGACCGCGGTCGCCACATCGGGGCCGCCGCGATGGCGCATGTACAGCGCGGCCACCTTCACGACCTTGAAGTCGTACGAAATCGCGCCGAGCGTGTAGTTGCCGTTCGCGGCCGGGCTCGTGTTGCCGAGCGTCGATGTGGCTACCGGGCTGAACTTCTGCTGCATGTAGTCGACGTCGACCGACAGCCCGCCGCGCACGTAGTTGATGCCCGCGCCGTACGTATCACCGAGCGTCGCCGGCTGGCCGGCCGCGCCATTGGCGCCGCGCGCGGCCATCGCGCGCAGCATGAAGCCAGCGTAGCGCGGCGACGTGTAGCGCATCGAGTTGCGCACGCGCAGGAACGCGGGCCCGACGAAGTTGTTGGTCGCGTTGCCCCAGGCGAGCCCCGCGCCGAGGCCGGGCAGGCTGTACGTGACGAGCGTCGTATGCAGGATCGTGTAGAGCTCGCCGAACTGCACGCCGCCGAACGGCCCCGTGATGCCGACCCACGCTTCGCGGCCGAACAGCGCGCTGCTGTTCGACAACGCGCCGCTCGCCGCATTGAAGCCGTTCTCGAGCTTGAAGATCGTCGCGTAGCCGCCGCCGAGATCCTCGACACCTTTCAGCCCCCACTGCGACGCCCACAGGTTGCCGCTGCCCATGCGTGTCACGTGGTTCGGCCCGGCGTTCACGTATTCGATCGCGGTGTCGATGCGGCCGTAGAGCGTCATGCTCGATTGCGCGGCGGCCGGCAGCGTCATGCACGCGAGCAGCGCGGCAAGCAGTACGGCAAGCCGGTCGGCCCGCCCGTTCGGTTGGTTCATCTGCGTCGTCCCGTAGAAGTTGCGGCGCCTGTCGGCATCGCGCCGCTCGGTGTGAAGCGCGTTCGCCTTGAGACGCGAACGCCGCCGATCAAAACCCGGCCGAGTCTAGGAACGACAATTTCGGACGTCGACGCAATGCGCTCTATAACGCTTATAGACGCGCCGCATGATGCGCGCGCGCCCCGTCGCACGTACGCTGCGGGGCGGCTCGCGCGCAAGGCCTCGGTGTTTTCTTTATCCGCGTCGGTAAATGTCCGTGTGGCGCGGCTGTCACTCCGGCTATGGCGGCCGAATTTGGCCGACTACGCTGCGTCACCGATCGTGTCACCCGCACGCGTTCGCGCCGCGACGGCGCCCGGCCCGCGAGGCCGATGCCGCGCGTTTCCACCGCCCGCTCCTGGAGAACCCGCATGTCCGCATCCACGGCCCGCGCTGCCGACGGCAAGCGCTATACGTACGAATGGTATGTCGTCGTCATCTGCATGCTCGCGTACATCTTTTCATTCGTCGACCGCCAGGTCCTCGTGCTGATGATCGAACCGATCAAGCGCGACCTGCATTTGTCCGATACGCAGTTCAGCCTGCTCAACGGCTTCGCGTTTTCGCTGTTCTATGCGGTGATGGGGCTGCCGGTCGCGTATCTCGCCGACCGCTATGCGCGCCCGCGCATCATCTCGCTCGGCATCGCGCTGTGGAGCGTCGCGACCGCCGCATGCGGGCTCAGCCAGCATTTCGTGCAGATGTTCGTCGCGCGGATGGGCGTCGGTGTCGGCGAGGCCGCGCTGTCGCCCGGCGCGTATTCGATGCTCGCCGACTACTTCCCGAAGGAGAAGCTCGGCCGCGCGATCGCCGTGTATTCGCTCGGCTCGTTCATCGGCGGCGGCATCGCGTTCCTGATCGGCGGCTACGTGATCGCGCTGCTCAAGCATGCGAGCGCGTTCACGCTGCCGATCGTCGGGCAGGTGCATGCCTGGCAGGTCACGTTCCTGATCGTCGGGCTGCCGGGGATCCTCGTTGCGCTGCTGTTCGCCGCGACCGTGCGCGATCCGCAGCGCAAGGGGCTCGCGCAGGATCGCTCGGGCGCCGTGCGGCGCGTGTCGATGCGCGATTCGCTGCGCTTCGTCGGCGCGCATCGCGCGACCTTCGCGTGCCACTACCTCGGCTTCTCGTTCTATGCGATGACGCTGTACTGCCTGCTGAGCTGGACGCCCGCGTTCTATATCCGCCACTTCGGGATGACGGCCGTCGAAGCCGGCTACACGCTCGGCATCGTGCTGCTGGCCGCGAACACGGCCGGCGTGTTCTGCGGCGGCTGGCTCAACGACTGGCTGCTGCGGCGCGGCCGAAGCGATGCGCCGATGCGTGCCGGCGCGATCGGCGCCGCGTGCATGGTGATTCCCGCGACGCTGTTCACGCAGCTCGACAGCCTGCCCGCGTCGCTCGCGATGCTGGTCGTCGCGATGTTCTTCGCATCGTTCCCGATGCCGACGTCGACCGCCGCGATGCAGACGCTCGCGCCGAACCAGATGCGCGCGCAGATCTCCGCGCTGTTCCTGCTCGTGTCGAACCTGATCGCGCTCGGGATCGGCACGACCGTCGTCGCGCTATTCACCGATCGCGTGTTCGGCGCGCCGGCCGCGGTCGGCCATTCGATGGCGATCGTCAACGTCGCGGCGGCCACGCTGGCCGCGCTGCTGCTCGCCGCAGGGTGCCGCCGCTATCGCCGCAGCCTCGAACGCGAACGCGGTCATGCAGCGGCATCGGCTTCGGCTGACGCGGCCGTCGACGGCGGCAACGCCATCGCCGCTCGCTGAAGCCGCGCGGTTCACCGATCGCGCGGTCGGTGTACCGGCCGCGCGAGCGCCGCCACGCCGACCGGCGACAATCGGCACGCCCACCATCATCCATCCCGCTTATTCCAACATCGATTTTTAATCGATTTGATTTATGCGAGGCCCATCCCTATTCTCGATTGCATGCCGGCGCGGGCTCGGCCGCGCCGCTTTTCTCTACCCCACGGAATTTCCCATGCAAGCGAACCGCCACCAGGTCCGGATCGACGCGCTGATCGACGCGGCGCAGGACATCCGCTGTTTCCGGATCTCGCGCGTCGACGGCCAGCCGTTCGACGCGTACGAACCCGGCGCCCATATCGACGTCACCGCGCCGTCCGGCATCACGCGGCAATACTCGCTGTGCGGCAACCCCGACGAGCGCCGCAGCTACCTGTTCGCGGTGAAGAAGGAAACGCACTCGCGCGGCGGCTCGCGCTCGCTGCACGACGACGTAAGCGTCGGCGCCGAGTTGTCGATCGGCGCGCCGCGCAACCTGTTTCGCTTGACCGATGCCGCGAATGAGCACGTGCTGGTCGCAGCCGGCATCGGCATCACGCCGCTGCTGTCGATGGCGTATGCGCTGAACCGGCGCGGCGCACGCTACCGGTTGCATTACTTCGCGCGCAGCCGCGACCACGCGGCCTTCGTCGACGAATTGTCGGCCGAGCCGTTCGCATCGCACGTGACGTTCCACTACGGCGTCGAGCCCGATACGCTCGCGGCCGAACTCGGCCGCTGCATGGAGTCGATCGACTCGAGCGCGCATGTCTATACGTGCGGGCCCGGGCCGTTCATGGATGCGGTCGTCGCCGCCGCGGCCACGCGCGTTCCGGAAGACGCGATTCATCTCGAACGCTTCGCGGCGGAACCGTCGGCGGCCGTCACCGCCGCGGATGACGCCGCGGCGAAGGGCTTCGAAGTGCGCCTGCAACGCAGCGGCAAATCGCTGCGCGTCGCACCCGATACGTCGATCGTCGACGCACTCGCGAAGATCGGCATCGAGGTCGATACCTCATGCGGCGAAGGCGTGTGCGGCACCTGCATGGTGCCGGTGCTCGACGGCGAACCCGATCATCGCGATCACTGCCTGAGCAAGGCCGAGCGCGCGAGCAACACGGTGATCTGCTGCTGCGTGTCGCGTGCGCGCTCGCCCGTGCTCGTGCTCGATCTCTGATGCGCGGGGGCGCGCTGGCGCATCGCGATCTGCCGATCGGCTGACGCACCGATGCGCTGCAGGTCGGGACAGGCCGGCGCCGGCGACACGCGGCCGCCGCCCATCTCGCACCGCCCTGATCGTCATTCGTCGAAACGCTCGACGATCTCCGCGAGCAGCGCGCGCATCCATGCGTTGCCCTCGTCCTCGTGGAAATGCTCGTGCCAGTGCATCGTCACCGGCGCGGGCGGCAGCGTGACCGGCAGGTCGTACAGGCGGAATGCGTTGTCGCGGCTCAGGATCCGCGCGAGCCGCTTCGGCAGCGTCGCGTACAGATCGGTGACCGACAGCACGCTCGGCAGCGCGACGAAGTGCGGTACCTCGAGCGCGATGTTGCGGCCCACGCCTTGCGCGCGCAACGCATCGTCGAGCGCGTGGTGGCTGTGCTCGACCGATTTCACGTTCACGTGCGCGGCGCGCACGAACTGCTCGAGACTCAGCGCGGCGCCGGCCGGCAAGCCGCGCCGCCGGCCCGTCATGCACACGTAGGTTTCCTCGAACAGCACCTGGTGGCGCGTGCGCGGCATCAACTCCGGCAGGTTGCCGATCGCGAAGTCGAGCCGGCTCGCGCGCAGCGCTTCCTCGATCTCCTCCACCGGCAGCGGCTGCACGCTGAGCGTCACGCGCGGCGCGCGCTCGCGCAGCGCCCGGCAGATCGCCGGCAGGTACGCCATCTCGCCCGCATCCGACAGCGACAGCCGGAACGTGCGCGTGCTGGTGGCCGGATCGAAGCGCTCCGCGTAGCGCAGCGCGACGCGCACCATGTCGAGCGCCTTGCCGACGATGCCGGCGAGTTCCAGCGCGACCGGCGTCGGCTGCATGCCGGCGCGCGTGCGCACGAACAGCGGATCGTCGAACAGCGTGCGCAGCCGGCCGAGCGAATAGCTGACGGCCGGCTGCGACAGCGCAAGCCGCTCGCCGGCCTTCGTCAGGCTGCGTTCCTCGACGATCGCCTGGAATACGCGCAACAGGTTCAGATCGAGATGATCGACCGATGTCATCGTGACCTCCATCATTTGCCGCATTTATTTGATCATCGATTTTAGATCAATTTGACCGATATGTAGCAGAAGACGAGACTGATCTCCGGACGCTGCGCCCGGCGCGGCCCGATTTCCGCGACTCTTTCCCCACGACGACGATGAGCGACATTGCCTACCAGACGATCGACACCCGTGCGTTGCACGGTCTCGCGCAGCCCGACCGCATCGCGCCCGCGATGTACCACGACCCCGCGCTGTTCGAAGCCGAGCTCGACCGGATCTTCTACCGCACCTGGATCTGGGTCGCGCACGAAAGCGAACTGCCGAACCCGGGCGACTTCATCACGACGACGATCGGCCGCCAGCCGGTGATCGTCGTGCGCGACAGGACGGGCGAGGTCAACGTGCTGCAGAACCGCTGCCGCCATCGCGGCGCGACCGTGTGCGAAGCGCACAAGGGCAACGCGAAGGGCTTCACGTGCCCGTATCGCAGCTGGTCGTACGCGCTCGACGGCACGCTGCGCGCGCTGCCGTACGGCGACGGCTACGAAGGCGTGTGCGACAAGGGCGACCTGCCGCTCGTGAAGCTGCGCGTCGGCGTGTACCAGGGGTTGATCTTCGCGAGCTTCAACGACGCGATCGAGCCGCTCGAAGATTTCCTCGGCGGCGCGAAGCCGTGGATCGACCTGTTCATGAAACAGGGCGCCGGCTACCCGATCAAGGCGAACGGCGAGCACAAGTTCAGGTTCAAGGGCAACTGGAAGATCCAGCTCGAGAACACCACCGACCTCTACCACTTCCCGGTCGTGCACAAGTCGTGGATGAAGTCGATCGACGACGAAACGGCCGCCGCGATCACGCGCTTCATGACGAGCGAGGACGCGTTCTGCCGCGCGCTCGGCAACGGCCACAGCCTCGCGGTGCTGATGCCCGAGCTGATCGATCTCGACGCGGACGACGGCGCCCCGCTGCCCGAACGCTTCGCGCCGCTCGCGGCGAAGCTCGCCGAGCGCCACGCGCCGGACGAAGTGCGCCGCATCGTGCGCTCGCTGATGGGCGTCGGCTTCAACCTGAACCTGTTCCCGAACCTCGCGCTGTCGATGGCGTTCTTCCGCGTGCTGCGGCCGATCTCCGCGAACGAAACCGAGATCCGCCACGTCGCGCTCGCGATGGACGGCGGCCCCGACGAAGCGAATCGCGAGCGGCTTCGCATTCACGAGCATTTCCAGGGCCCGTTCGGCTTCGGCAGCCCCGACGACGCGGAAGCGTGGGAGCGCGTGCAGCGCGGCGCGCATGCGGGGCCCGACGTGCCGATCCTCGTGAATCGCGGGCTGAACCGTGAAATTACCGCCGCGAACGGCGAAAAGACCGCGCACGCGACCGACGAAACCGGCATGCGCGAGGCCTACCAGCAGTGGCGCAAGATGATGGAGCAACAGTGATGGACGACCGCAACGCCCTCTTTTCCGAGCAGACCTTCGCCCGCACGGTCGAATTCGTGTGGCGCGAAGCCGAGATGCTCGACCGTCGCGACTACCGCGCATGGCTCGACCTGTGGGATCCGGCCGGCCACTACGTGGTGCCGATCGATCCCGGCGCGACCGACTTCGCGGCGACGCTGAACTACGTGTTCGACGACCACGACATGCGCGAGAAGCGTGTGCAGCGGATGGTGTCCGGTTACTCGGCGTCGGCCGCCGACGCGGCGCGCACGGTGCGCACCGTGTCGCGCTTCACGCTGGAGAGCGGCAGCGCCGACACCGTCGAGCTGAAATCGGCGCAGGTCGTCGTCGCGTACAAGCGCGGTGCCGCGACGCTGTTCGCGGCCGACGTCACGCACAAACTGCACGTCGATGCCGACGGCGAGATGCGGATCGCGGAGAAGGTCGTGCGCCTGATCGACTCGACCGAAGCGCTCAGCGCGATCGGCTTCCTGCTGTAAGCCGTGGCCGGTTCACAGCTGCACGCGCAAAGGTGAACCGGTCACCTTCACCTTTCCGAGCCATCATGCCCACACTCGAAGTTTTCCTGCCGGCCGGCCATGACGATGCGCGCAAGGCCGAACTGATCGCGAGACTGACCGATGCGACCGTCGACGCGATCGGCGCACCGATCGAATCGGTGCGCGTGCTGCTCACCGAACTGCCCGCGACGCATATCGGCCTCGGCGGCCGCAGCGCCGCGGACGGCGCGCCGCCGTCGCTGCCGGTGATCGTCGCGATCCTGATCGCCGGCCGCACCGACGAGCAGAAGCGCGCGCTGATCGCCGCGCTGTCCGACGCGGGCGCGAACGTGCTCGACGCGCCGCTGCAGGCGACGCGCGTGATCATCAAGGACATTCCGAACACCGACTTCGGCATCGGCGGCCGGACCGCGCGGGCGCTGGGGCGCTGACGATGCGCCGTGCGCCGCCGCCCCGCCGCGACGCGCCGCCGCGGTTGCGCTCAACCATCGGCGAGCGGCAACGTGACGCGGCAGTCGAGCCCGCCGCCCGCGGCCGCGCTCGCGGCAATCCGCCCGCCGTGGCGCGCGACGATGCTCTTGCACAGCGACAACCCGATCCCGTTGCCGCCGGCCTTCGACGACGAGAAGCCGTCGAACAGCCGCTCGTGCGCGCCGGCCTCGATGCCCGGGCCATTGTCGACCGCACGCAACTCCGCCTGGCCGGCCACGTTCGCGGTGCCGAGCGTCAGCGTGCGCGGCACGCGCTCGCAACTGGCGAATGCCTCGATCGCATTGAACGCGAGATTCAGGATCACCTGCCCGATCAGCACGCGCTCGCAACGGATCGGCAGCGGTGTGTCGGCCTGCACGATCGTCACCGTCACGCCGGCCTCCTTCGCGCGCAGCTCGATGAAGTACGCGACGTCCGCGAGGATGTCGCGCAGGTCGGCCCGCGCGACGACCGGCTCGCGCTTCACGATGAACTCGCGCACGCTCTTGATGATCAGCGCCGCGTGCTCGGCCTGCCGGTCCGCGCTGCGCAGCCCCCAGATCGCATCGTCGACGGCGCCGTTGCCGTTCAGCCGTCGCACCGCGCCTTCGATGAAATTGCGCACGGCCGCGAGCGGCTGGCTCAACTCGTGCGCGATCACGGTCGCCATCTCGCCCATCGCGTTGTAACGGCCCGCGTATTCGAGCATCCGCGCCTCGGCGCGCCGCGCGTCCTCGATCGCGACTTCGTCGCTCACGTCGCGGAACTGCACGAGCAGCCCGTCGAGATCGCCTTCGATCTCGACCTGCCGGCACAGGATGCGCAGCCAGCATGCCGAGCCGTCGCGCCGCACGATCCGGTAGCGCTGCGGCGCGGACGGATGCGCCGACGGTGCATCGCGCAACTGCGCGACGAGCCGGTCGCGATCGGCTTCGGCGCAGTAGTCGAGCACCTCGCCGAGCGGTTCGCCGGGCGCGAGCCCGAGCACGCGGCGGCCCGACTCGCTGATGAACTGCACGCCGCCGTGCGGCGTCACGACCGCGATCCCTTCGTCGAGATCCTGCATGAACTCGCGCAGCCGCGCCTCGTAGCGGCGCAATTGCTGGCGCACCGCCTCTTCCGCGCTGATGTCGCGAAACTGCACCATCACGACGTCGCGCCCGCGCAGCGGCACGTAGGTCGCGGTGGCCTCGGACAGCATGTCGACGCCCGTACGCGATCGATAACACCACTCGTACACCTGCGGCCCGTCGACGAGCGCGCGATCCCACGCGCTCACCGCGATCTCGCGCCGGTACTTCGGCTCGGGGCGCGTCATGTCCGGCGCCTTCAGCGGCAGCAATTCCTCGACGGAAAAACCGAGCGCGATGCACGCGGCGCGATTCGCCCACACGATCGCCTTGGTCTGCGCGTCGTGCAGCAGCACGCACGTGGTCAGCGCGTCGAGCAGCCGGTGGAAATCGTCTTCGTCTGGAAAACTCATGATCGGATTCGGAGCAAGGCGCGCGGCGTCGCGCGGCCGGAAGCCCAACATAGCACCGGCGCGCGCCGATCGCATCTGAAGATTTCTTTAGGCCGGCACGGAGCGTCACCAGTCAGGCGGCCCAACGCACCAATTGCTGCGTGTTTTCGGCGTTTCTAGACTAGGGTCTGTTTGCATATGACACGCACGTGCGAATGCCCGACATCGCCCCATCCCCAGGAGACTTTCATGCCGCAAGCCGCCCTCGCCATCGAATCCGCGCCGCCTTCGCCGCCCGCGGCCCGTCCCGCGGCCGGGCAGTTGTCGCCGCTCGACGCGGTGATCGAAACCGTCGCCGCCCGCCGCGACGAATTCGACCGGCTGTCGCACGTGCCGCGCGACGTGATCGCGCTGTTCAAGCAGGCCGGCATCTATCGCGCGGGCACGCCGCGCCGCTTCGGCGGCGACGCGCTCGCGCCGACCGCGTTCCTCGACATGATCGAACGGATCGCAACCGCCGACGGCTCGGCCGCGTGGGTCGCGAGCTTCGGCTCCGCGAACGTCTACCTCGCCGCGCTGCCGCTCGACACGCAGGCCGAGCTGTACGCGAGCGGCCCCGATCAGGTGTTCGCGGGCGGCCTGTTTCCGGTGCAGCCCGCGCAGGACGCACCGGGCGGCTGGCGCGTGAACGGCACGTGGAAATTCGCGAGCGGCTGCAAGGGCGCCGACTGGCTCGGCGTCGGCATCGCCGTGCCGGGCGTGCGGGACGCGGCGCCCAACAAGCCGCGCACGGCCGTGTTCCGCGCCGCCGACGTCGAGATCGTCGAGAACTGGAGCGTGGTCGGCATGCAAGGCACCGGCAGCCACGACCTGCGCGTGAACGACCGCTTCGTGCCCGAAGCGTGGACCTTCGTGCGCGGCGGCGAGGCGACGGTCGACGAGCCGCTGTACCGCTACCCGACCGTCGCGTATGCGGCGCAGGTGCTGGCCGTCGTCAACCTCGGCCTCGCGCGCGCGGCGCTCGACGTCGTGAACCGGATGTCGGGCGGCCGCCAGACGACGACCGGCGCGCCGCGTCTCGCCGATCGCGCGTACTACCGCATCGAGCTCGCGAAGGCCGAGGCGCAACTGCGCTCGGCACGCGCGTTCTTCTACGACGCGACCGATACCGTGTGGCAATCGATCCTCGCCGGCAATCCGGTGACGCCCGACCAGGTCAGCCTGCTGCGGCTCGCGGCCACGCAGATCGCGCGCGAAGGCGCGAGTGTCGTCGAACGCGCGTACCGCCTCGGCGGCACGGCGGCGATCTATCGCACACATCCGTTGCAGCGGTTGCTGCGCGATGCGATGGTCGTCACGCAGCACGCGTTTCTCGGCGAAGGCAACTTTGACGGCGCGGGCGCGGTGTTCACCGGCGTCACGCCGTTTCCCGGCTATCTGTGACCGGCATCGACCGCAACCGCGATGCATACGCATGAAACCGGATCCGGAGCGCGCTCGCCGGCCGGATCATGCATCCAACCGATTCCTCTGGAGAACCCGATATGTCCGATTCGAATCCGCTGCCGCTGCGCGTGCTGTTCTGCTGCGGCGTGTCGCAGAATTTCTTCGACCTGCCGCGCGAGCGGATCGGCGAAGTGTGGCAGGCGTACGGCGCGATGCTCGCGGCCGTCGAGGCGATGCCCGGCGTGCGCGTGCTCGGCGTGATGGATGACGACCGCCTCGTGGTCGGCCAGGCCGACGGCGCGCCATGGACGTTCTACATCATGGCCGACGTCGCCGATTTCGACACGGCGGTCGCCGTGTGCAACCTGTACCGCACGACGCCCGTCGGCGAATACAACCTGTGGCGCTACGGCAAGATCGAGGCGCGCGTCGGCCGCGCGCTGACCGTGCCGCCGGCCGCGAAGCCCGCGGCGTGAGGCGCGCGATGAGCGACCTGACACTCGCCGCGATCGACGCGCTCGCGCGGCGCGTCGCGGCGCTCGACGCCAAGCGCGCGGTGCGCGCGACGATCACGCGGTACATGGCGCTGTGCGACGTACCCGGCGATGCGGGAGCGGGCCCGTCGCTGGCCGAACTGTTCACGACCGACGCCGTGTGGGAAGGCATCGGCCTGCAGTATGCAAGGAAATTCGGCCGCGTCGAAGGCACCGCCGCGATCGTCGCGATGCTCGGCCGCTATCTGCCGCCCGATCCGCATTTCGCGGCGAACCTGCACTTCCTGACGTCGGAGTCGATCGAGATCGGCGCCGGCCATGCAAGCGCACGCGGCCGCTGGGTCATGCTGCAGGCGTCGCGCTACGCGGACGGCTCGGCCGAGCTGATCGCCGCGCGGCTGACCGTCGATTTCGCGCCGGCCGCCGGCGGCTCCGCCTGGCTGATCCGCCATTTCCGCACCGAACGCGTGCTCGACGGCCCGTGGCCGCTCGCCGCCGCGCCACGGTCCTGATGTTTCCCGCCGCTTTCGCACGATACCGACCATGACAGGCTTCATCGACACTTTCACGCTCGGCGGCCCGGGCCCGACGATCGCGATCAAGGACACGATCGACGTCGCTGGCCATCCGACCCGCGCGGCGAGCCGCGCGCTCGCCGACGCGCCGCCCGCCGTACGCCACGCGGACGTGGTCCGCCTGCTGCTCGACGCCGGCTGGCAGATCGCCGGCAAGGCGAACATGCACGAGCTCGCGTTCGGCATGACCGGCATCAACGACTACACGGGCACACCCGTCAATCCGCAGGACGCCTCGCGCATTCCGGGCGGCTCGTCGAGCGGCTCCGCGTCGCTCGTCGGGCTGCGCACTGTCGATGCGGCGCTCGGCACCGATACCGGCGGCTCGATTCGCGGGCCGGCCGCCTGCTGCGGCGTGGCCGGGCTCAAGCCCACGTTCGGGCGTGTGTCGCGGCGCGGCGTCGCGCCCGCGGAAACCACGCTCGATTGCGTCGGGCCGTTCGCCCGCGACCTCCGCACGCTCGTCGCGGTGATGGCCGCGATCGCGCCGGGCTTCGATCGTGCGCAGGCGACGGCCTCCGTTGAAGGCTGCACGGTCGCTCGACTCGCCGTGGAAGCCGATCCGGCGATCGCCGCCGCGCTCGACGCGGCCGTTCGCGCATCGGGCCTGCGCTCGCACACGGTCGTGCTCGATGCAATGCCGGCCGCGTTCGCTGCGGGGCTCACCGTGATCAACGCGGAAACGTCGCGCGCGTTCGGCCATCTGGTCGCGACCGGCAAACTCGGCGCCGATCTCGATGCACGATTGCGTGCGGCCGCAACGACCGCGCCTGCGGCATTGAAGGAAGCCGAGGCCGTGCGCGCACGCTTCGCCGCGCAGGTCGATGCCGCGCTCGAACACGCGGACGTGCTGGTGCTGCCGACGCTGCCCGCGCTGCCGATCACGCTGCAGCAGGCCCGCGACGGCGTATCGGTGATCGCGATGTCGTCGCTGATCCGGCCGTTCAACCTGAGCGGCCATCCCGCGCTCAGCCTGCCGCTGCCGCTCGCCGATTCACCGGTGAAGGCCGGCTTGCAGATCGTCGGGCGCAAGGGCGCGGACGAACGGGTCTGCGCGATCGCGGCACACTTCGAAGCGGCGCTGGCCGCATGAACCACGAAGCAGGGGCCGCCTTCACCGGCGTGCGCCCACGAACCACGGAACACCACACCATGTCAGACCGAGTCGTCCTCGTCACCGGCGCCGCGCGCGGGCTCGGCGCCGTCATCGCCGAACGCTTCCATGCGGCCGGCTACCGCGTCGCGCTGGCCGACATCGCGGCCGATGCCGTTCATGCGCATGCGCGCGAGCTCGATCCGGGCGGCGAACGCGCGATCGCGCTGCCGCTCGACGTCACGTCGAAACGCGATTTCGAAGCGGCGCGCGATGTGCTCGTCGCGCGCTGGGGCGCGATCGACGTGCTCGTCAACAACGCGGGCGCATCGAAGGTCGTGCCGGCGATGGAGATCACGGCCGAGCAGTTCGACCAGGTAATCGACGTGAACCTGCGCAGCGTGCTGTTCGGCTGCCAGGTGTTCGGCCAGTATTTCGCGCGGCGCGGCGCGGGCCGCATCGTCAACATCGCGTCGCTCGCCGGGCAGAACGGCGGCTCGGCCACGGGCGCGCACTATGCGGCCGCGAAAGGCGGCACGCTGACGCTGACCAAGGTGTTCGCGCGCGATCTCGCCGCGCAGGGCGTGACCGTCAACGCGATCTCGCCGGGCCCGCTCGATCTGCCGATCGTGTACGAAAGCGTCGCGCCCGACAAGCTGCGTCAGGTGCTCGCGAGCCTGCCGGGCGGCAAGCTCGGGTCGGCCGCTTTCGTTGCGGATGCAGCCGTATTGCTCGCGTCGGGCGACGCGCATTTCGCGAACGGCGCATGCTGGGACATCAACGGCGGGCTGTACATGCGCTGAACGCGCCGAACCTCATCGCGACGGCTCACCGTCGTCGCCCCACACGACCATCACGTCGCGCACGAGCGCGGCGATCGACGTCGCGCCGAGCTTCTCCTTGATGCTCGCGCGATGCACGTCGACCGTCTTCACGCTGATCGACAGATCGGATGCGATCTGCTTGCTGCCCTTGCCGTCCACGACGCCGCGCAGCACTTCCTTCTCGCGCGCGGTCAGCGCATCGAGCCGCTGGCGCAGTTCACGGTGGCGCTGGCTCACCGCATGCCGCTGCTGCGCGAGCCGCAACGCACGCTGCACGCGCTCGAGCATCTGCTGCGAGTTGTACGGCTTCTCGACGAAATCGATCGCCCCGTTCTGCAGCGCGCGCACCGACATCGGAATGTCGCCGTGCCCGCTGACGAAGATCACCGGCAGCGTCGCGCCGCGCGCGTTCAGTTCGGCCTGCACGTCGAAGCCGCTTTTCTCCGGCATCCGCACGTCGAGCACGAGGCACGCAGGCAGGTTCACGTCGAAGCGCGCGAGAAAATCGGCGGCGCTCGCGAATCCCTCGGACGCGATGCCGACCGATTCGAGCAGCCACGCGAGCGACGTCCGCATGCCGCCGTCGTCGTCGACGATGTATACGATCGGTGCGGGTGACGTCATCGCGGGGGTCTCGCTGAATATCGGTATCGGTATCGCACGCGCGGCGCGCAACGCCGGTGGCCGGCGTGGCGCAAGCGTCGTTCGCTGGGGGTGTGCGGCACATCATAACGAGCCGAAAACCCGCTGCAAACCCCTGGACGTGCCGCACGAACGCACAATCGCGGCTTTTTTTGCGCGCGGCTGCGCGCGTCTAGGTAGAACCTTTAGACGCGTTGGCAGGAACGCCATCCCGATCGTCAATCGTGCGAATGGTCGGCCGCCTTTTCGCGACGTACGCTTGGGTCATCGTCGGCGATCCGGCGCTGCCCTCGCAGCGCCGCGCGGTTCGCCGCTTTCGTCCAATCAGGAGCGCCCATGTCTTCCACGACCGATATCCAGCGACCGCCGCGCGTCGAGCCGACCGACGCGCAGAAGGCCTTCCGCCAGGCGATGGCCCACCTCGGTGCGGCCGTCAACGTGATCACCACCGCGGGGCCGCACGGCCGCTGCGGGATCACCGCGAGCGCCGTGTGTTCCGTCACCGATGCGCCGCCGACGCTGCTCGTGTGCCTGAACCGGTCGAGCGCGATGCACGCGACCTTCGAGCGCAACCGTCAGGTGTGCATCAACGTGCTGCCGGCCGAGCACGAACTGCTCGCGCGACACTTCGCGGGGCTCACCGACCTGCCGATGGAACAGCGCTTCCAGTTGCCCGTATGGGATCGCGGCGAACAGGACGTGCCGGTGCTGCGCGATGCGCTCGCGAGCCTGCAGGGCACGATCGCCGAGATGAAGGAAGTCGGCTCGCACTCGGTGATGTTCATCGAGGCGACGTCGATTCGCGTGCGCGACGACGGCGACAGCCTCATCTACTTCAGCCGTGCATTTCATCGCGTGTCGCGCGCCGCGTGCGTGCGGTGACGTTCGCGCGACTACGCGGACGTGCTGCACAGCGCGCGCTGCCCGGCCGCGAGCGCGGCGCCCGCGAACAGCGTCAGCGCCGAATACACGAGCCCGCGCGCAAGGCCCGCGCTGTCCGACACCCACCCGATCGCGACCGGCCCCGCGATCTGCCCGAATGCGAAGACCGTCGTGAACGCGCTGATGCCCTTCGCCCAGCCGTCGGGCGGCAGGTTGTGCCGCACGAAGGCCGTCGTCGACGCGACCGCCGACAGGAACGTCGCGCCGAACAGCAAGCCCGACGCGAACGCGGCAGCCGGATGCACGAACAGCGCGGGCATCAGCGTCGCGACGCCGAGCAGCGCGTTGAGCACGGCGAGCGCCTGGCCGCCGCGCATCCGGTCGAGCAACCCCGACCACAACCGCGCGGACACGACGGTCGCGATCCCGAGCATCACATAGAACGCGGCGACCACCGTGCCGCTCATCCCCGCGCCGCGCAGCAGCGCGACGATGAACGTCATGTAGCCGATATAGCCGACGCCGAACAGGCCGTAGCCGGCCAGCGCGAGCGCGAAGCGGGCCGGGCTCGCGGTCACCGCCGGTTTCGCGCCGTCGGCGTCGGCCTGCCTCACCGGCGCCGCATGTGCCTGCTCGATGCGGCGTGCCGCCGACACGGCCACCGCCGAGAACAGCACGCATGCCGTCGCGAGCGCGAACCACGCGGGTTGCCAGCTGTGCATGCGCGGCACGAGCGTGGCCGGCACGAGCAAAGACGACGCGACGATGCCCCATCCCGTGCCGCCGTAATAAAGGCCGAGCAGCAGCCCCGCGTCGCGCGGCGACGCGGATGCGAGCCGCGCGGCCAGCACGCCGCCGCTGATGAAGATCGATGCGCTGCCGACACCCGTTGCCAGCCGCTGCGCCAGCAGCGCGTGCATGTCCGACGTGAGCCCGCCCGCGGCCATCAGCACGGCGGTCAACGCGCAGCCGGCCGCGAGCAGCGTGCCCGCGCGCCAGCGCCGCGACAGCAGCGGGAATGCCAGCGCGCCGATCAGGTAGCCGGCCGCGTTCGCCGTGTTCAGCGCGCCGGCCTGCGCGAACGTCCAGCCGAGATCGGCCTTCATCGGCGGCAGCAGCAGCGCGTACGAAAAGCGTGCGAGGCCAAGCGCGATCGCGCTGCCGAGCGACAGGCCGATCGCGAGCCGCCATGCGGCCATGCGGCCGGGATCGGTTGCGCCGGCGTCCGGCCGCGAGCGGCCGGCACGCTCCGGTTGCGGCACTGCACGCATCGGGGGTGTCTCCTTCGTTGTTCGATTCCGGGGCTTCCGCCGCCATCGGTCGATCATACTGGAGCCGCCGTGAAACCGGCGCGCGCACGCGGCAAAATCGCGACGGCTGGGGCGCCCGCCCCCCTCTGTCCGACACAACGGCGGGAATAAGCCGAAGGTCGGCCGGCGCTGACCCGCACTACCGCCCGAGTCCGGCCGCAAACGCCGCAAGCAGGGCGCGCCCTTCCGACCATCCGCCCAACCCGGACGCCGCGTTCAGATGGCCGCGTGCGCCGAGCAGAAGCGGCGTCGCGCCCTGTTCCGTTGCCCATTCGAGCGCGCGCCCGGATGGATCGTAAGGATCGTCCGCGCTCGCGATCGCCAGCACCGGCACGCGCCCGAACGAACGCTTCGGCAGGTTCGCGAACGCGGCGGCGGCAACCGGAAAGCGCGGCCCTTGCGGGTCGGGCACGGCCACGAGAAACGCGCCGCGCACCGCGCGCGCCGACGCGGCATGCCAATGTGCGAACAACAGACAACCCAGCGAGTGACAAACCACGAGCGGCGGCGCCCCGGCATTCGCGACGGCCGCGTCCAGCGCCGCCGTCCAGTCGGCCAGGTCGGGCGCCTCCCACGAAGCCGGCGCGATGCGCGCGGCGCCGGGCAACGCCGCCTCCCAGTGGCTCTGCCAATGATCCGGTCCCGAATTACCGATACCCGGCACGATCACGATCGCTTGCTCCATCACGCCCTCCGTCAACGCAAAGCCGGCAGTGTGGCGGTGCGCCGGTCGGCATGGAATGGCAAGTCATCGGTTATTGAGCCAGAATGCCGATGAATCAACGGTACTGGAGGACCGTCATGCCGGACGAAGCACTCGATCGCCTGGATCTTGCGATCCTCGAAGCGCTGCAGGAGAACGCGCGGACGCCGCTGTCGGAAGTGGGCAGGCGTATCGGGCTGTCGCAGCCCGCGACGTCGGAGCGCGTGAAGCGGCTGGAAGAACGCGGCATCATCGCCGGCTACGGCGCACGGATCGATCCGGCGGCACTGGGCTTGGGCATGATGGCCATCATCCGGCTGAAAACGACCCACGAGCACATCAAGCCGGCGCTGCGCACGTTTGCCGAGATGCCGCATGTGATCGAAGTCCATCGCATGACCGGCGAGGATTGCTTTCTGCTGAAGGTGCTGGTGCCGACACCGGGCCAACTCGAAACCCTCATCGATGCGATTGCCCGCTTCGGCGCGGTCACGACTTCACTGGTGCTGCGCTCCGAGCCGACGAAGGCGATCGGCAAGGCGTTGCTCGGATGACGCTCGCATGCGGCTTTCTTCAATGACATGAAACGCAGCAATTCCGGCAATTGAATCCAAATTAAAAATGATCGAATTCATTTCGGCGATCCGAATTCGATTCACCAAAAAAAGATGCGTGATCCGCCTGTCGTTTTATCCGGTTTTTTCCAATATTTGAACCGAAAACGCCATTGTTTAGCACGCTTCCGCTAAAAACCTTGCAACGCATTGCTTTCGTAAATTCATCCGACTAATATCGACGCCACTCGTCCGGCATTCACAAAATATCGAACGAGGAGCGGGATTGTTTTTTCCGCGCTTTCATGTTGAATCACTCATGTTCACCACAGGAGAATTGACATGCAGGAAACCCAGCAAATCGAATTGCTTGACTGGATGCAGGAAGACACGCACCCCGAGGCCGTCGACATGATGGTCGAGGACGCCGTGGTGCCGTTCGGCACCGCGCTCTGGCCGGTCTGAGCGGGCCACCCGTTCTCGCGGAAGGGCCGCGGCCCTTCCGCCGCTTCCGGAGATACGCATGCTGAACCTGCACCGCGCGCTCGGTTTTCACCCGGCGCTGCGCGACAAGCTGGCACGCGGCGAATCGGGAAAACTGCTGGTCGGCTACGACGCCCGCAATCGCGACATCGCGTTGCGCGCCTTTTCCGCCCTGCCCGATTCGCTTGACGCGACCACCCTCTGCCTCGAAAGCACCCCACCCGCCGACATCGCCGCCGCACTCGGCGACGCCGACCTGTTCGTGCTGCTGTACGACTCATCGTGCCTGCCGACGCCTTCTCCGAGCGGGCCGCCGTTCCTCGCCGCGATCCGCCCCGCGATCGTCGAGCACTGGAGCAAATCGGTTTTATTCAAGGATTACGGCCCGCATCTCGACGAGGCGTTCGCCGAATCGCTCGACGACATCGCCGCACGCAACGGCCGGCTGATCGAGGCGGCCGCGCGCGCGTCGCAGATCCGCTTCATCGACGAAGCCGGCAACACGCTGACGGGCTCGCTCGCGCCGGACCAGAAATGGACGAGCGTGGACGGCATGGGCAATCTCGACGTCGTGCCCGGCGAGATCGCGACGCACGTGACCGACCTGAACGGCTCGGTCGTGTTCAGCGGCACGTTTCTCGGCACCGTGCCGTTCGCGATCAAGTACAAGGTGGCCGAGCGGCTCGCGACGCTGCACGTCGAGCACAGCACGATCGTCGATTTCGACACCGACGATGCAGGCTTCCGCCGCGATTTCTCGACCTATCTCGACCGGCACGCGAATCACCGGCGGATCGAGGAATTCGGCATCGGCACGAACCTCGGGATTCGCGGGCTGTACGGCCGCAACGCAGGGTTCGAGGAACGCCACCCCGGGCTGCATCTCGGGCTCGGCGGCGGCGAAAACGGCAGCCACCATCTCGACCTGATCTTCGCGCGCGGCACGCTCGCGCTCGACGAGCGGATCGTGTTCGACGGCGCGTTCGCCGTCTGACGCGGCGGCGATTGCCGGCTCAGGCTTCGGCGGCCGCCGCGTCGCCGAGCCATTTGAACATCACGAAGCAGTCGACGAAGCCGAGCCGCGCGTGACGGTATGCGCGCGGCAGCCGGCCGACGATCTCGAACCCGAGCTTCTGCCACAGCGCGACCGCGACCTCGTTCGTCGCGACCACCGAATTGAACTGCATCGCGAGGAAACCGCGCTCGCGTGCGACCTGCTGCGAGTGTTCGCACATCAGGCGCGCGACGCCGCGTCCGCGCGCGGCCTCGCTCACCATGTAGCCGCAGTTGCACACGTGCTTGCCCGGCCCGGCCGCGTTCGCCTTCAGGTAGTACGAGCCGAGCAGCACGCCGTCCTCCTCGGCGATCCACGTGCAGAGCGGCGCGTCGAGCCACTGTGCGCGCGCCGCTTCCGGCGTCGGCTCCGGATCGAATGCGTAGGTTTCCTGAGCAGCGACGATGGCGCGGTAGGTCGGCCAGAAGCGTGCGAAATCGTCGTCGGTCATCGGGCGGATCGTGATCATGCGGGTTCTCTCGTGCGGGTGATGTCGGCAGGCAGGCCAGCGATCGTACCGCGATTCATCGACGCTCGCCGGCGCGCAACGCCGCGCTGCAATACGCGCCCGGCGGCACGCCGTACCAGCGCTTGAACGCCTGCGAGAAACTCGACGGCCCGCTGAAGCCGAGCCGCTCGGCGACGACTCGCCCCTCATCACACCATCGACCGTGGCCATTCGGCCGAATCGCCACGCCTCGAACCGGATGAAAGAATGATCTTCGTCCGTGAAGCCGGCATCACTGCCTGAAACCTCGAGCCATGAAGACGCCGCGTGCGTGTCGGCCGCAGCGCCGTCGCGATACGGACCGCCTCGTTCCAGCCACCTTTTTTGTAGCTTATAAGTTACAATGCTTTTCAGGTTCGAACTGCTTCGCTATCAGTGCGACGACGGTCGCGAGCCTTTCACCGAATGGCTGAACGCCGTGCGCGACAAGCTTGCGCAGGCACGGATTCGCGAACGCCTGCGCCGCGTGCAGACCGGCAATTTCGGCGATTGCGAACCGGTCGGCGAAGGCGTGATCGAACTGCGCATCCACGTCGGTGCCGGCTATCGCGTGTACTTCGGCCGGTACGGCGGTGCGCTGATCCCGCTGTTGTCCGGCGGCGACAAGGGTAGCCAACCTGACGACATCAGGCGCGCGACGGAACACTGGTCGAACTGGAAACGGAGGCAAACATGAACAAGCTCAAAGGTGCGGTATCGCACCACGACGCGGAAGTCGCCGAGCTCGGCGCCGACCGCGAACTCGCGGTGGCCTATCTGCGCGTCGCAATGGAGTCGCTCGACGATCCCGACAACCGCGCGGCCGGCCTGCTCGCGCTGCGCACGGTCGCGGAAGCGTACGGCGGGCTCGGCGCGGTCGCGGCCGAGGCCGGCATCAGCCGCGAATCGCTGTATCGCACGCTGTCCCCGAACGGCAACCCGACGCTGAAGACCCTGCTCGCGGTGCTCAAGACCGTCGGCCTGCGCCTGTCCGTCGTTCCCGCACAGCCGTCGCACGCGTAACGGGCGCACGTCACGCCTGCCCGCTCACGGCCTGACCATCCATACGAGCAGCATCTCGCCCGGCGCGGCCGTCATCCCCGCCGGGCGATGCTCGATCGTCGGCTCGACCGCCAAAGCTTGCGCGATCGCCGCCGCATCGTCGATCGTCGTCGTGCGCACGAACGTCATCAGCCGCGCCGGCCGGCGCAGCGTCTCGCGATACAGCGCGCCGTACCACAGCGGGCGCATGCCGAGCGCGTCCTGCAGCACGTACGGATAACGCCAGAGCCGCAGCACGAAGCGGCTGTCCGGGTGGGCCGGATCGACGCGGACGAACACGCGCCGCGTGCTTTCGCCATGCGTATAGCGCGGCAGCACCGGCAGCGCATCGGCCGGCGCCTGCGGCAACAGCCAGCGCAGCGCGGTGGCCGGCGACCAAGGCGTCGCACGCTGCCAGCCGGTCTGCGCGAGATGGCGGTCGAGCGTGTCCGACGTCACGCTCCATTGCAGCGGCAGATACTCCTCGCGGTCGCCGCCGATCTCGGTGCGCCGCGTCGGCACGCGCTGCCACCCGCCGCGCCGCCACTGGTCGACCGTCATCGCGACCACGTCGCCGGCATTCGGGCGCGATGCGCGATCGATCTGCCATTGCGCGGGAACCGTCCATACGCCGGCCGTCGCGAGCACGACCACCATCGCGACGAGCGCGCCTCTCGGCTGCACGTGTTCGCGCACGCGCCAGTACGCGTAGGCGCCGGCGAGCAACGCGAACCACGCGAGCCCGAGGCTCCAGCCGCCCAGCAAACCCGACAACCAGGTATCGCCCACGTACAGCCGCGCAAAACCGCCGAGCACGATCCACAGCACGACCGCCGTCACGACCGGAATGCGCCACGGCGCGGGCCGGTCGCGCGTCAGCACCCAGCCGAGGCCGCTGCTCGCGAGGATCGCGAACGCGGCGTCGGCATCGGGCAGCGGCACGTGCGGCGCGCCGGGCGGCAGGCTCGCCGGCGTCGCGCCGGGCACGCTTGCGCCGAACACCGGCACGAGCACGACGGCGACGCCGACCGTCGCGAGCCACCATGCAGCCGTCAGCCAGCAGCGATGGATCATCAGCCAGACGAGAAATGCGGCCGCGACGATCAGCCCTGTGTCGTGCCCGTGCAGCACGGCGAGCGCGCTCATCGCGGCGTCGACGGGCGGCGTGCGCAGGTTCTGCAGGAACGCGTACAGCGCGATGTCCGCATGCATCAGCGGGTCGT
The DNA here is from genome assembly GCF_020419985.1 of Burkholderia sp. AU32262. NCBI lineage: Bacteria > Pseudomonadati > Pseudomonadota > Betaproteobacteria > Burkholderiales > Burkholderiaceae > Burkholderia > Burkholderia sp. AU32262. The sequence goes on from NZ_JAIZRS010000002.1 coordinate 150,011, forward strand.
TCGCGACGACGTCCCGCACGATTCCCGCGAACAGCCACACGCAGCCGATGAACAGCAGCGCGAGCACGGGCACCGCGCCCGGCAACGCGCGCAAGCGGGCGATCGCGCCGTGCAATCGCGCGCCAACCCGCGGCCAGCGGTGCGCGCCTGCGTGCACGGCGTCGGCGAGCGCACGGCGCAGCAGCGGCCAGCCGCGCCGCAGCGCGACGCGCACGCCGATCCATACCAGCGCGACCAGCGCGGCCACGACCAGCAGGATGGCGGCGACCCGCACGCTGATCGCCGCGGCCAGTGCGGCCGATGCGCCGAACAGAATGCCGGGCGCGACGTGCACGGGCGCCCACACGAGTGCCGAGATCACGTTGACCGGATAGAACGACCGGCGCGGCAGCGTCGCGCAGCCGACGACGACCGGCACCACCGCCCGCACCGGCGCGAGAAAGCGCGCGAGCACGATGCTCTTCATGCCGTGACGCAACACGAATTCCTCGCCGCGCGCGTACGCGCTCGCGTAGCCGAAGCGCACCCATGCGTTGCGGATCATCCCGCGGTAACGTCGCCCGAGTTCGTAGCTGATCCCGTCGCCGATCACCGCGCCGACGGCCGCGACGCCGATCGTCGCCCATGCATCGAGCGCGCCCGCGCCGATCAGCGCGCCGGCCGCGAACATCACGGCGCCGGCCGGCACGACCGTGCCGATCAGCGCGATCGCCTCGGCGCACGCGGCCACGAATACGATGGCCAGCACGAGCAGCGGATGCGCGCCGATCGCGCCGATCCACGCATGGATCGTGTCGCTCATCGCACACTCCCGAGCGGGGCGGCCCGGTGTGCGAACGCCGGGCCGGCAGGGGCATTGGATACGTTCATCGCAACATGTACACGCTCGGGCCGCCGGCGGGGTTCAGGAGGCAGGGTTGCGGCTCAATCGAACTCGTGCTGCCGCGCGTCGGCCTCGAGCGGCGCATCGTGGTAGCCGACCGTCGCGATCTCGCGCAGGTAGCGCGCAAGAAACGCGCCGATCGAGCCGGCGGCCTCGTATTGATGTACGTGACGGAATTCATGGGTCAGCAGGCGGCGCGTGTCGTGCCCGCGCAGCACGTACACCGCATGACCGAGCGTGAGGCCGATCGTCCCGGGCGACAGCAGCCCGGTCTCGCGGGCGATCTCGGCAAGCGTTGGCGTATCGGGAAACGGCATGCGATCGACCGCCACCACGCGAATGAGGTCCGGCTGCACGACGCCCACCGCGCGCGCATCGTCGGCTTGCGCGGGCGTCAGCGGCGCGCCCCGCGCGAGCCCGCTCGCCGCCTCGGCTTCGGCCCAGGCGAGCGCGGCGGGCAGCGCGGACGGCAGGATATCGGCCAGGTCGATCATCGCGGGCTCCCCGGTTCGCGCAGTGGCATCGCGCACCAGTTTAGTCCCGATTCGGCACGGTTCGCGGGGCGGTTGCGGCGACGGCGCGCCGGGCCGCGTCGGACGTCACGATCCCTCCGGGAATACCCTGATTCGCCCGGGCTGGGGCCGTGCCATTCCGCGTGAATTATTTCGTGTCGGTGGGCATTTCGCGACCCACCATCCTGAAAATTTCGCGAACGAGTACCGTTTTCGGGTTCGGGGGCATATATTGGTCAGAAGAACGGCCGCGGCAACACCCGGACAGCAACGACAGCAGCGCGCGGCGTCATCCCGAAGAGGACCGCTGGAAGATGATCAGGGTAATTCTGGCTGACGATCACGCAGTCATGCGGGACGGACTGCGTCACATCCTGGAAACGGCCGGCGGTTTCGAGATCGTCGGCGAGGCGAGCGACGGCTCCGGCACGCTCGCGCTGGCCGAGCGCGCCGCCGCCGACGTGCTGCTGCTCGACCTGTCGATGCCCGCCCCCACCGGCATCGAGCTGATCCGGCTGGTCAAGCGCCAGGCGCCGTCGCTGCGCACGCTCGTGCTGACGATGCACGCGGAAACGCAGTACGCGGCACGCGCATTCAAGGCCGGCGCCATCGGCTATCTGACGAAGGACAGCGCGACCGCCGAGCTCGTCGAGGCCGTCGGCAAGGTGGCGGCGGGCGGCGTCTACGTGAGCCCGTCCGCGGCCGAAAGCCTCGCTCGCACGTTGCGGGCGCCGGCTCATGCCCTGCCGCACGAGCGACTGTCCGCGCGCGAACTCGACGTGATGCGCCGCATCGTCACGGGCCGGACCGTCACGCAGATCGCGTGCGAACTCGCGCTGAGCGCGAAGACGGTCAGCACGTACAAGACGCGGATCCTCGAGAAGATGGCGCTGCCGCACGAAGCCGCGCTGATCCGCTACGCGGTGCGCCACGATCTCGACCTCGGCACCGACGACGCATGACGGCCGCCTTCCCCCTCCCGCCCGCCCCGCCGCCGTCGGACGACGACGGTCCGGATACGTCGCGCCTGTTCATGTCGTCGCTGCCGCCTGGCCGACGCGAGCGGCGGCTCGCGCTCGCGACGGTGCTCGTCTCGGCCGTGATCTTCGCCGCGCTCGCGCCGTTCGCAGCGATCCCGCTCGCGCCGGGCTGGGCGTTCATTCCCGTGTACCAGTCGGCGATCGTCGTCAACGACATGGTGACGGCCGGCCTGCTGCTCGGCCAGTACGCGATCCTGCGCGAGAAGCCGCTGCTCGTGCTGGCGGGCGGTTACCTGTTCACGGCGTTCATGGCCGGCACGCACATGCTGACCTTCCCCGGCCTGTTCGCGCCCACCGGCCTGCTCGGCGCCGGCGAACAGACCACCGCATGGCTGTACCTGTTCTGGCATGGTGGCTTTCCGCTGTCGGTCGCCGCGTACGCACTGCTGCGCGCGACCTCGCGCGGCCGTGCGGTCCCGGCCCCGCAGCGTCGCGCGGCGATTCCGGTCGTCCTCTGCATCGCGGCCGCAGGCGGCGCGACGGTCGCGCTCACGCTGCTCGCGACCGCCGGCCACGACCTGCTGCCGCGCATCATGAGCGGCAACCGGATGACCGCGACGATGACGAAAGCGATCACGGCCGTCTGGGGGTTGAACCTGGTCGCGCTGATGCTGATGTGGCGGCAGCGGCGGCGCCATTCCGTGCTCGACCTGTGGGTGATGACGGTGCTCGTCGCGTGGCTGTTCGACATCGCGCTGTCGTCGATGCTGAACCACGGGCGCTTCGATCTCGGTTTCTATGCGGGGCGCGCGTACGGTCTCGTTGCATCGGGCGTCGTGCTGTTCGCGATGCTGTTCGAAAACGGCCGGCTGCATGCGCAGACGGTGCGCGCACTGGCGGGCGCCCGCTACCAGCATCTGCTCGTCGCACAGAAAAGCGCGCAGTTGAACGACGCGAACGAACGGCTCGAACAGCGCGTCGCCGCGCGCACCGCGCAACTGAGCGCGTCGAACCGCGACCTGCGGCGCGAAGTCGAGGAGCGCGTGCGTGCCGAGCGGGCGCTGCAGGCATCGCGCGAGGAGCTGCGCGAGATCGCGGCGATCAGCGCCAGCGCGCGCGAAGCCGAGCAGCGCCGCATCGCGCGCGAACTGCACGACGAACTGGCGCAGTCACTCGCGGCGCTGAAGAACGACCTCGAATGGCTGATCGACCGCGTGCCGCAGGACGACGCGTCGCTCGCACGCAAGATCGCGGCGATGCATACGCTCGCACGCGGCGCGGTGGCTGCGACGCGCCGCATCGCGTCCGACCTGCGCCCGCTGATGCTCGACGATCTCGGCTTCGCGGCGGCGATGCAATGGCTCGTGGAGGATTTCCGGCACCGTCACGGGATCGCCTGTTCGCTGCACGTCGAGCCGCCCGAGCTGCAACTCGACGAGCCGTATGCGACGGCCGTGTTCCGCATCGCGCAGGAAGCGCTCGCGAACGTCGCGCGGCACGCGGCCGCGACGCACGCGGCCGTCGAGCTCGTGTGCGGCGGCGAAGCGATCGCGCTGACGATACGCGACGACGGCGCGGGGTTCGATCCCGCGGTGCCGCGCAAGTCGAGTTCGTTCGGGCTGGTGGGGTTGCGCGAGCGCGCGTATCTGGTCGGCGGCACGCTGCGGATCGCGACGACGCTCGGCGAAGGCACGACGGTGGAGGTGGATATTCCGGTGGCGTCCGTGCATGCGGCGATTGTGCATGAAGGACCCGGCGCGTTGCGGACGAAAGGCTAGAGCGGTCAAAGCAACGGTAGCGGGATGCTGCCGCGAGGGGTCAGTGGTAGTCCTCTTCGCGCTGATGCCGAACGGCCAAGACCGTGACTTGTTCTGCACTTTCGATCTCGAACAGGAGCACATAGCCCGACGTGCCGAAGGAAACGATGAGTTCACGCAGGAAGGGATTGCTCGCATCCAGCTTGCGGCAGGTAAACGGAAACAATCGCAACATGGCCACACCTCGTTCGATCGCTTCCAACGCCCTCGCTGCCGCTTCCTCATCACGTTCGACGAGATATCGATACAGTCGCACCAAGTCTTCGCGCGCCGCACGCGTATATCTGACTTGGTAACTCAATCCGCCGCCTTCTTCGAACGAGCCGCTTTCAGCATGGACTCGAGCTCGCGCTGAACGTCGGCGGCATCGATGTATTCGCCCGTGCGTCGCGCCTCGTCGCGAGACGCCAAACCTCGTGCGACGAACTCGCGCTGCAAGCGTCGCCGAGCGATGCCATCACGCAACGCCGACTCCATGAACGCAGACAGCGTCTCGTTTTCCGCAAGAACTGATTCCGCTTCCTCGCGCAACTGCGGATCGACTCGCAGCGCGGGCATCGTGGCCGTTTTCATCGCACCCTCCATGCATTACATATGTAATACATGGTAGCACATCGGCCCGAATCGACGACAGTCGACCGTTCGTTCTAGTCGAGCTGTCGACGGAACGCTCACGCCCGCGCCGCCACCATCCCCCGCTCCGAGCGCGTCCAAGCGACCAGCGCGCCGACGCCGAGCAGCGCGAGGCACACGATCGGCACGATCATCGGCCCGAACGCGGTGCCCGTCATCTTGCCCGCGAACGGCATCAGGTTCTGGCTGAAGAAGCCGCCGAGGTTGCCGATCGAGTTGATCGCCGCGACGCTCGCGGCCGCCCGCGCGCCGGTGAAGTAACGCGGCGGCATCGACCAGAAGCACGGATACAGCAACGGGATGCACGCGCCGCCGAGCACCAGCGCGATGAAGCGCAGCGGCGTCGACGGCAGCACGAGGCTCAGCAGGAAGCCGAGCGCACCGAGCGCCGCGACGATCGCGATCGTGCGCAGGATGCTCTTCGCGCGGCGCAGCTTCGCCGGCAGCCACACCAGCAGCACCACCGCGAGCGCCCACGGCAGCATGCTCAGGAAGCCGTTCGTGGTGCTCGACACGCCGAACGATTTCACGAGCGTCGGCAGCCAGTACGTGACGCCGTACAGCGACGTCGACATCAGCATGTAGGTTGCCGCGAACAGCATCACGCGCGGATCGAGCAGCGCCTTCCACGGCTGCCCGTGCTCGGCCTGCGCCGGCTTCTCGCGCTCCAGCGCGGCCGCGACGATCTGCTTCTCGCGCTCGTCGAGGAACGGCGCTTCGCGGAACGACGCGGGCAGCACGCGGAACACGACGATCGCGACGATCACGGCCGGAATGCCCGTCGCGACGAACACCCACTGCCAGCCCGCGAGCCCCCACACGCCGTTCAGGCTCAGCAGCACGCCGCCGACCAGCGAGCCGAGCATGTTCGCGAGCGCGCTGCCGAGCGTGAAGATGCCGAGCACCTTCGCGCGGTAGCTCTGCGGGAACCACAGCGTCAGGTAGTAGATCACGCCCGGATAGAAGCCGGCCTCGGCGATGCCGAGCAGGAAGCGCAGCGAGCAGAACGCGGGCATCGACGTGGTGAAGCCCATCAGCACCGTGATGAGCCCCCACGTCAGCATGATCCGCGCGAGCCACACGCGTGCGCCGTAACGATGCAGCGCGAGCGTGCTCGGCACCTCGAACAGCAGGTAGCCGATGAAGAACAGCGACGACGCGAGCCCGAACGCGGCTTCCGTCATCCCGAGGCTGTGCACCATCTGCAGTTTCGCGAAACCGACGTTCTGCCGGTCGATGAACGCGATCAGGAACATCACGACGAGGATGGGCAGCAGGCGCCGCGCCATCTTCGACATGATGCGCTGTTCTTCGGCGGACGCGGGGTCCAGGGTGTCGGTAGCGTTCACTTCAGGCTCCTTCGTGAATCGGTTGCGTATCGGTTGAATCGGCGGGTTGAATCGGCGCCGCACGGAACGAGCGCGCCGGCGCCACGTGGTTCGATGAATGGAATCGGCTCGCGGCCCGCGTGGCTCAACCCGACCGGTAGTCGTCGAGCATCGGCGCGAACATCTCGTGCCACGCGCGCGGCTTCGCCTTGATCGTGCCGGCGAGGTACAGGAATTCGACGTAGTCCATCAGCTGGTTCGGCCGCACCGAGAAGCGCGTGTCGGGCGCGGCCAGCATGCGCATCACGTCGTCGTGCGACACGCCGACGCCGGACGACCCCGCATAGAGCGCGGCCGCCGCGCGCGGGTCCTGCGCGATCAGGCGGTTCGCTTCGTCGAGCGCGCCGAGAAACGCCGCGGCCAACGCGGGCTCCGCATCGACGAGCCGCTTCGGCGCGAACACGACGTCGAGCGTCATCGGCCCGAGCACGTCGACCGAGCTCACCACGCGATGGATGCCCGGCTGCCGCAATTCGAGCGTCGAGAACGGCGGCGACGTGAAGTGCGCGGTCACGCCGTTCTCGCGGCGGATCAGCGCCTGCATCGCCTGCGGATGCGGCAGGTTCACGGTGATCGAATCGAGCTGCGCGAAATGCGTGGGACCGAGCTGCCGGCTCGCGACCATCTGCAGCACGACCGCCGACAGCGACGTGCGGATGCCCGGCACCGCGATCCGGTCGGACGGCGTGAAATCGCGCAGCGACACGAGACCCGGCCGGTTTGCGTTCAGCGACAGCGACGTGGTCGACAGCCCACTGATGCCGATCACCTCGACATTCGGAATGCCGCGCGCCCGCGCCCACAGCTCGATGAACCCCGGCGCGCCGGCGCCCGCGAAATCGAGCGTGCCGGCCATCATCGCGTCGTTGACGGAATTGCCGCCGTCGAGCAGCACCCATTCGACCGCGAAGTCGCGCACGCCGTGGCGCGCCGCATGCCGCTCGAACAGCCGCTGCTTCTCCATCACGAGCAGCGGCAGGTACAGCACGCCATAGCCTTTCGAGATCCGCACCGTGCGCGGTTTCGCGCGCACGAGCGCCGGGGCCCCGAGCGCGCCCAGCACGCCGAGGCCGGCGGCGATCAACGCGCGGCGGCGCGGCGACGTCGTCATGCGCGCACCGCCGCGCGGCGAACGGCCAGCGGCGACGCGCCGGCCGGCGTGGCGCGGCGGCGCGCGTTCGTCGTGCCCGTGACATGCTGCATGTTGCCGTCTCCTTGAATATTTCTGGTATTAATGCCGTCCTTGCATCCTGCTTCCGGCTCGACACAGGTTATCGGGCGAGTCTGAGAAAATGCTGACATCCCGTCCCCGGGAAAACCCCTAATCCACCTACCTGCAACCGGCACCATGCGCATTCTCGTCGTGGAGGACGATGCCGAAATCGGCGCGGCGATCCGCAGCCGCCTGACGCGGCTCGGCCATGCCGTCGATCTCGAAACCGACGGCTCGACCGCGAACGGGCTGTTGCGCGTCGAGCGCTTCGATCTCGTCGTGCTCGATGCGAACCTGCCCGGCATGGACGGCTTCACGGTGCTGCGCAACCTGCGCGCGGCCGGCAGCACGACGCCCGTGCTGCTCGTCACCGCGCGCTCGGCGATCGACGACCGCGTGAGCGGCCTCGGCCTCGGCGCCGACGACTACCTCGTGAAGCCGTTCGACTACCGCGAGCTCGACGCGCGCGTGCAGGCGCTCTTGCGCCGCAACAGCGGCCACGCGAACGACGTGCTGACGCTCGGCGGCCTCGTGATCGACCGCAGCAGCCGCCTCGCGGAACTCGACGGCCAGCCGCTGTCGCTGTCGCGTCAGGAGTTCGCGCTGCTCGAAATCCTCGCGAGCCGTCCGCAGCGCATCTTCTCGAAGGAAGAACTGCTGAACCAGTTGTTCAGCTTCGGCAACGAGCCCACGGCGAACGCGGTCGAGCAATACGTGACGCGCGTGCGCAGGAAGCTGCAGGGCAGCTCGGTCGAGATCCGCACCGCACGCGGGATGGGGTATCAGATTGCCGCGCACTGACTGGTTCCCGAGGACGCTGTTCGGGCGCACGCTGCTGTTCATCGCGCTCGTCGTCGCGACCGGCGCGCTCGCGCTCGCGGCGATCGCGCGCTACTACGCGGGCGTCGCGGCCGAACGCGCGTACGACCAGTTGCTGGCGGGCGCGTCGATCCAGGTCGCGGAAAACCTCTACGTGCAAGGCGGCGTGCTCGCGCTGAATCCGCCGGTCGCCGCGCTGTCGACGCTGTCGCGCTACGACCTCGTCTACTACAAGGTGGTCGATTCGCGCGGCGTCGTCGTGGCCGGCTATCACGATCTCGCGAGCCCCGCGACACTCGCCGCCGCGAAGCAGGGCCCCGCGTTCGCGAACGCCGTCTACCAGGGGCATCAGGTCCGCACCGCGACGATCGCACGCTACATGCCGGAGGAAAGCACGCCGGGCTGGGCGCTCGTGACGGTTGCGCAGACCACCAACGCGCGCCAGCAACTGACGAACGACATGAGCATCAAGGTATGGACGCTGATCCTGCTGATGAGCGTGCTCGCGATCGGTGCGAGCGGCCTCGCGATCCGGCGCGGCCTGCGCCCGCTCGCGCGGATCGGCGCGATCATCGCCGCACGCGACCCGGCCGACCTGCGGCCCGTGGCCGTCGATACGCCGAGCGAGATCGACGCGATCATCGGGTCGATCAACGGGTTGATGCGGCGGCTCGCCGAGCGGATCAACGCGATGCAACGCTTCATCGCCGACGCCGCGCACCAGATGCGCACGCCGCTCGCGCGGCTCGACGCGCAGATCGAGCTGCTCGACGGCGAATCCGATCCCGCGCGTCACGCGGCGCGGCTCGATGCGTTGCGTGCGACCTCGTCGGACGTCGGCCGGCTCACCGGGCAGTTGCTCAATCATGCGATGGTGATTCATCGCACCGAGGCCGTGCCGCTGCAACCGGTCGACCTCGTCGCGCTCGCGAAAGAAGTGCTGGGCCGCACGATTCCGCTCGCCGGCGAACGCGACGTGGCCGTTGCGTTCGCGAGCGACGCGCCGCATGCGTGGATCGACGGCGATGCGATCAGTCTTCAGGAAGCGCTGTCGAACGTGCTGCACAACGCGCTGCTGCACGGCCATGCGGACGACATCGTCGTGTCGGTCGCGACCATGGGTAACGCGGATCAGGCGGTGACGCTGACCGTCACCGACAACGGGCGCGGGATACCGCGCGAGCACTGGGACGCGGCGTTGCAGCCGTTCGTGCGGATTGCGCCGGACGGCAGCGAGCGGCGCACGGGGTCGGGCCTCGGGCTCGCGATCGTGCAGGAAGTGATGAAGGCGCACGGCGGGCGCGTGGGGTTCGCATTTCCCGAGGTGGGCGGGTTCGCGGTGGTGTTGACGTTTCCGCGTGCGGTGACGGCGCACGCAAGCGACACTTAGGCAACGGCATCCGGCGCAGGCACGCTCGGTTGAACGCCACCGGGCGACACGCGTTCAGCCGTCGCTGTCCCGACCGTCGTCGGCGTTTCGCCGCGCATGCCGCGCCACCAGTTGGTCCAGTTCGTCATACTGGCGGTCGCAGAACAACCGGCACAACGTATCGACGTCCACGCGCTTCCTCACGTCGATCGTCTCGACGTGCTGCTCCAGCTTGCCCTTGCCGATGCCGAAGAGCCCCTTCTTCATCCGCATGGACACCGCATTCAGCTGGAAGCCGTCAGAATGCGCATCCGTCAATGCCGTCACCCACAGCTCGCGCTGATCGTCGGCATGCTGCAACACGAGCGCCGGTAGCGGGCCGTCCTGCGTCTCGTTCCATTCGATGTGCTGGGCCGCCCAAGGAAACGCCTCGAACGCATGAACGAACGACGCGTAGTCGGTCGCGCCCTGCTGATCGAGCTGATTGAAATCGTAGCCGACTCTCTGGATGGAATAGGTCAACATGGCGCGGCAACCCCGTGTCGTTCGAGATCAGGAGATCGTCAATCTACCGTGAATTTCGGTATCGGTGACGATTTTTCAGGGCAGCTCATGCGCGAAGAGATGCTGACCCATGTTGTCACGCACGGCGGCTATCATCGCGGCGAAGCGGGCAGATTGATGATTCAGGCGGCCGCGCTCACGGCACAGGATATCGAACTCCCTTGGGATACCTACGCGGTTCACTTGCATCGGACAGCACCCGACCGACGGCTGCACGGCAAGGTCGACGACGCGAACCCGCCGAATGCCGGGCGATGAAACGCCCTACGCCGCCACCGCCTCCCCACCGAGATACGCATTGCGCACGCGCTCGTCGTCGAGCAGCGTTTTCGCGGGCCCTTCCAGCACCACACGCCCGGTCTGCAGCACGTACCCGTAGTGCGCGATTTCCAGCGCGAGGCTCGCGTTCTGCTCGACCATGAACACCGTCACCCCTTGCTTGTTGATCGCGTCGATCAGTTCGAGCACCTTGTCGACGTAGAGCGGCGACAGCCCCATCGTCGGCTCATCCATGCAGATCAGTTTCGGCCGCGCCATCAGTGCGCGCGCCATCGCAAGCATCTGCTGCTCGCCGCCCGACAACGTGCCCGCACGTTGCGTCAATCGCTCTCGCACACGCGGAAACAGGTCCAGCACGCGCTCATAGTCGTCGGCCACCGCCGCACGATCGCCGCGCGTGTACGCGCCCATCAGCAGGTTCTCGCGCACGCTCATGTCGCCGAACAGCCGCCGCGCTTCGGGCACGGCCGCGATCCCGCGCCGCACGCGCTGCGGCGTCGCGAGCGCGGTCACGTCGTCGCCGTCGAAACGCACGACGCCGCGGCGCGGACGCATCAGCCCGAGAATCAGCTTCATCGTCGTCGACTTGCCGCTCGCGTTGCCGCCGAGCAGGCTGACGATCTGCCCACGGGCGACTTCGAAGTTCACGTCGAAGTGCACCTGCACGGGCCCGTAGAACGTGTCGAGGTGTTCGAGTTTCAGCAGCGCGTCGGTCATGGTCGTATCAGGCACGGAAGATTGCACGGTCATGCGGCCGCCTGCGTGGTATGGTCCGCCGGCGCACCGCCCGCCTGGCGGCGACCGAGATAGGCCTCGATCACGCGCGGATCGTGCCGCACGTCGCGCGGCGCGCCTTCGGCGATCTTCACGCCGTTGTCGAGCACCATCACGCGGTCGGACACGCGCATCACGAGTTCGAGCTTGTGCTCGATCAGCAGGATCGTCAGTCCGCGTACCTTCAGCGACTGGATCAGTTGGAGCATCTCGGCCGTCTCCGTCTCGTTCATCCCGGCCGTCGGCTCGTCGAGCAATAGCAAGCGCGGATGCAGCGCGAGCGCGCGACCGATCTCCACGCGCCGTCGGTTCGCGTACGACAGGCTGTGCGCCGGATGATCGATGCGCGGCGTAAGCCGTTCGCCGAAGCCGGCAATGATGTCGCGCGCTTCTTCACGCAAAGCGGCTTCCTCGCGCCGCACCGACGCGGGCCGCACGAGCGCGCGCAGCACTTCGGCCGCCGCGCCGAGCGCCGACCAGCCCGGCCGCGCCGCACGCAGCCGCGCATGTGCGCCGATCAGCACGTTGTCGAGCACGCTCAGGTTGCCGAACACGCGGCCATGCTGGAACGTGCGCGCGATGCCGAGCGCCGCGAGCCGTTCGGGCGCGGTGCCGGTGATGTCGCGGCCGTCGAACGTCACGCGGCCGGCATCGGGCCGGTCGGCGCCCGCGATCAGGTTGAACAGCGTCGATTTGCCCGCGCCGTTCGGGCCGATCACGCTGAGCAGTTCGCCGTCGGCGAGCGTCAGGCTCGCGCCGTCGAGCGCGGTCACGCCGTCGAAGCGGCGCGTCAGGCCCTGCACGTCGAGCAGGGGTCGAGTCGTCGTCATCGCATTCCTCCTCACACCGTGCCGAGCAGGCCCTGTGGCCGGAAACGAACGAGCAGCAGCAGCACGAGGCCGTAGATCAGCATCCGGTAATCGGCCGCCCAGCGGAACAGCTCGGGCAGCCCGATCAGCGCGATCGCGCCGACGATACCGCCGAGCACGTTGCCGAGCCCGCCGAGGATCACCATCGTCAGCGCGAGGATCGACACCTGCGAGTCGAAGGTCTGGTGATTGATGTAGCTGTACAGATGCGCGGCGATCCCGCCGCTCACGCCCGCCGCGACGCCGCCGACCGCGAACGCGATCGCCTTGTAGCGGTTCGGCGCGATGCCGTGCGCGCGCGCGGCGACGTCGTCCTCGCGCACCGCGCGCAGCGTGCGGCCCAGATGCGAGCGCAGCAGCCGCACCTGCACGAGCGCGAACACGACGAGCACCGCGAACGTGAACCAGTACGCGGCGCGCGCGGTCGTCGCCCACGGCAGCGGCGCGATGCCGGTGATGCCGAGCGGGCCGCGCGTGAGGCCATCCCAGTTCAGGATCACGAGGCTCACCACTTCGCCGATGCCGAGCGTCGCGATCGACATGTAGTGCCCACGCAGCCGGAACGCCGGATAGACGAGCAGCGTGCCGAGCACGGCGGTGATCACACCCGCGCACGGAATCGTCACGGCCGGCGACCAGCCGAGATCCGACGACAGCAGCGCCGACGCATACGCACCGATCACGAGCAGCGCGGCGTGGCCAAGCGAGATCTGCCCGACCGTGCCCGCGACGAGCGTGAGGCTCAGCGCGAGCAGCCCGTACAGCCACGCGTTGGTCAGCGTCTGCAGCACGTAAGGCGATGCACCGAGCCACGGCAGCACGGCCGCCGCCGCGATCAGCGCGACGAGTACGGGGCGCGGCACGCGCACGGCTTTCGCGGCGGCGAGGAAGGTGCCCGTCATCGGCTCGGGCGGCAACGCGCGGTTCGCGCTGAACAAGCCGTTCGGCCGCCACACGAGGAACACGATCAGCAGCCCGAACGCGAACAGGTCGCGGTAGCTGGTGCCGAACAGCGCGACGCCGTAGCTTTCGACGAGACCGAGCAGCAGGCTGCCGGCGATCGCGCCGGGCACGTTGCCGAGCCCGCCGATCAGCAGCGCGACGACGCCCTTCAGCGTCGCCTGAAAGCCCATTGCCGGATCGATGCTGTTGTAGTACATGCCGACCAGCAGCCCGCTCACGCCGCCGAGTGCGCACGCGATCGCGAATACGGTCTGGTTCACGCGATCGACGTCGACGCCCATCTGCAACGCCGCGTCGCGATCCTGCGCGGTCGCCCGCACGGCCCAGCCGAGCCGCGTGAAGCGCAGGAAGCCGTACAGCAGCGCGGCCGCCGCGATGCCGATGCCCGCGATCAGCAGGTCGAGCGAGCCGAGCGTCGCACCGGCGATCCGCAGGTGCCAGTCGGGCAGCGGCGTCGGCACCGCGCGCGGGTCCGCGCCGAACGCGAGCTGCGCGAGCTGATCGAGGATGAAGCTGATGCCGATCGTCGCGAGCAGCGGCGCGATGCGCGCGGCATGGCGCAGCGGCCGCAGCCCGATCCGCTCGATCGCGATGCCGAGCGCACCGCAGCCGACGACGACCGCCGCGAGCGCGGCCGGCAGCGGCAGCCCGAAGCGCGTCAGGCACAGCCAGCCGATGAACGCGCCGACCATGTACACCGAGCCGTGCGCGAAGTTGATCAGGTGCGACACGCCGAAGATCAGCGCGAGCCCGACCGCGAGCAGCGCGTAGATGTTGCCGACGATGAGGCCGTTGAGCGTGTAGTCGAGCCAGGAAGCCATCACGATGCGTCCGTCAGGTGCAGGCGGTTCATGTCGGGTTCAGCGCGCCGCGAGCTGCGGCTTCGCGCCGTCCCACAGCGCCCACTGCCCCTGCTTCACGACCAGGTACACGGTGCGCGCGCCCGCGACGCGGCGCGTCTGCGGATCGAAACGCACCTTGCCGAAGATCACGCTCGGCACGTCGCTGATCTTCGCGAAGCCGTCGTGCGCGGCCTGGCGCGTCGTGCCGTAGCGGCGCAGTACTTCCGCCGACAGGATCAGCGCATCGTACGCCCGCGCGACGAACGAATCGGGATCGGCGTGGAATTTCGCGCGATAGCGCTGCACGAACGCCTGCACCTCGGGGCGCGGCTCGGCCGGGAAGAAGTTCGATTCCGTATAGACGCCTTCGACGGCCGTGCCGCCCAGTTCGAGGAACTTCGGCGAATACACGGAGCCCACCGCCGCGATCGGCAGCGCGACGCCCGACGTGCGTGCCTGGCGCACGATCTGCGCGCCGTCAGCGTAGTAGGAAATCAGCACGATCGAATCGGGCTTCGATGCGCCGATCCGCACGAGCGTCGAGCGGAAATCCTTCTCCGCCGGCTGGTAGCCTTCGGCCGCGACGACCTGCGCGCCGAGCCCCGTCACCGCCTTCGCGAAGATGTCCTTGCTGGTGCGGCCCCAGTCGGTGTTCAGGTACAGCACCGCGATCCGCTTGAAGCCGAGTTCCTTCACCGCGTAGCGGGCGAGTAGCGGCTGCTCCTCGGCCTGGCTCAGCGCGGTGCTCCACAGATAATCGCCGCCCTTCGTGAAATCCGGATGCGAATTCGTGAAGCCGAACTGCACCAGTTGCCCGCGCTGGTAGATCGGCGATGCGGCCATCGACGTCGCGCTGGAAAAATCGCCGAGCTCGATCGCGATGCGCGGATCGGCGACGAACTTCTGCGCGATCGCCACCGCCTGGCGCGGGTCGCTGCGGCTGTCCTGGAAGTCGATCGCGAGCGGCCGGCCGTGAATGCCGCCGCTGCCGTTGATCTCGTCGAGCGCGAGATCGAAGCCGCGCTTCCACTGCTCGCCGTATTGCGCGTCCTGGCCCGTCAGCGGCCCGCTCACGCCGATCACCACCGGCTCGCCCGACACGCCGGCCGCGAGCGCGCCGCCCGTCGACAAGCCCCATGCGGCGGCGAGCGCCGCCACCGTGCCCAGCACGCGCCGCCATGCGCCGCGCGCGTCGTTCCCCGAAACCTTCATGCGTCCCCCAGCTTCAGTCAGTCGAAAAGAGTGAGGGCATGTAACCATCCGGTTCAGGACGATCCAACGAAGTTTTGCGCATATCGATATCGCATGCGGCGCGAAGCCGATGACGAGCGCGAACGGCCGCCGATACCCGCCGCATCGATCGACATGCCGGCGTGCATCGCATCACGTTGATTCGATTGGCGTTTCGTTCGGCGCACCGTGCACCACCGGTGCGAATGCACGCACGATGGGCCGCCGCGGCCGTCACGCCCTTCGCAGTTTTCCCGCTGTCGATAGCAAAAATCATTATATGAATCGTGCATGCTCGCACTCCTACAATGCGCAAATCGCATCATCGGAACGCGTCATGGAGTTGCATCAACTCGAAGCCTTTTCCGCAGTCATGTCGGCCGGCAGCGTCACCGGCGCGGGCGAGCTGCTCGGCCGCTCGCAGCCGGCCGTCACGCGGCAGATCCAGGAACTCGAAGCCGATCTCGGCTACGCGCTGTTCGACCGGCACGGCCCGCGCGTCACGCCGACGCGGCGCGCATTCCTGCTGTACGAGGAAGTCGAGCGCTCGCTGGTCGGCCTGCGCGCGATCGAGGCGCGCGCACGCGCACTCGGCGACGAAACGGCCGAACCCGTGCGCATCGCGGCCACGCCGTCGCTCGCGGCCACGCTCGTGCCGGCCGCGCTCGCCGCGCTGCCCGACGACGCGCATGCGCCGCACTATCAGTTGCGCAGCGAATCGGCCGAGCACGTCGTGCACGAGGTGCTGGCCGGCACGGCCGATGTCGGCGTCGTCACGCTGCCGATGGCGCATGCCGGGCTCGACGTGCACTGGATCGCGCAAACGCCGTGCGTCGCCGTGCTGCCGGCCGACGATCCGCTCGCGGCGAAACCGCGCATCGCGCTGCGCGACCTCGCGCGGCGCCGCATCGTGACGGTCGCGAACCGGCACCGGCTGCGCCAGCGGATCGACGCGGCGTTCGCGGCCGCGCGTGTCGATGCGCACGTGTTCATCGAAACCAACGCGTCGCTGAATGCGGTGATGGCCGCGCGCGCGGGCATCGGGGTCGGCATCGTCGATCCGGCCACGGGCGTCGCGCTGCCGGTGGACGGTGTCGTCGCGCGCGCGCTCGACGTCGACATCCCGTTCGCGTTCGGCGTCGCGACGCCGGCCGGCAAGGCGCGCACGGCGGCCGTCGACGCACTGCTCGACGCGCTGCATCGCACGACGCGCGCGCTGCTCGACGACGTGACCTTTCACGATGCCGCCGCGCACGATGCGCTGCTGCGCGGCGACCGGCTGCGGGCCGACCGCGCGACGCGCGCGCCTCGCCCGGCACGTACCCGCCGCGTGCGCCCGGAGGCCGCATGACGCCCCCGCTCGACGCACTCGAGGCGCGGCTCGCGCAGGACCTGCGCTGGCTCGACCTGCCCGCGCCGTCGTGGGTGCCGCCGCGCGAAGCGGACGGCGCGCGCGTGCTCGACGTCGCGATCGTCGGCGGCGGCATGGCCGGGCTCGCGGCATCGGCCGAGCTGCGCCTGCTCGGCATCGACAACCAGTGCGTGATCGACCGCGCGCCGGCCGGCTACGAAGGCCCGTGGGTCACGTTCGCGCGGATGGAGACGCTGCGTTCGCCGAAGCAGCTTGCGGGCCCCGCACTCGGCCTGCCCGCGCTGACGTTCCGCGCGTGGTTCGAAGCGCAATACGGCCGCGACGCGTGGGACGCGCTGTACAAGATTCCGCGCCCGCAATGGATGGACTACCTGCGCTGGTATCGGCGCGTGCTCGACCTGCCGGTGCGCAACGACACGACGCTCGTCGCGCTGCGCCCGCGCGACGACGGGCTGCTCGCGCTCGACGTGCGCGGCAACGGCGAAGCGCACACGCTGCTCGCGCGGCACGTCGTGCTCGCGACCGGCCGCGACGGCCTCGGCGGCCCGTACGTGCCGCCCGTCGCGCGGCGCGCGCCGCGCGCGCGCTGGGCCCATTCGTCCGAGCCGATCGATTTCGCCGCGCTCGCGGGCAAGCGCGTCGGCGTGGTCGGCGCGGGCGCGTCCGCGTTCGACAACGCGGGCACCGCGCTCGAAGCGGGCGCCGCGCGCGTCGACCTGTTCTTCCGTCGCGCGGACATTCCGCGCATCAACAAGCTGACCGGCATCGGCAGCCCGGGCCTCGTGCACGGCTACGCCGATCTCGACGATGCGACGAAGTGGCGTTTCATGCACTACGCGCTGACGTCGCAGACGCCGCCGCCGCGCGACAGCGTGCTGCGCGTATCGCGCCACGACCATGCGCATTTCCATGCGGGCAGCCCGATCGAAATGCTCGCCGACCACGCGGACGGCCTCGAGGTGACGACGCCGCGCGGACGCTACACGGTCGACTTCCTGATCTTCGCGACGGGCTTTCATTCGGACTGGACGACGCGCGAGGAATTCGCGTCGTTCGGCGCGCACGTGCGGCGCTGGAAGGATCGGTATCGGCCGGAGCCGGCGCTGTGGCTCGACGAGCTCGCCGAGTCGCCCGATCTCGGCCCCGCGTTCGCGTTCCAGGAGCGCGAGCGCGGCGCGTGCCCGGCCGTCACGCGCATCCATTGCTTCAACCATGCGGCGAGCCTGAGCCACGGCAAGCTGTCCGGCGATATCCCGGCGATCAGCGCGGGCGCGCAGCGGCTCGCGCGCGGCATTGCGAGCCGGCTGTTCGATGCCGATCGCGACCGCCACTACGATGCGCTCGTCGCGTACGCGAATGCCGAACTGCAAGGCGACGAATGGCGCGACGCCGACGCCATCGATCACTTTGACGACGAAGGGAAACCGAAACGATGACTGACTCCATCACGCCGGCCGCCGGGCCGGACACGATCGACGCGGCAGCCGGCCTGCGCGCAGGCGACGCCGTCGCCGCGCTGCGCCGCGCGCGCGACAAGGTGCTGTTGCATACGCAACTGAGCGAAGCCGCGCTGTTCGATCCCGCGCTGCCCGATCTTTCGCTGATCGAGCGGCTGCATGCGGCACGGTATGTCGCGCGGCAGTCGAATGCGCACGCGCTGGCCGACATCTATCGCGCCCGTCTGCTCGACGCAGGCGGCACGCCCGACGACATCGAGCACGCAGATGCCGACGCGTTCGACGCGCTGCCTCGCCGCCTCGGCGCGATCCTGCTGCACGCGAAGCGCCTGACGCACGCGCCGGTCGATGCGCGCGCATCCGATCTCGACACGTTGAAATCGGCCGGGCTCACGACGCCCGCGATCGTCGCGCTGTCGCAGCTCGTCGCGTTCGTCGCGTATCAATTGCGCGTCGCCGCGGCCGCGCGGGCGCTTCAGGCACGCGCCGCACAGGAGGCCGCATGACGACTGCGACCCACGGCTTCACCTCCGACACGCTCGGCTGGCGCGCGTGGCTCGACACGGTCTCGCTCGATGCGGCGACGCCCGATCAGCTCGCGGTGCTCGAAGCGAGCCACCCGCAAGCGAAGACGTCCGACTATTACCTGCTGCTCGTCCACCTGCCGGACATCCTGCGGCAGCGCTCGGGCGTGTTCAACGCGATCATGTACGGCCCCGGCGGGCTGTCGCGCGCGGAGCGCGAACTGGCGAGCACGGCGGTATCGCGCGTGAACGGCTGCGTGTATTGCGCGTCGGTGCATGCGCAGCGCTTCGCGCAACTCGCGAAACGCACCGATGCGATCGAACAGGTGTTCGACGACCCGGCGACGGCCGGCACCACGGCACGCGAACGCGCGATCGTCCGCTATGCGATCGCGCTGTCCGAACGGCCCGACGCGATCGACGAGAACGACATCGCCGTGCTCGAAGCCGAAGGGCTGACGCATGAGGAAATGCTCGACCTGTCGCACGCGATCGCGATCTTCGCGTGGGCGAACCGGCTGATGCTGACGCTTGGCGAGCCGGTGTTTCCGGAGCCGGCGGCCGGCGCCTGACCGCACGGGAGAACGTGGCGCGGAACCGGCCCGCGTCGCGCCTTGTGCGTCAACGGTCGGTGCGCTGCATGCTCGCGGGGATTCATCTCGCGCGGCGCTCGGCGGCGGCGCAGGAGGGCGCGAAATTCGAATCAATGGAAAAACGGCGCGAAGCGGCGTCGGTATCGCACGCCTGAATGGAGCGGGCGTCGCGGGCGCGCCATGGTTGGCGCGACCGCGACAGGATGCTTCGATCTGCGAACGAGATCGAAGCATCCTGTACTGCCATCAATCGCCCAGCAGTTTCAACCCGGCCGGCAGCGTTTCGCCGAACACGCGCACCGTATCGGCTTCGTCGAACGCGATCGCTTCACGCACCATGTCGATCCACGCCGTCGATGCATTCGCGGCCGACAGGCGCTTGATCACCGCCTCGCGCGTGTCGTCCGGCAGATCGCGCGAGCGGTCGCCCGTCATTCGCGCAATCTGCGCAGCCGCGAACGCAGCCGGCTCGACCTGCTTCCAGTCGAGCGCGAACAGCGCATCGAGCCAGCCGATGACGATTTCCGCCGGTACGACGCCGTGCGCGCTGCCGTAGAACGGCCGGCGCGCGCCGATCCGCCCGAGCGCCCACGCGCACAGCGTGCGTTCGGCCGGCTTCTGCAGTTGCGCGATCAGGCGCTCGGCCAGTTCGACCTTGCGCTCGACCGGCAGCCGTTCGAGCGACGCGGACAACCGCGTCATGTCGGCCGGCCCGACCTTGGCCGGATCGAACGGCAGCTTGCGCCGCTTGTCGTCGGACGGTTCGAGGAACGCGATCGCATCGCGCACCTGCGCCTGCGCATCGTCGTCGAGCCCGCCGGCCACGCGCCGCCACAGCGTCCACCACTCGGACCACACCTGCGCGTCGGTCACGTATTGAATGCCGTCGTCGAACAGCGGCCACAGTTGCTCGATGCGCCACGCGTCGAGCGGATGGCCGAAACCCGGACGCAGGCAATACCCGGCGAGATTCAGCCACGCGCGCTCGTGATCGGCCGAGCGGCGCCGCCGCCGCGCCCGCGCGAGCAATGCGTCGAACAGTTCGCGTGCGAGCGCGACGTCCCACTCTTCGCGCGCGCCGAGCACCTGCTCGAGTTGCGCGCGCAACCGGCGCGTGTCTTTCGGCGTCACGCCCGCGGCCTTGCTGCCGAACGAGCGCTCGATCAGCTCGATCGCCTGGTCGAGCCTTGGATGCCGCGTGGGCGCGGCCGCGTCGCCGTGCACCGGCGCGTCGCCGCGCAACTGGAATTCGAGCCGCCAGCGGCGCGACGAATCGTCGATCGCGATGCAGTGCATTTCGAGCGTGCCGACCTCGGTCAGCGACGCGGTGAGCGTCACCGGCGTTTCGCGCGCGTCGCCGCCCGCCTTCGCGTCGACGACCGTCGCGATCGGCGGCAGCCGCACGAAATCGCCACCGTCGAGATCGACGAGATCGCCGGGTTGATACTTCGTGTCGGCCACGGTCGATACGAGGTGGAAGCGCACCGGCTGCCCAAGCTGCAGCGCGAACGTGCGATCGTCGAGCCGGATCTCGCGGCCCTCTTCCGCGCCGCGCGGCAGCAGGCAGACGCCGCGTGCGGCTGCGTTGCCTTCGCCATCGTCGAGCACGAGGAAATAGCTGCGCGCGGAGCCGCCGCCGATGCGCGGCGCATGCCCGGCGCGCGCGAGCCCGTAGGCCACCGCGCCGCGCGCGACGGCCACGTCCGGGTGCGCGTTGTGCAGCACGTCGAGCGGCGCGCCACGCCACGCGCCGAGCGTCTGCGCGAGACGGCCGGCGAGCGCATCCGCGCGGAACACGCCGCCGTTGAGCAGCAGCGCGTCGGGCAGCGGGCCTTCCGCATGACGCTTCAGGAACGCGGCGACGTGGCGCGTAATGGCCGCGTCGCTCGCATACGGCAAGCCGAATTCGACGATCGCCGCGCGCGCCCGGCGCGGCAATTCGTCGGCGTCGACCTGCGGAAAGAACCCGTCGACGACGATCTGCTCGACTTCCTGCCGGGTCAGCTCGGCCGAGCGCGCGCCGCCCACCAGCTTGCTGCCCGCGCCGAGCAGCGTGACGGTGACGGACGCGGGTGCGTCGTCGCCGAGCAGCCGCTCCTTCGCCGCGCGGCAGCGCTCGACGAGTTGCGACAGGCTCGCCGCCGACAGCCGCGTGCCGGGCGCGGTCAGCCGCGTCTCGACGAGGCGCGCGAGCGCGAGATCCATGTTGTCGCCGCCAAGCATCAGGTGGTTGCCGACGCCGACGCGCGTAAAGGTCGGCTCGCCGTCGTCGCCCGGCGCGACGTCGACGAGCGTGAGGTCGGTCGTGCCGCCGCCCACGTCGCAGATCAGCACGCGCCGTGCATGGGCGAACGCCTCGCGCAACGTGTCGCGTTGCCGATACAGCCAGTCGTAGAACGCAGCTTGCGGCTCTTCGAGCAAGCGCAGCGCCGGCAGCTTCGCGCGTTTCGCGGCCTCGACCGTCAACGCGCGCGCGCCGTCGTCGAACGACGCGGGCACCGTCAGGATCACGTCCTGCCGCGCGAGCGGCGCATCGGGAAAATGCGCGTCCCATGCGTCGCGCACGTGCGCGAGATAACTCGCGCTCGCGTCGACCGGCGACACCTTGTCGACGCCGTCAGCCGCGCCCCACGGCAGGATCGCCGCGAGCCGATCGACCGCGGCATGCGACAGCCAGCTCTTCGCGCTCGACACGAGCCGGCCCGGCACCTGCGCGCCGAGCGTGCGCGCGTAGCGGCCGATCACGGCCGGCGGTGCGTCGGCCGCGTCCGCTTTCGTGTTGGCCTTCGGATCGGCCGCCCACGGCAGCCGCAGCGCATCCGGCGGCAGCTCGCCCGCCGCCGGGTGATACCGCACCGACGGCAGCAGCGGCTGCGCGGCCACCGCGCCGGGCCCGACCAGTTGCTCGACGTCGAACACGCGGATCGCGTCGGAACCGGCCTCGACGTACGCGACGACCGTATTGCTCGTACCGAGGTCGATGCCGACCGTATAACGCTTCATCGCGCTCAGGCGGCGCCGCGCACGTCGAACTCGATCTTCCAGCGCTCGTTCGTGCCGCTCGGAATCGCCTCGAGTTCGAGCGTGCCGGCTTCGGTCACGCGCGCATGCAGCTTCACCGGCACGACTTCGCCGACGGTGCGCCCTTCGGCGGGCAGCGTCGCCTGGATTTCCTCCAGCTCCTGCAGCTCTTCCGGCGACCAGTAGTCGAGCAGCGTGCCGACCTGGTCCTGGCGCCGCACCGACGAGCCGAAGAAGCGGAACTGCACCGGTTCGCCGACGACGAGCCCGAACTCCTGCGGCGGCAGCGCCGCGTCCGAGCCTTCCTCCATCCCGAACGGCGCGACGCACAGCGCCTGCACCGGTGGCTCCAGCCCCGGCACCGCGGGCATCGCCGATTCGATCGCGACGTAGTACGCACGCGCCGTGCCGCCGCGAATGCGCACGCCGCGGCCGCGCTTCACGTAGCCGTAGTACGCCGCGCCGCGCGCGACCGCGAGATCGAGATCCGCGCCTTCGAGCAGGCGCGCGGGCGGCGCGCCTTCGGCGGCGAGCCAGCCGTTGAGCGTGTCGAGCACGCGCTGCGTGAGCAGCGTCGACTTGAACACGCCGCCGTTGAACAGCACGGCGGTCGGATGCAGGAACGTCGCGCCCTGCGGCAGCGTGCGCTGCACGCCTTCGAGCGTGTCGAGCGCCGCGACCTGGCGGCCGAGGAATGCCGCGAGATGGCGCGTGATGCCGGCGTCCTGCGCATACGGCAGGCCGAGCTGCGTCAGGCCGACACGCGCGCGGCTCACCGGGCGCGCGGCCGCATCGACCTGCGGGAAGAAGCCTTCGAGGATCGTCTGCGTCAGTTCCGCGCGCGTCAGTTCGGCGCGGATCGAGCCGCCGATCAGCTTCGAGCCGCGGCTCGGCACGACGAGCGGCACCGCGTCGGCGCTCGGGTCGGACAGCAGCGTTTCCTTGGCCGAGCGGCACGCGTAGGTCAGCGCGCGCAGTTGCCACGGATCGGGCTGCGTGCCCTGCTGCGCGAGCTTGCGCGCGACCACGTGCGCGAGCGCGAGGTCCATGTTGTCGCCGCCGAGCAGGATGTGCTCGCCCACGGCCACGCGATGCAGTTCGAGATTGCCGTCGCGCTCGACCACCGCGATCAGCGACAGGTCGGTCGTGCCGCCGCCGACGTCCACGCACAGGATCAGGTCGCCAACGTGCACCTGCTTGCGCCAGCCGCCTTCGCTCTTCTGGATCCAGCTATACAGTGCGGCCTGCGGTTCCTCGAGCAGCGTCATCCGCGAGTAGCCGGCGGCGCGCGCGGCCTCGGCCGTCAGCTCGCGCGCGGCCGGATCGAACGACGCGGGGATCGTCACCGTCACGTCCTGGTCGGCGAACGGTGCGTCGGGATGCGCGTGGTCCCACGCTTCGCGCAGGTGCGTCAGATAGCGGATCGAGCTTTCCAGCGGCGACACGCGCGTCACTTCGGGCGGCGCATCGCTCGGCAGGATCGCCGCGCGGCGATCGACGCCCGGGTGGCACAGCCAGCTCTTCGCGCTCGACACGAGGCGGATCGGCGTGCCGGCGCCGCGCGTGCGCGCCATCTCGCCGACCGCAAAGGTGCGCGAGGCCGTCCACGGCAGCGTCAGGTCGCCCTGCGTCAGCTCGCTTTCGTGCGGCAAGTAGAGAAACGACGGCAGCAGGTCGCGCGATTCCAGCGCGCCGGGTGCAGTGAGTTGCGCGATCGGCAGCACCTGCTGCGTGATCTTCTCGCCGTCGCTCGTGCTGCTGTCGACGTACGACAGCGCGCAATGGGTCGTCCCGAGGTCGATACCGATCGAATAGCGCGGATCGCTCACAGTTCCACCTCCGCCGGTGCGATGACCGATGCGTCGTGGCTGCCCGTCAGCTTCGGCAGGCGCACGTCTGCGACACGCCAGCCGCGATGGCTGACCGTGCCCGTGAACGGCGCGGAACCGACCACGTTGCCGGTCACGCGCACGGCCGTCGCGTCGAAGCCGGCCGGCAGCGTCACGCGGCTGCCTTCGGCTTCGTCGCGCACGGGCACGATCGTGAAGTGCTCGCGCAGCGCGGCGCGGCAGCCGTCGTGCACGAGGCGCGCGGCCGCGCCGATGTCGGCGTCCGCGTAGCCGGCGATGTCTTCCTCGACGAAATCGATGAAGCGCGCATCGCGCTGCAGCAGGCCGAGCAGCTGCAGCGCGGCCTGCGGGCTCGCTTCGCGCAGCTCGGGCGCCGGCGGCTTCACGGGCGCGGGGGCGATGGGCGCGGCGGCCGGTGCCGGCGTCGGGGCGGGCGCGACCGGCGCCGCGGCGCCATCGCGCACGCGCAGCACGTCGGCGGCGAACTCGCGATTGCCGAGCACGGAGAAGAACGTGCCGACGGCCAGCGACAGCCGGCCGAAGAAGGACAGGTTGGATTCGGGCATGGGGTCTGGACTCCTGTGGGCTCGCAGCGTGGCGAGCGATCTTGCCTGGCACCGGGCGGCCGCGTGCGGCATGCGCACTGCCGCCGCCCGGCGCGTGATTCGAACGCGCCCTCGCGGGTGCGGAAAACCCGTATTTTGCCCTGTGGCGGGCGAACCGGGCAGAAGTTGGGGGACAGAACATGACGGCGCGACGGTTTCGATCGCACCGGCGCGCACGTCACGCGTGTACGGCGGACGTGCTGCGCCGCGTCAGCGCGGCTTGCGCGGCCGCGCCGCCTTCGCGTCGAAATCACGCGAGAGCATGCCGAGCGTGACTTCGCCGAAGCGCGCGAGCAGCGAGGCTTCGGCCTCCTTCAGCGTCGCCGACAGATGCGCGTTGACGGCCTGTTCGACCAGACATTCGGGCGCGTCGTCGGACACGAGATCGGAAAACAGCGGCGGCTCGCCCACCGCGCGATAGACGTCGAGCAGCGTGATGTCGTCGAGCGCGACGCTGAGCGCCCAGCCGCCGCCGTGCCCCTTCTCCGACTGCACGTACCCGCGATCGCGCAACCCGCCGAGCAGGCGCCGCACGACGACCGGGTTCGTGCACAGCATCGTCGCGATCGTCTCCGACGTCAGCGGGCCGTCGGCCTGGTCCATGTGGATCAGCGCATGCAGGATGCGCGACAAACGGCTGTCGGTTCTCACGGGTAGAACTCCCCTCTCTCTCGAAACTTCTGAAGTTGCATGAAGGATACCATCGCCCTATCATGCAACTTCTCATGTTTCATGAGTTGACCGTTAGCGGAGCACATCGGTCATTCACGCAGGTTCAGAAAGGAGCGGACGCATGCATTCTCATCATGAAGTGATCGTGATCGGCGGCAGCTTTGCCGGGTTGTCGGCCGCGATGCAACTGGCGCGGGCGCGCCGCCGCGTGCTCGTGATCGACGCCGGCCGGCCGCGCAACCGCTTTGCCGAACACGCGCACGGCTTCCTCGGGCAGGACGGCAAGCCGCCGGCGCAAATCGTCGCCGATGCGCGCGCGCAGCTCGACGCGTATCCGACGGTGCGGCGCATCGACGGCACGGTTCGCACGGCCGAGCGCGACGCGGACGGGCGCTTTCACGTGACGCTGGCCGACGGCGGCCGCGCGAGCGCCGACCGGCTGATTCTCGCCACCGGCATCCGCGACGAACTGCCCGCGCTGCCGGGGCTCGCCGAACGCTGGGGCATCAGCGTGCTGCATTGTCCGTACTGCCATGGCTATGAAGTAAGCGGCCAGCGGCTCGGCGTGCTCGCCACGCATCCGCTGTCGGTCCATCAGGCGATCCTGATTCCGGACTGGGGCCCGACGACGTGGTTCACGCAGGGCGTGGTCGAAGCGAACGACGAAGAAGCCGCGTTGCTCGCCGCGCGCGGGGTGCGGATCGTACGCTCGCCGGTCGCCGAGATCCTCGGCGATGCGCCGCGTATCGACGCGCTGCGGCTCGCCGACGGCCAGGTCGTGCCGATCGACGCGTTGTTCATCGGCGCGCGCACCGGCATGGCGAGCGACCTCGCGCAGCAGCTCGGCTGCGCGTTCGACGAAGGGCCGCTCGGTCCCGTCGTTCGCGTCGATGCGTCGAAGCAGACGAGCGTCGCCGGCGTATTCGCGGCGGGCGATGCGTCGACGTCGATGAGCAACGCAACGTTCGCATCGGCATCGGGCGTGATGGCCGGAGTGGCCGCGCACCGGTCGCTGATCTGGGGGCTGCACGCGTAGGCGGGCGGGCGCCGGGCGTCACGATCGATCGGACGATTCAATGTATCGGCGAATGCGGCAGGCGGGCGCCGGCCACCCCGATGGCGGCGGCACCGAATGTGCGGTTTAATGCTGGATACCCTCTGCATTAAGAGCCATGAAATGCTCGACCTCGACGACCTTCGACTCGTCCGCGCGATCGGCACGTCCCGATCCCTGGCCGCTGCCGCCCGGCTGCTCGATCTCACGCCGCCCGCGGTCACGATTCGCCTGCAGCGGATGGAAGCGCGCCTGAACGCGCGGCTCGCCGTGCGGCAACCGAAAGGCATCGCGCTGACCGACGAAGGGCAGCGGCTGTACCAGGAAGCCGTGGGCATTCTCGAGCGCGTGGAGGCGCTGCCGGTCAGCATCGCGGGCGATCACGGCGACGTGCAGGGCACGCTGCGCGTCGTCGCCCCGCTCGGCTTCGGCCGCAAATATGTCGCGCGGATCGTGCGCGACGTGCAGCGCGCACATCCGAAACTCGAGATCTCGCTCCATCTGTCGGAAAGCCCGCTGACCAGCGCGGCGGGGGCCGACGTGGTCGTCCATGTCGGCAGTCTCAAGTCGTCTTCGTGGATCGGCTATCCGCTCGCGCCCAACGAGCGCTTCCTCTGTGCGAGCCCCGCGTACGCGCGTCGCATCAAGGATCTGAAGCATCCGTCCGACCTGGCGCGATACGACTGCCTGTGCCTGCGCGAGAACGACGAGGACATCCCGCGCTGGCGCTTCTCGCCTGTTGGCGGCGCCAAGGGCGATTCGCGGCGGTCCACCGTCATCCGCGTCACCGGCGCGCTGTCGTCCAACGACGGCACCGTCATCACCGAATGGGCGCTGGCCGGGCTCGGCATCGTCGAGCGCTCCGAGTGGGACGTCGCACCGCTGCTCGCGAACGGCAAGCTCGTCCGGTTGCTGCCCCGCTGGCGCCTGCCGCCCGCGCCGGTCACGGCGCTCGTGCCATCGCGTACCGGCCGCTCCGCGCGGCAGCGGGTGTTTCTCGACGCCGCGCGGCAGTTTCTCGATCCGCCGCCCTGGCGCGGCAAGGCCTGAGTTCCGGTGCGATCCAGGAGGACTTCGTTGATTAAATTTTGCTTAATGGCAGATTAGCCGTGCATTAAACACGGCGCTGCTCCCCTCCCCTACAGTGTCCGTATCGGCAACTTCGCAAACGGACGCATCGTGGACCTTCACACCCTCAACACCCCGGCCGCATTGATCGACATCGGCCGCATGCACCGCAACATCGCACGCATGCAGGCGCATCTGGACGCGCTCGGCGTCCGGTTCCGGCCGCACGTCAAGACCACCAAATGCCGGCAAGTCGTCGACGCGCAGATCGCGGCGGGCGCGCAGGGCATCACGGTGTCCACGCTCAAGGAAGCCGAGCAATTCTTCGCCGACGGCATCATCGATATCGTCTATGCGGTCGGCATGGTGCCCGCCAAGCTCGGCCAGGCGCTGGCGCTGCGCCGGCAGGGCTGCGACCTGAAGATCGTCGCCGACAGCCTGCCGGCCGCGCACGCGATCGCCGCGTTCGGGCGCGAGCACGGCGAACGTTTCGACGTGTGGATCGAGGTCGACGTCGACGGGCACCGCTCCGGCATCCCGCCCGATGCCGACCTGCTGATCGACGTCGGCCGCGCGCTGACCGACGGCGGCATGCGGCTCGGCGGCGTGCTCGCGCACGCAGGCTCCAGCTACGAATACGACACGCCCGAAGCGCTGGTCGCGATCGCCGAACAGGAGCGCAGCCGCACCGTGCGCGCCGCCGAGCGCCTGCGGGCCGCGGGCTTGCCGTGCCCGGTCGTCAGCATCGGATCGACGCCCACCGCGCTGGCGGCGCAACGGCTCGACGGCGTGACCGAAGTGCGCGCCGGCGTGTACGTGATGTTCGACCTCGTGATGCACAACATCGGCGTGTGCGAACCGTCCGACATCGCGCTGTCGGTGCTGACCACCGTCGTCGGCCATCAGGAAGAGAAAGGCTGGGCGATCGTCGACGCGGGCTGGATGGCGATGAGCCGCGACCGCGGCACGCAGCGCCAGGCGCGCGATTTCGGCTACGGGCAGGTCTGCACCGAAGACGGCGAGGTGCTCGGTGGCTACCTGATGAGCGCCGCCAATCAGGAACACGGGATCGTGTCGCGAACGGGCGCGCCGGATACGGACATCGCGCAGCGGTTTCCGATCGGCACGCGGCTGCGCATTCTCCCGAATCATGCGTGCGCCACCGGCGCGCAGCATCCCGAATACCAGGCCATCGGCGGCGACGGCGCCGCGCAGACGTGGCCGCGGTTCTACGGGTGGTGAGCGTCGTCCGGCATCCATGCCGTGCCGCCCATGCATTGACTATTTGTCCACATCTGGACAAACTTTAAATACTCTTGATTCGTCTCGTGCCGAACAGGCGCCCCCGACCATGCCGACCGACGCCCGCCTTCTTCTCCTCGACCGTGATGCCGTCGAGCCCGCCCTGCAGGTCGAGCAAGTGATGGCGGCCGTCCGCGAAGCGTTCGTGCTGCACAGTCAACGGGCGGGACGCGTGTTCCCGGTCGTGCGCGAGAAGCTCCATACCGGCGGCGTGTTCGGCATCAAGTCGGGCGACGTCGCCGGTCAGGACTTGCTCGGCTTCAAGGCGGCCGGGTTCTGGCCGGGCAACCGTGCGCTGGGCGGCGAGCCGCATCAGGCCACCGTCGCGCTGTTCGATCCGGCGACGGGACGCCCGCTGTGCATCATGGACGGCAACGCGATCACCACCGCGCGCACCGGGGCCGCCGGCGGCCTCGGGTTGCAACTGCTCGCGCGCCGCGACAGCACGCGGCTCTGCGTGTTCGGCACGGGCGTGCAGGCGCGCGTGCAGCTCGACTACGCGCTCAGGCTGCTGCCGCGGCGATGCACGGTGCAGTACGTGACCGTCGGCGGCGAGCCGGACCCGGCGTTCGAAGCGCACTTCGTCGATCGATGTACGATCGGCGTGGCGCACAACCGCAACGACGCGGTGGCCGATAGCGACGTGGTGATCACGGCCACGCCGGGCGGCGGCGCGTTGTTCGACGCGGATGCCGTGCAGCCCGGCACCCACCTGACCTGCGTGGGCGCCGATACCGCGGGCAAGCGCGAACTTCCGGCGGGCGTGCTGGAACGCGCGCGCATCGTCGTGGACGATCACGAGCAGGCGCGCGGCATCGGCGAGTGCCAGTGGGCGCCAGATTTGCCGCGCACGGAAATCGGTGACATCCTCGCGGGTGCGACATCGATCGATCGTGCCGCGCACGAGATCACCGTCTTCGACATGACGGGGCTCGCGCTTCAGGATCTGACCGTCGCGCGCTTCCTGTATCGGCACGCCCTCGACCACGGCACCGGCACTGCCGTTCCGTGGCCCTGGTAAAACGACTTCCCGCTTTCAACCGCCATGCGTCTCGCCAAAGTCTCCGCCCTCTCGTTCGACCTCGACGACACCCTGTGGCCGTTCGGGCCGTCCGTCGTACGGGCCGAGGCGGCGCTTCGCGCATGGTTGATCGAGCACGCGCCGAACACCGAGCGCGTGCTGCCCACGCAACAGGCACTTGGTGCGCTACGTGACGAATACGAACGTTTGTGTCCAGAGCTTGCCGGCGACTTTCGCGCGATGCGAATCGGGTCGATCCGGCTGGCGCTGGAACGCGCGAACGAAGATGTCTCGCTGACCGATCGTGCGTACGACGTGTTCTATGCGGCGCGCAACCGCGTCGAATTCTACGAAGACGCGCTGCCGGCGCTCGCGTGGCTGAGCGAGCGCTTTCCGTTGATCGCGGTCACCAACGGCAACGCGGATCTCCGGCTGACCGGCGGCGGCGAATTCTTTCGCACGACGCTCAGTGCGCGTGAGTTCGGCTTCGCGAAGCCGGAACCCGAGATCTTCCATGCGGCGGCGGATGCGCTCGACGTACGGCCGGGCGAATTGCTGCATGTCGGCGACGATTTTCATCTCGATATCGTCGGCGCGCTGAATGCGGGGCTGCAGGCGGCGTGGGTCGTACGCGAGCCGGTTTCTGCAGGCGAATACGCGCCGGGGTACGCCGTGGCGCCGCATCTCAGGCTGCGCGACCTGTCGATGCTTTGTCGCGTGCTCGGCGGGCCTGACGACGTGTCGTAGACGTCTGTACGACGGTCGAGTAGAACAGGCGGAGCGGATCACCATCGGCCCGGATCGCCGCCAACCACGATAACAACAACGGCCGCAACTGCGGCCCTTTCACCCATCACCAAACTCGCATATTCGGAGAACAATAATCCAGAAACGATATCCATAAGCTCTAGAATTCGCTCTTCAATATTTGAATTTACGCCATCCCTCATAGATTCCAACAATTCACATACGGACTTCGAACTAAAGCCTTTCTCCCGATATTTCACGAGAATATCTCTCAGCACGTCTAAGTCGGCGCTCGCCTCCAATGCGTCGCGCAGTTCCCGGTCCAGCACGACATAAAGTTCAGCCGTCATTGCCTCACCAATTTTTCACGCGTTGAACCAAGTGCGGCTTGATAATCAGATAAAGACATACTTGTGCTTGGTTGGATCGTTCCATGCTTGGCACTATCCCGCACGCACCTCAGACTTTTCGGAAGGTTCGCTGTATTCAGCAAACAAGCACAGTCCCTTCCGGTTCCCCCTGGATTTTCGGGGCGCCTATGAGGCGGAAGATTGCGTGCTGATTCCAGAGCAACCGAAATGCCGCCAGTGCTTGGATGAACCGTTCCGTCAATGTCGACCGGGATATCTACACCAGGACGTGCGCCAAGTCCACGCGCCGTAGGTTCGGCAACCCGTCACGGAGCGTTTCATCACCATGCAGCGCAAGCGCGACATCGGTCGTTACGGACTGCAGGCCATCTATGACGAGAGCTGCGAGCCGCTGCACCTCTGGCTCAAGATCGTCGGCCGCTGGCTGATACACGACGTCGGCTTCCACGCCGGCCAGAAGCTTCACGTTCACGTTGAACACGGCAAGCTCACCATTACCGCCGCGCAAATCACCCCCGATTGCGGCTAACCACACTAACTACAAGGGCCACAACTGCGGCCCTTGGTGCTTAATGCAACCAGTCCATCGCAAGCATCAGAATTTCCTTCAAATTACTTGAACCACCATACCCAACAAATTCCTCTTTAGTAGCAGTCACACTAATCCAATCTGATTCATCACGCTCTGCATTAATATCTATCAACTTTCTCCCCGAAACACCATTTATTCTAACTTCCCATCCCGGATTGTCAATGGTAGAAATCTTCACACCGTAAGAATGCTCCCAAACATCATCGCATTGAGATGTATACCAGTGCTGCAACGCATCGATTAGATCATTCATTTGCACAACCCCTTCCGTCTTGCAAGCTCCCTTGCCACTCGCACATCCTGCTTAGTTGCCGCCGTCGTGACCTCTGTCTTTTTTGACGTAGTTATTTGGCCGTTCGGTCCGATGTTAATCGTTCGCGTCTGAACATGGGGAGTTGGAATTTTAACTTTCGTCGCCTTATCGAAGTGCGCATCACCCTGCAAATCAATATGGCCTTGCGTTGTCGGCGTAGAAAATGTTACCGAATTCCGATTAATCTGCCTAGAAAGTTCTTGCGCCATCTCGGTGGCATCCTTCGGTCCCTGAGATGCGATATCGTTGCAACTCGGCAAGCACTTCGCACATTGCTTCGACAGCCCCAGCGGATCAATCCAGCCAATTGGATTGGGTGCGTACTGCCAGACGTTCAATCCACCCTGCAACCCAATCGGGTCCTTCGAGATGAACCTGCCGCTGCCCGGATCATAGTACCGATACCGGTTATAGTGCAGCCCCGTCTCCTCGTCCCGATACTGCCCCTGGAACCGAACCGCGTTCCCCGCCTCGTTGCGCTCCGGCACCTCCCCCCACACCGTCTTCTCGCCACCCCACGCCCGATACCGCCCCAGCCACACCACCTTCCCCGAATCGTCCAGCAGTTCCTGCGGTGTCCCCAGGTGGTCATTCTGGTAGAACAGCATCGCATGCCGCGTCTTCGCCGGCACCTGCACGAACCTTCCATCCGTGCCCGTCGCCACGAACGCCGCCTCCACCAGCGTCTCGTCCAGCCGCGCCAGTGGCACGAACGTCCCCGGTTCGTGCAGGTACAGCGACGCCCCCTGCCACCGGTGCCGCTCAATGAACGTATGGACCCGCTGCGCCACCGGCACCGAGTACGGATCGGCAGGATCCTCCCGGACCATCGGCGTCGAGCGGTCCCCCACCCGCTCGCCGCGTTCCCCCGGCTCAAGCGGTGCGATATGGAACCGCTCCTCCATCAGCAGCACGTCGCCGTCCCACGTGAACACTGTCCGATCGATGTGGCCGTCCCTGCTCGTCACCTCTTTCATCCGCCGCCGGCCGAACGCGTCGTAGGTAAAGTGCACGCGCAATTCCGGCCGCACCGTGCCCGGGGTCGACGTCACGCCATGTGGCGTCCGCTCGATCCGGGCGATCTCGTTCGCCGCCGGCCACCTCGCATAGCGTTCGGCCTGCGTGAGCCGGTTCGCCGCGTCGTATTCGTACAGCCACGTCACGCCGCCCGGCTCCGTCTTGCGCACCAGATTGCCTTGCGCGTCGTGCTCGTAGCGCGTGCGGTTCAGTTCCTTCAGCACGTTGCCGATGCACTTCGGCAATGACCGCTCCCAGCCGGTCAGCGCGTCGACCTCGTCGGCAATCCGCAAGCGCCGCGCGAGCTGTTCGTCGGGCAACCGTTCGCCCGGATGGGCGTCCCACCACGCACGATCCTGCGCCATCTGCCGCTGCATCCGCGCCTTGGCCGACTCGATCGTTTCGTCGCTCGGGCGCGGCGGGATGCTGTCCGGATCCACCAGGTTGCCCGCCGGATCGAATGCGAATACCTCCTTCAGATCCCGTGTCGTCGCCTTCAGCAGACGCCCGGTCGGGTCGTACGCATACTCCGTGACGCCGCGCGTGCGATCCTCGATACGCGTCAGGTTACCGGCCGCGTCGTACTGCAACCGGCGCGTGGCCATCCAGTCCGCCAGCCGCGCACTCCCGTCACGCCGCACGGCCATGCGCTGCAATCGACCTGCCGGATCGTATTCCCGAACCTGCTCGAAGCTGCGATACCGGCGCACGATCTCACGATGCAGTTTGTCGCGCTCGAAGTCCACCAGCGGCCGGCCGTCCAGCAACACGCCGTGCAAATGGCCCGAACCGTAGCGCAGCCAGTCGATCGTGCGCGTGTTCGGCAGTTGCGTGCGGATCCGGTTGCCGAGCACGTCGTATTCGTGACGCGTCACCGTCGTGTAGGAACCGTCGCTGTCCGGGTAGATCGTCTGCTCTTCGGCGATCAGGTTATCGGCATCGTCGTAGTGCAGGTGCACACGGCTGTGATATCCCTGCGCGGTCGTTAGCCGGCCGCGGGCGTCGTAATGGAAAAGCTCGGTCACCCGGCCCCGGCCGCCCGGCCCCTTCGTCTCCCGCCGCGTCAGCCGGCCGAGCGGGTCGCGCGTGTAGGTCGTCTCGACGTCCCCGGCCTGCGAACCGATCAGTTGCCCGGCATCGTCCCATTGGTAGCGGGTCGTGCTGCCGTCGAAATCCGTCTGCTCGACGATGCGCCCCAGCCGGTCGTAGCCGAACCGCGTCCGGTCCCGGTTCTCGTTGGTCAGCGTGTCGAGCCGCCATTGCCGGTCGTATCCGTATGCCAGTTCCCGGCCTGCGGCGTCCTTGCGCCAGGTCGGCTGCCCGCGTGCATTGAACGTGTACTCGGTGACGTGGCCCGCGCCGTCGCGATACGTGCGCAGGTTGCCTTCTCCGTCCCACGTGAAGCGTTCCTCGGCGCCGTCCGGATGCACGACGCTGACGACCTGCCCTCGCGCGTCGCAGCGATAAAGCGTGTCGTGGCCCGCGGCATCGGTGACCCGCGACGGATGACCGCGCTCGTCGTAGCCGTAGCGTGTCGCGTGGCCGGAGCAGTCGGTCGCCTCCGCGAGCCGTCCACCGTGGTCATAACGGAAACGTTTTACGCCGCCCTTCGGATCGGTCAGCGACAGCAATTCGCTGCGTACGCCCCACACGTAGCGGGTCGTGCGGCCTGCCGCGTCCGTCACGGAGACCGGCCGGCCAAGCGCGTCGTAGGCCGTTTGTGTGACACGGCCATCCGGCCCGGTGACCTGGACCGGCAAACCGCGCGCGTCGTATTCGGTACGCGTGACATTGCCGAGTGCGTCGATCTCGGCCGTCAGCCGGCCGTGCGCGTCGTACTCGAAACGCTGCGTGTGACCCAGCGCGTTCCGCATGCCGACCAGACGGTGCTGGTCGTCCCATTCGTACGATTCGGTCGAGCCGTCGGGATGCTCGACCAGCACGATCCGGTTGTGGAAATCGTAGCGGTGAATCGTCGCATGGCCGCCGGCATCGGTCACCTTTGTGTACCAGTGTTCGCGGTGGTACTCGAAGTGCATGTCGTCCTGGACATGCTGGCCGTCGTTGCCGTACCACGTCCGCACGCATCGGGCGTCGGCCGTCGCGGGCATGCCTTCGCGCCGGCCCGGCCAGTCCCATGCGAGGTTCGCGGGGTGTCCGTTGAAATCCGTATAACGCGTGAGCAGGTGTTGCTCGTACGTATACGTACGCCGGAAACCGAGCATGTCGACGTGGCCGCTCAGGTCGCCGTCGGCGCTGTACGTGTAGCGCGCGAGGGCTTCGTTGGCGAGCCCCGGAACGCCTGCACGGTAGATCGCCGAGACGCGACCGTCGACGTACTCGATGCGGATCGCGTTCGCCGCGCCATCGCTGATCGTAACGAGTTCGCCGGCGGCGTTGTACGTGAAGCCGAGACCGAGGCCGTCGCGGTTGATGCGGGAAACGAGGCGGTAACGGGTCGACGCAACGCGGCCGCTCAGTTCGTATTCCTCTCGACTACCGTCCGGATAGGTCAAATGGATTCGGCGGCCATCCGGGCGTGCAATCGTGAACTGCTCGGCCGGCACCTCGACCGACTCCCCGAATCCCACCGGCGGCAACGGCACCGCGCGACTGTCCGGATCGAAGAACGTCAGCGTACCGTCCCGCTCCTCCAGCGACAGATGATACGCACTGCTCCAGCGCGCGCCGAGCGGGCTCGCATCGTAGGCCGCAAGGCTCGATCGATAGCGTCGCGTCCACACGATCGGCACGACACCGTCGAGCACGAAGTCGGTCTGCGCGAGGTGCTCGTCGCCCATTGCGTAATTGACGGGCTTCGCGCTCGCCGTCTTCGGACAGCCGCACCCGTCCTTCGGCGGCAGCGGGCTGGGCATCGCGCCTTTCTGCGTCGAATCGCGGTGCTCGCCCGGCTTGCGGTGCGGCGCGCTCATCGTACCCGGCGTGACCTGCGCGACGTGCGACGGCATCCCGCGCGCCTTGCGCGCCTTGATCTGCGCGGTGATCTGCGCGGCCATGAACAGCAAACCACCCGCTTCGTCCACGCTGCCGAACGCGCGGTCCAGCATCGGCCCCGTTTCGCGGTCGAACGCGTCGAGCCAGGCGACGATCGCATCGCGCTGGCCCGACACCTGGAGCAACTGGTCGATGCCGATGAGCGCGATCTCCTCCGTCGACGGCACCCACGACAGGAAGCCCGGGTTCTTCTTGATGCGCCCCATCTGCTCGGCCGCCGAAACAGGATCGAGCACGAAGCGGCGCACCGTGCGCGACGCTTCGCGCACCCCCGCGACGATGTCTTTCTTCCACGCGTCGAGGTACGTGTCGAGTTCCGCCATGAAGGCGAGCACGTCGCCGCCGGCCGTCGCCCAGAACAGGTCGACGAGCATCGCCGCGCCCGCACCCTTTGCAAATGCGAGCAACACTTCCTTGACGACCGCGCGCGCCGGCCGCGTCGCATTGCCCGCGGCGGGCACGACACCGATCGCATCGATCGCGAGAATACCCCAATTGAGGACCTTCGCCGTGCCGCCCGGCTCGCTGCAGATCCGGTAGATGTCGACACCGACGTCGTACAGCGACATCGCATTGCCGACGAACGGCACCATGTACAGGCACTGCACGAAGATCTCGAGGCCGGGGTTACCGACCGATTCGACGTCGGTCGCGATCAGCTTCGGCGAGGTGTCCGGTGCGGGAACCGGACTGACGATCACGCGCCGTGCTTCGGCATTCTGAAGAATCGCGTTGGGTATCGGACGCTGCGGGGTCGAGGGTGCGGTGGTTCCGGCCATAAATTGTTATCTGTTTCGAATAGGAAGCGAACACCGCGCGCGATCAGCGCGACACGGTGGTTTTGACGAGACCGGGGGCGGCGCCGGGCATCGAAGCCGCCGCGTGATTGCGTGTGGAATTCGCGACTGGCTCGCCGACAGCGTCGAGCGAGGCCCGGGCAAGCGCAGCGGCATCGCCGTTCGCGACGTTCGCCGCCCCGCCCGATGCTGCTTCCCTGACGAGCGCGGCCGCCCCGAGCGCTTGCCCGGCCGACTCCGCTACGGGAATCGCGGCCGTCATCGACGCCCCGACGAGACTCGGTACCGCGTGGCCGGCATCCCCGCTCGCCGGCGAAAATGGCGGCGTCCCTTGCGGATCGCTCCACTTGCGCGCGGTGTCCTGAAGATCGTGGTCTTCCTCGAAATACTGGACCGAGCCACCGCCGCGCGGCACATCCGCCACCGTGCCCCGGCCGTCGGCATCGAGCCGGCCTTCGCGCCACGAACCGTCCGGGAACGTCACGCGATACTTTGCGTTCCTGACCGGCTCCCCATTCGGATATGCATGCCAGAGCTTCATGCCGGTTCGCTCCTGTGCCGGCATCAGCGGCAACGCCTGCCGACGGGTCGCGGACGGCCCGGCACTCACCGGCCCACGCAACCGGATCTCGCCCGCACTGCCGATCTCCACTGCCCCGCCTTCGAGCTTGATATAGGCGCCGCCGCACATCAGCACCAGCGCCTTCTGCGCATTCAGCGTCACCGCATCCGACGTGCTCGCGATCGTCACGCCCTTCAGCGCCGTCAGTTCGAGCGCATCCGCTTGCGCCTGAACGTCGACCTTGCCCGCGCCCGCGTATAGCTTCATTCCATGCGCATTCGCATACAGCGACACCGCATTGCCCGCTGCAACCGTATAGTTGCCGCCGATCGCCGCATCGGCGTTGCCGCCCGTCGTCGTGAAAAGATGTCCGTCAGCCGCCAATTGCATGTGTTCTCCACTGGTCACGGCAACCCCGTGCGGTGCGGATGCGAGCAGCACGGCAGCCTCGAGATCACGAACCTGCGCTTCGAGCAACGCCTGCTGCGCTTCGCAGGCCGCCATCGTCGCTCGCGCCTTCTCGACCGCGTCGCTCAGACGGCGCATGCGGGATCGCGCCGCGTCGAGTTGCCGCCGCGCGACCGTCATGTCGAAAGCGTGCCCGCCCGCACTCGATTGCGCATCGGCCGACAGGAACAGTCCCTTGCCGGCGCGCAGCGCGCCGCGCTCATCGGTCCTGACCTCGAACCCTTCACCACGCGTCTGCTGTCGGCTGTCGACGAAATGCCCGAGGTTGACCTGCGTCTTTCCACCGTAATCCGTCGACAGCTTGATGCTTTCGCGCCCCTTCCGATCCTCGAAGCGAAGCTTGTTGTTCGCTCGCGTGCGAATCACGTTGCGCGTGTTGAAGCTATCCCGGCTCGTGACCAGGTCGACGGCCTGACTGTGATGGTGCGCATGCGCGATATACGGCCGGTTCGGGTTGCCGCCGGCAAATGCGACCGCGACTTCGGTATCGGCCAGCAGCGGAAAGTGGAATCCCGTCTGATGGCTGCCTGCGAAGGGCTTGGCGAGGCGCAGCGGCACACACTCGCCGCCGGCAGGCCATGTGTCGAAATCGAAATCGAAGCGCACGGTGTAACAGCCGTCGCTCGTCAGGTGCGCATACGGCGAAGCGCCCGGAGTCGTGACCCGTGCCGGCAACGTGCCCGCAATCGCAGGCCAGCGGTGCTCGTCGAGTTTCAGTCGAAACGCCCGGCCGCACGGAATCGCGTCGAACGTATTGATATACGACGCATCCCGGCCGCCCGCATGACGCACCGACACGATCACGATCCCGTGCGGCGCGTCGGCCGGTTGCTCGTCGAGCTTCGCGACAAGGCCCGGCGCGAAGTCGACAACCGAACTCTTGCCCGAATACGTGACCTGCCATGCAAGCGCCGCCTCGCGGCGCAATTGCGCTTCACGCCGGGCTTCGTCGCCGTCGGCATGGTGAGTGCCATAGACGTAGCTCGCCCCCCATGTCGTCGGATCGTCGCGTGCGATGGTCGCCTCGGCGTTGAATCGGTCGTCAGCCTTCTCGGGGTTGTAATCGGCGACCTTGATCGAACGAGGAATCGTTTCGCTTAACGATTCGAGCGAAAGCACGGCCTCGTGACCACTTTCCAGGCCGCTTGCTTCGCGGTACGGAATGACGACTTGCGGACGATACGAATAGGCATCGACATCATCGCCGAAATGCAGTTCGTCGCCATGCTGTCCCGCGCGGAAAAAACAGAATAATCCGGTTTGTTCCATCAGCAGGCGGATGTAATCCCAGTCGGACATCCGGTACTGCATGCGAAACGCAAGACGCGGATACGCGCGCCGCAGCTTGAATGAAAACTGGTGCGCGCGGAATTCGTGCCGCCTGAGGATCGATTCGACGATCTCGGGCACGGACTGTTGCTGATAAATGCGGGTCGCCTCCACGAGGCGCAAACGGGCGACGAACGGCTCGACGACGATCCTGTACGACACGAAATCGCGCGTCTTGCGGATCTGACCGAACGCGGTGATGCAGCCGGCGAATCGACGCACCACGCCCGTCGCGGCATTCGTGCCGGGGGGCTCGATCGTAAAGATGGCGGGGCGATTGAGGTAATCGGCGCGTGCGAGCGAAACCGGGCTCGTCAGCGTCACTTCGATCCGATAAGGCTCGCCCAGCCGCTCGTCGAGCACGAACGACATGATCGACAGATCCGGCGTCGCGGGTGCGCCGGGCACCTCCAGGAAATACGACTGCCGACCGGTTATCCACTGCGCGAATGCGCGTTGCGTATCTCGTCCTCGGGCCATGCTTCTCTCTCAGCAACCGCGTTTTTTCTCGGAAACTGAAGAGATAAAGGATGGCCGGGTTCTCGTCCAGCGAATGGCAACGGTCTGCAACAATGTTCGTGGCCGATCACGTCGACGTGACCGACCACCATTTCACGCCGCCTTCCTCGCCTCCGCGATCCGCTGCGGCGCCTTCGGCCGCGCATACAGCCGTTCCAGATACGCGCGCAATTGCGGGAACGGCTCGATCAGGTGGCATTCGCTCGCCCAGTCGATCAGATAGGCCGTCACGCAATCGGCCACCGTCAGCGTATCGCCGACGATGAACGCGCGCCCTTCGAGATGCGTGTCGAGAATCGCGGCCATCGTCGTGAAATCCTCGCGCGCGAGTTCGATATCGGCCGGCGAGCGCTTCTCCGGCGGATAGAGGAACGTATGCCGCGTGATCCGCCACAGCGGCTGCTCGAGCTCCGTCACCGCGAACATGATCCACCGATAGGCCTGCGCCCGCAGCGCCGGATCGACGGGCAGCAGCGCCTTCTCCGGATACTTGTCCGCGAGGTACAGCACGATCGCGGCCGATTCGGGAATCACGAGGTCGCCGTCCACCAGCACGGGCACCTTGCCGGCCGGATTGAGGCGCAGGAATTCGGGCCGCTTGTGCTCGCCCTCGAGCAGGTTGACCGACACGAATTCGAAGTCCGCATCCAGCTCCTTCAGCCCCCACAGCGCGCGTTGCGAGCGGGTGCCGGCAAATCCGTAAAGCTTCATCGCGAGTCTCCATCCAGAATGTCGTGAAAACCTCTGCATCCGGGCCGCGCGCATCGAACCTGGCGACACGCAGCGCCCGGCGTCACGCGTCGCTCATGCGCCGGGAATCGCCAGCACCGGCATTACGTCGACCGACACGCCCGGGAACAGCGTGAAATGCGGATGACCTTCGAACAGCGCGGCGGCCGCGTCGTGCGACGCCGCGCGCACGACGGTAAAGCCGGTCAACGCATTGGCCGTGTCGCGGATGCCGCCTGCATCGATGGCCTTGGTCTTGCCGAGCGGCCCGCCGAGCTCGACGATCGCGTCGCGATGCCGCTCGACCCACGCATGCCATGCGGCGATGCCGTCGCGCTCGCGCGTGCGCCGTTCTTCATCCGGCAGCGCGAGCCATGCCTTCATCGCCGGGCTATCCTGGGCCCCGAGAAATACGGCGAGATACAACTGTTGTTGCGCACTCATGCCTTCCCCTCCGATGACGGACACGGCGGGTTGCCGCGCCTCGATCTTGACAAGATAGGTTGATATCAACACAATTGCAACATGGCACGAAAAGAAAAGCTTCCCTTCGAGACGACGCTGATGGTGCGCGATTGCTGCCTGTGCCTGCACATGCAGCGCGCGGCGCGCAATCTGGCGCGCATCTTCGACGATGTGCTGCGCCCGCTCGACCTTACCAACGGCCAGTTTTCGCTGCTGATGTCGTTGAACCGGCCGCAACCGGCCTCGATGAAATCGGTCGCGTCGCTGCTCGCGATGGACCGCACCACGCTCACCGCGGCGCTCAAGCCGCTCGAGCGGCGCGGCCTCGTCACGATCGTGCAGGATCCGGACGATCGGCGCAGCCGCCTGCTCGAACTGACGCCGGCCGGGCACGACCTGCTGGCCGAAGCGTTCCCGCTGTGGCGGCAGACGCATGCCGAGATCGAGCGGCCGTTCGCGCCCGGCGAAGTCGACCAGCTGCGCGGCCAGTTGCGCACGCTGTCGATCGATCCGGCTTCGCGCGGCTGAGCCGGCGCGCCGATCGCCGCGCGGCGCTCATGCCTACTTCCTGCCACGCGCTGTCAGCAGACATTGCCGGCCCGCGTCGCACCGCCCGATTCGGTGGCAATATCGCTCGGCACGACAACCGATCCGGTATTCACAAGGAGACGAGCATGGGCAACAACGAGAAAGGCGCGACTTTCCGGTCGCTTCACCGCGCAGGCCAGCCGCTGGTGCTGTTCAACGTGTGGGACGCCGGCAGTGCGCGCACGGCGGCCGATGCCGGCGCCGTCGCGCTGGCCACCGGCAGTTGGTCGGTCGCGGCAGCCAACGGCTTCGTCGACGGCGAGCAGATGCCGCGCGCGCTGATGATGGACGTGCTGGAGCGGATCACGCGCGCGACGGCGCTACCCGTCACCGTCGACCTCGAAAGCGGCTACGGCGAGCGGCCGGAGGATGTCGCCGAAACGATCGCGCTCAGCATCCGGGCCGGCGCGATCGGCTGCAATCTCGAAGACAGTTTTCCGGCGACGGGCGAACTGCGCGACGCCGACGAAGCGGCGGCCCGTCTCGCGGCAGCCCGGCAGGCGGCCGATCGCGCCGGCGCCGACTACTTCATCAACGCGCGCACCGACGTGTTCTTCAAGGCGTCAGCCGATACGCACGACGAACGATTGCTCGACGCGACGCTGGCACGTGCGCGCGCTTATGCGGCGGCCGGCGCCGACGGCCTGTTCGTGCCGGGCCTGCGCGCGCCGGCGCTCATTCGCGCGCTGACGGCCGCGTCGCCGCTGCCGGTGAACGTGATGCGCGTGTCGGAAACGCCGACGCTCGCGGAGCTCGCCGATTACGGCGTGGCGCGCATCAGCCACGGGCCGTATCCGTATCTGCAGGCGATGAAGACGCTGGCGGCGCTGGTCAGGCAAGGCGGCTGACGGATCCGCGGGGTGGCGCGGCACGCCCGCTCCCGCGCTTCGGCCGTCGCGCCGCTTGCTGCAGCGCGTGCATCGCGCATCGGCCGGCCCCATGAGCGGCGGCGGCACGCGGCCCGCTGGGCGCGCACGCGCCTGGCGCGGTCGAACGCTCAGGATGCCTTGATGAAATCGATGAACGCGCGTAGCGCCGGCGGCACCAGACGCCGCCCGGGATAATACAGAAAGGGCCCCGAAAACGGCCGCCACCACGGTTCGAGCACGGGTTCGAGCGCGCCGCTGTCGAGATGCGGACGCAGCCAGTCTTCGAACAGATGCACGATGCCCGTCCCGGCGATCGCCGCGTCGACCAGCAGCTCCGTCGCCCCGCCGATCTGGACCAGCAGCGGCCCGGCGCCCGGCTCGACCCGCACGACCTCGCCGTCGCGCTCGAACTCCCACGGCGGCATCGCGCCGCTCGCGAAGCGCCCGCGCAGGCACCGATGGGCGAGCAGGTCGCGAGGATGCCGCGGCCGGCCGTGCCGGTCGAGATAGCCGGGCGCCGCCGCGGTCGCGAACCGCTGGATGCGCGGGCCGATCGGCACCGCGATCATGTCCTGTTCGAGCCGTTCGTCGTAGCGGATGCCCGCGTCGCATCCGGCCGCGAGCACGTCGACGAAATTTTCGTCGGCAGTCACTTCCAGCCGGATGTCCGGATACGCATCGAGAAAGCGCGGCACGATCGCCGGCAACACGAGCCGCGACGCGCTGACCGGCACGTTGAGTTTCAGCGTGCCGGCCGGTCGGCCGCGGAATTCATCGATACCGTCGAGCGCCGCCGCCACTTCGGTCAGTGCGGGCTCGAGACGCGCGAGCAGGCGCTCGCCGGCCTCGGTGGGCACGACGCTGCGCGTCGTGCGGTGCAGCAGCCGCACGCCGAGCCGCGCTTCCAGCCGGCGCACGGCTTCGCTCAGCCCCGACGCGCTGAGGCCCGTCATGCGCGCGGCGTCGCGGAATCCGCTCGCGCGTGCGACGGCCATGAATGCGTTCAGATCGCCCAGATCGGTTTGCATTGTTCGCCTTTTCGTACAACCCGTGCGAATTATGCCCGCTTATCGCGCAGCCGACTCGTCCTTATGCTGAACGCATTCATCTCTTCGACAGGAGTAAGGTCATGCCCGATATTCGCCACATCGCCACCTTCAGGCTCGGCGATCGCCCCGTCAGACGAATCGGCTACGGCGCGATGCAGCTTGCGGGCCCCGGTGTATTCGGCCCGCCGAAAGATCGCGAAGCCGCATTGAACGTGTTGCGCGAAGCCGTCGCATCCGGCGTCGACCATCTCGACACCAGCGACTTCTACGGCCCGCACGTGACGAACCGGCTGATTCGCGACGCGTTGCATCCGTATCGCGACGATCTCGTGATCGTCACCAAGATCGGCGCGCGCCGCGGCGACGACGCGTCGTGGCTGCCCGCCTTCGCGCCCGACGAACTCGAACGGGCCGTGCACGACAACCTGCGCAACCTCGGGCTCGACGTGCTCGACGTCGTGAACCTGCGCATCATGTTCGACACACACGGGCCGGCCGAAGGATCGATCGAGGCGCCGCTGGCCACGCTCGCCGAGCTGCAGCGGCGCGGGCTCGTGCGGCACATCGGCCTGAGCAACGTCACGCCCGCGCAGGTCGCCCAAGGTCGGCGGATCTGCGACATCGTGTGCGTGCAAAACCACTACAACATCGCGCACCGCGGCGACGATGCGCTGATCGACACGCTCGCCCGCGACGGCATTGCCTACGTGCCGTACTTTCCGCTCGGCGGCTTCTCGCCGCTGCAGTCGTCGACGCTGTCCGGCGTGGCCGCCCGCATCGGCGCGACGCCGATGCAGGTCGCGCTTGCATGGCTGCTGCGCCGCGCGCCGAATGTCCTGCTGATTCCGGGCACGTCGTCGGTCGCGCACCTGCGCGAGAATCTCGCGGCAGCCGACCTCGATCTGCCGGCCGACGCGCTCGCGGAACTCGACCGCATCGCGGGCGCCGACGCCGCGTGACGCGCGGATAATCCGCCTGGCAGCCCGTGCAACGCGGGCCGCCACGCCGGTCAGGACGCGGCCACGCCGACGCGCTTCGGCACGCCGGTGACGATCGTCGCGACCGCCACCGCCAGCACGATCGCCGCGCCGACGAACACGCCCGCCGCGCCGTTCGCGTCGAACACGACGCCGCCGGCCGCGGCGCCCGTCGCGATCGCGAGCTGGATCGCCGCGACGATCAGCCCGCCCGCGCTCTCGGCCTCGTCGGGCACGGTGCGCGTGACCCACGTCGACCACGCGACCGGCACGCCGCCGAACGCCATCCCCCACAACGCGACCAGCACCGCGTCGATCATCGGCGCACGGCCGAGCGCGACGAGCGCGATGCCGAGCACGACCATCAACGCGGGCATGCCGATCAGCATCGGCCGCAGCCGGTGTTCGAGCACGCGGCCCGCGAGCGACGTGCCGACGAAGTTCGCGATGCCGTAGCCGAGCAGGATCGCCGACAGCCCGTTCACGCCGACGCCCGCCACCTGTTCGAGGAACGGCCGCAGATACGTGAAGAACGCGAAATGGCCGGTGAACACGAGGATCGTCGCGAACATCCCGAGGCCGACGGTCGGCCGGCGCAGCACGTCGATCAGCGTGCGCAGCCGCGTCGTGCCGCTCGGCGGCATCGACGGCAGCGTGAGAAGCTGCGACACGAACGCGATGCCGCCGAGCACGGCC
The DNA here is from genome assembly GCF_020419985.1 of Burkholderia sp. AU32262. Taxonomy (NCBI): domain Bacteria; kingdom Pseudomonadati; phylum Pseudomonadota; class Betaproteobacteria; order Burkholderiales; family Burkholderiaceae; genus Burkholderia; species Burkholderia sp. AU32262. The sequence continues at coordinate 194,788 of NZ_JAIZRS010000002.1, forward strand.
GCGATCAGGAACACGTTGCGCCAGCCGATCAGGTGACCGAAGTAGCTGCCCATCGGCGCGGACGCGATGGTCGCGACCGCCACGCCGCTGAAGATGATCGACAGCGCGCGGGGCACCATCGCCGTCGGCACGAGCCGCATCGCGGTGGCGGTGGCCATCGTCCAGAAGCCGCCGAGCGCGATGCCGAGCACGACGCGGCCGAACAGCAGCACGCCCAGGTTCGGCGCGAACGCGACGGCGAGGTTCGACGCCACGAGCAGCACCGAAAACACGAGCAGCACGCGCCGCCGGTCGATCGTGCGCGTGAGCGCCGAGATCAGCAGGCTCGTGACGAGCGCGACCGTGGCGGTGGCCGTGACGGCCTGCCCGGCCACGCCTTCGGTCACGCCGAGGCTCTCGGCCATCGGCGTGAGCAGGCTCGCCGGCAGAAATTCGGCCGTGACGAGCCCGAACACGCCGAGCGCCATCGCGAATACCGCGCCCCAGGCCGGTTCGCGGGGGGCCGCCGTCGAGGCGGCCGAGGAGATTCCGGGATTCATGCGGGATTCCGTGTCGGTTAGGGAAAGTACTGATGAGGGCGTATCGTAAGGAACAGCGGCAGGACGGTCTATGACATACAATCCGTTCCTGTTGATCGATCGTCCGTATCTCACGATGTCCGAACCCCTTCTGCCGCCGATTCCCGATGCGCACGACCTCGTCAGCGAGTTGCTGCTGGGGATGCGCCTGAGCGGCGTCCAGTACCGCCGCATCCAGGTCGCGCGGCCGTTCGGGCTGAATTTCGGCCATGCGCCGGGCCGCGCGCAATTCCATTTCGTCGTGCGCGGGCCCGTGCTGCTGCGCGACGCGTCGGGCGAGACGATGCGGCTCGAGGCCGGCGACGCGATCCTGTTGCCGCACGGCGGCATGCATGCGCTGGTGTCCGATCCGGATGTGCCGTGCCGCGAGATCAACGGCTTCGAGGCCAGGAAGATATGCGATACGGTCGCGTCGGTGGCGTCGGCCGGCGTGTCGCCGGCCACCTGCGCGACGACGGAACCCGGCGCCGGCGATGCGCTGATCTTCAGCGCGTGCATGGAACTCGACCTCGGCGGCATGCAGCCGCTCGTCGGCACGATGCCCGCGTTCATGCACGTGGGCACGCTGCTCGCGCGCTACCCGGAAATCCGGCCGATGCTCGACGCGATGGAGCGCGAGGCGTGCACGGCGCGCGCGGGCTTCGCGGGCATCCTCGCGCGGCTCGCGGACGTGGTCGCGGCGTTCATCGTGCGCGGCTGGGTCGAGTGCGGATGCGGCGATGCGACCGGCTGGGTGCAGGCGCTGCGCGAGCCGAAGCTCGGCCGCGCGATCGTCGCGCTGCATCGCGACCCGGGCCGCAACTGGAGCGTCGCGGAGCTCGCGACCGAAGCGGGCGTGTCGCGCTCGGTGTTCGCCGAGCGTTTTCTGGCGGCCACCGGGATGACGCCCGTGCGCTACCTGACCGAGCTGCGGATGCGGCTCGCCGCGCAATGGATCGCACGCGACCGCGAGACGATCGAAGCGGTCGCGTACCGGCTCGGCTACGGTTCGCTCGCCGCGTTCAGCCGCGCGTTCAAGCGCGTGGTCGGCAAGCCGCCGGGCGCCGTGCGCGCGGACGGCAACGTGCACGCCGAAGCGTAGCGCGCCGACGCGCGGCGCCGGTGGCGGCGGCGGTGGCCCGCGAGCATCACTTCAACGCGTCGAGCCGGTCGACCAGCGCCGTCGCGCACTGCACCGCGAGCGCCGCGCACTGCTCCGCGTCGACTGCCGCGCCGGTCGCGACCGTGCCCTGCACGATCCTGCCCAACAATTCCTTCGAGAGTTCGGCGATCTCGTGATCCCGTTCCGTCATGATGTCCTCCTGCGCGTCGGCGATTCCGGTGATTCGCCCGTTCGGAGCGAATGCCGTGCCCGCGCCGCTCAACGCTGCTTCGCCCGCACGACGATCTGCGCCTGCGTGTCGCGCTCGATGCGCTCGAGCGACGCGCGCAGCGCCGTGAATTCGGCCGGCGTACAGACCTGCCGGCCGAAATCGGCGTTCATCCGCCGCGTGACCTGCACGACCCGCGCGGCCGCATCGAACACGTAATGCGACGTGAAGTCGACGAAGCGGTCGTGCACGGCCGTATCGGCCGGCAGGTCGGTCACGGCGACGCCCGCCGGCAGCGCGATCTGGCCGCTCTCGTCGAACGTGCCGCCGAGGCAACCCCACGGCTGCGTGCGCACGGGCTCGGCCAGCCACGTCTCGACCTGTGTCGCGATGCCGCCCGTGATGCTCGACAGCGCGGGCAACGCGGTCGTGCCGTCGGGCCACACGAAATGATCGAGCGTGCCGGTAATCGTCACGTCGAACGGGCCTGTCGACACGCGCCGGTCGCTGGTCGACAGTTGCGCGCGGCCGCGCAGGCCGCTTTGCCGCAGGCGCTCGTTCGCGAGTTGCGCGATGCGCTCGCGCGACGCGCGGCGAAACAGGTTGCGTTCGAGCTCGGCCGCCCAGCCGTCGTCCTCGACATAGGCCTGAACGCGCGCGGCGCCGGGCTGCGCGGCATCGATCGCGATCCGCGCGATGCGGCCGCGCGGCTGCGTGGCCGGCGTGCGCGACAGCACGCCCGTATCGACCAGCAGCGCGGGGCGGTCCATCACGATCGGCGGCAGGTAGCCGAACGCGATGCCGGCCGTCGTCGTATCCGCGTAGAGGCCGAGATCGGGCAGCCACGTGATCGCATGATTGATCGCGCCGGCGCCGTAGCCGGGCACCGACGGCAGCGTGTACACGGCGCCGAGATTGATCAGCACCGGTTCGCTGCGAATGCCGACCGCCGCGAGCAACGCGCCGAACAGCGCGACGTGATCCTTGCAGTCGCCGTAGCGGTTGCGCAGGATGTCGGCGACGCGATGCGGCGCGGCGGCCGTTTCACCGAGAAACAGCCCGACGTAGCGCACGTTCGCCTGCACCCAGTCGTACAGGATGCGTGCCTTGTCGCGCGGATCGGCGGCATCCGCCGTGAGCGCACGCGCCAGTTGCACGACGGCCGGATCGTTCGCGCCCGGATCGACGGCCGCGTTGCGGTAGCGCGCGGCGAACGCCGCGTAGTCGGGCAGCGTCGACACGACGAGCCGGTCGCCGTAGGTCGGGTAGCCGACCGCGCCGCTCTCGATGCGATCGTACGCACCGTGCCGGTAGTCGAATGCGTAGCGCGTGCGGCCGTTCGCCGTGACGGGCGGCAGCGCGACGTAGCCGCGCGCATCCGCATACAGCGGCATGTCGGCCGGCACGTCGAAGTTCAGCCGCTGGTTGTCGACCGGCTCGCGCGACGGCTCGACGGTGTAGCCGAAATAGCCGCGATTGACGGGCTTCGTGCGGGTCTTGCGGAACGCGACGCGCGTGCTCGACCCGGCTTCGACGCCGGGGAACACGACGGTGCGCAGCAGCCCGTCCTGGAACGTCGGCGCGCCGGCCGAGCGCGGCTCCTGCACGTCGCGGATGCCGTTCGCGCCGACCGGGTGCGCGACGCCGTCGCGGTCGATCGTCTCGGCCGCGAGCAACTCCACCTTCTCGAGATTCTTGTCGAACCACACGTAGCGCTGCGCGACCGCGTCGATGCCGTTCGCGTCATTCGCGCGCAGCGTCGAATCGTCGTGCTCGTCGAGCGAGCCGTCGCGCTGGATCACGAATTCGTGGACGTCGCTGACGAGCGTGACGGGCGCCGTATCGCCCGCGTCGCGAGCATCGCGCGTGTCGTGTGAGTCGCGCGTATCGGCCGCGGCCGCCCCAGCGCCGAACGCCATGGCGCACGCGAGCAGGCAGCCGGTCCATCGGGAAGGAAAACGCACCACGTCGAAGCTCCCGCGCGTTCGTTGCCGGGCGTCAGCACCGCGCGCCGGCACGGCAGCCCGACCCGCATGACGCGCGCATGACGGCCGCCCGCGCCACCCTCACGCGTGGCCGTCGTGCGACCCAGTGTGGGCGACGTGCCGGCGAGCGTCAAGCCGCGCCATCGGGAAGCAGACATCATGCGGAGCAACACCGATTTCAAAATCGGCGACCTCGTGATTGCGTTCGCATGGCTGCGCGTGATCCCGTTCGGCCTCTTGCCGACGGCGCGGCATCTCGAACGGCGGCACCCGACACCGATCGGCGCCGCACGGTCATGCGCGCTGCGCGATCGCTCACGGCGAATCGGCGGGCCGCCACGCCGATCGGCCCGACCCGCAACCGTCGATCGGCGTCCCGACGTCATATTCGGCGCGCAAGCGACCGGCGACGCCGGCCGCCTCGTCGCCGGCGCGCCGCTCCGCTCGCGCCGCCTTCCCCCGCCGACCTCGGCCCCTCATCCCCATCCGCCGCCCCCCGCCCCGTCGCGCGGACGCGATCCGCACCGGCGTCCCGCTCGTGCGTTGTTCCCCGCATTTCGACATTTGTGCGCGCGCAACAATGGCGATGCCTCGCGCCTGGCGCCCGGCGGGCAACCCGATTCCCGCAGGGCGCCGGGCGCGATGGTCTTCAAAAACCACATCTCACGAGGACATACCATGCAACTCCAATCCCATCCGGCGTGCCGCCCGTTTTACGAAGCCGGCGAACTCTCGCAACTGACGGCCTTCTACGAAGAAGGCCGTAACGTCATGTGGATGATGCTGCGATCGGAGCCGCGGCCGTGTTTCAACCAGCAACTCGTCACCGACATCATCCATCTCGCGCGCGTCGCACGCGACTCGGGCCTCACGTTCGACTTCTGGGTGACGGGCTCGCTCGTCCCCGAGCTGTTCAACGTCGGCGGCGACCTGAGCTTCTTCGTCGACGCGATCCGCAGCGGCCGGCGCGATCAGTTGATGGCCTACGCGCGCTCGTGCATCGACGGCGTGTACGAGATCTACACCGGCTTCGGCACCGGTGCGATCTCGATCGCGATGGTCGAGGGCAGCGCGCTCGGCGGCGGCTTCGAGGCCGCGCTCGCGCATCACTACGTGCTCGCGCAGAAGGGCGTGAAACTCGGGTTCCCGGAGATCGCGTTCAACCTGTTCCCGGGCATGGGCGGCTATTCGCTCGTGGCGCGCAAGGCGAACCGCGGCCTCGCGGAATCGCTGATCGCGACCGGCGAGGCGCATGCGGCCGAGTGGTACGAAGACCAGGGGCTGATCGACGAGACGTTCGACGCCGGTGACGCGTATCTGGCGACGCGCACCTTCATCGACGTGACCAAGCCCAAGCTGAACGGCGTCCGCGCGATGCTGCGCGCGCGCGAACGCGTATTCCAGTTGTCGCGCTCGGAGCTGATGGACATCACGGAAGCGTGGGTGCATGCGGCGTTCACGATCGAGCCGAAGGATCTCGCGTACATGGAACGCCTGGTGATGCTGCAGAACCGGCGCGTGTCGAAGCTGCGCACGGTGTAATGCGACGGCGCCGCCGGCCGTCGGCGGCGCCTTTTTCCGGAACGAAGCTCAGGCGATCAGCCTGAGCTTTCTCGTCTCCGCGAGCCACGCCTCGAACGCCTGCGCCGGCATCGGCCGCGCGTAGTAGTAGCCCTGCGCGTGATCGACGTCGAGCTGCTTGAGGAATTCGGCCTCCGCATGCGTTTCGACGCCTTCGGCGATCACCGCGAAATTCAGCGCCTTCGCGAGCGACACGACGGAGCGCACCAGCGCCTGCGAGCGCGGATTGCGGTCGATGGCCGTGATGAAGGTGCGGTCGAGCTTGATCGCGTCGAGCGGCAGGCGCGACAACTGCGGCAGCGACGAATAGCCGGTGCCGAAATCGTCGAGGTGGATTTCCGCGCCGAGCTGGCGGAACTGCCGCATCAGCCCGATCGCCGCTTCTTCGTCCTCGATGAAGCTGCTCTCGGTGAGCTCGATGTCGACGAGGCTCGGCTTGAGCCCCGCGCCGTCGAGAATCGATGCGAACTGGTGCACGATGTTCATGTCCTGCAACTGCCGCGCGGACACGTTCACCGCGATCCGGATGCCGAGCCCCTTGGCCTTCCACGCGGCGGCCTGCGCGGCCGCGGTGCGCATCACCCAGCGTCCGAGCGGCGCGATCAGCCCCGACTCTTCCGCGAAACGGATGAACTCGACCGGCGCGACGAGCCCGCGATCGGGCGACTGCCAGCGGATCAGCGCCTCGACGCCGTGCACGTCGCCCGTCGCGATGTCGACGACCGGCTGGTAGTGCAGCACGAACTGCTCTTCCTCGAGCGCCTTGCGCAGGTTCGTGTCGAGCCACATGTACTTCGCGACCTTCTGGTTCATCTCCAGCGAGAACACGCGGTACGTATGCTTGCCTTCTTCCTTCGCGACGTACATCGCGGTATCGGCGCTGCGGATCAGCGTCTCGAGCGAATCGCCGTGCTGCGGATACATCGCGATGCCGATCGAGCAGCTCGTGTAGACCTCCACCAGCCCGAGGTGGATCGGCGTGCGCAGCCGCTCGAGGATGATCTGCGCGGTCGCCTCGAGCAGCGGCCGCGTGCCGTGCTCGAACAGCACCAGGAACTCGTCGCCGCCGAGCCGCGCGAGCGTCGCGCCGGACGGCAGGCAGCCGCCGATGACCGCGGACACGTCCTGCAGCAGCCGGTCGCCGGTGATGTGCCCGTAGTGATCGTTGACGCGCTTGAAGTTGTCGAGATCGAGGAACAGGATGCCGACCTGGCCGCGCGTATTGGCGTCTTCCTCCGCGATCGCCGCGTGGATGCGCTCGCTGATCGCATGGCGGTTCGGCAGCCCGGTGAGCACGTCGGTGTTCGCGAGCTCGGTGAGCCGCTGCTGCGCGTTGCGCTCCTCGGTGATGTCGATGCCCGAGCAGATCAGGAACTGCTCGTCGACGCCGCTGCCGCTCTGCACGAACTTGTTGCGGAACTGGAACAGGCGCGGCCCGTTGACCGTGTTGATGTAGCGCTCGACCGCGAACGACTGGTTGCTCGCGAAGAAGCCCGTGATGTTGCTGCGCGACTGCGCGCCCTGCTCCGGGCTCATGAACAGCTCGAACGCGCTGCGGCCGATCACGTCGACCTCGCGCTTGCCGGTCACTTCCTCGCACAGGCGGTTGAAGCGCTGCACCATCCCGTTGCGGTCGAGGATCACGACGAGCGAATTCACCTCCGACACCACCTGCTCGGCGAACGCGAGCCCGTGCGACAGATCGCCGGCGACGGATTCGGTATCGGAATAGGCGGACGCCGTGCCGGCCCAGTCGACCGTGTTGACCTTCCTGCCGACGAGATGGAGGCTGACCGGACTGCCGTACAGCACGATGTCGAGCACGAGGTGCGACGTGACGCCGGTCAGCGCGCGGATGCGCGCGGCCTGCTCGGCCGTCAGCGCGACCGCGACGTTGGTCAGGCCGCGCACCGCGGCGAGTTCGAGCGCGTTGCTGTCGCTGCCGAGACGCCAGCAGGGGCTGCGCGTACCGACATGCGCCTCGAGCACCGCGCTATCGTTTTCGTCATCCATGGACACGCCCCGATCCAGAAAAAACGCACAGTGTAGACGGAGGCGAGCGGGCCGGCCGCCTTCCCGGGACGCGCGGTGCGCGGGCCGGCAGGGCGGACGTGATTGCCGTGACGGCGAGTCTCGTCCCGTACTTGTTTGCAGCTGATGCGACCGGCGTTCGCGCGTGATGCGCAGGTTCTGCCTTACGAATGAATGATGAGAGCCATCTTATCAAATGACGATGAGGATTGGCACTCACATTTAGAGCAGAGTGTCAAGGAATTGGGACTCGATTGGCAAGCCGGATTTTTCATGATTGGCAGCGTGCGAATGGGCGGGCGTCGCGGCGCGTGCCGGGCGCCGCGTGCCACGCCGCGCGGCCCGACAGGCGGGCGGTTGCGGCCGATCCGCGAATATCGGGCCAGATCTTTTGGCGACGCCGTGGCGGCTGAGTCGACCCGGATGCCGCGATCCCGTTTTTTGCTGTTTTTGATTCAATTTGTGCGCGAATGCGCGGTTTTATTCCACAGTTCGTTGCAATATCGTCCACCCGCCGCCGGAAACCCGGCGCGGGATGTTCGCGCCGGGTGCACAGCTCAGCCTGCCGCGCCGTAGCCGCCGCCGCCCGGCGTTTCCACGACGAACACGTCGCCCGGCGCCATCTGCGCGCGGCCGATGTGATCGAGCGTCTCGACGGTGCCGTCCGCCCGCTCGATCGTGTTGCGGCCGAGCGCGCCGGCCTCGCCGCCCGCCGCGCCGAACGGCGCGTGGATCCGGTTGTTCGACAGGATCGACGCCGTCATCGGCTCGAGGAAGCGAATCCGCCGCACCGCGCCGTCGCCGCCGCGCCAGCGCCCGCCGCCGCCCGAGCCGGCGCGGATACGGTGCGAATCGAGCCGCACCGGGTAACGCCATTCGAGCACCTCCGGATCGGTGAGCCGCGAGTTCGTCATGTGCGTCTGCACCGCGCCGACGCCCGCGAAGCCGTCGCCCGCGCCGCTGCCGCCCGCGATCGTCTCGTAGTACTGGTAGCGATCGTTACCGAATGTGAAGTTATTCATCGTCCCCTGGCTCGACGCGACGCAGCCGAGCGCGCCGTACAGCGCGTTGGTGATCGCCGACGACGTCTCGACGTTGCCCGACACGACGGCCGCCGGATACTCGGGGTTCAGCATCGAGCGGGCGGGCACGATCACGGTCAGCGGCTTCAGGCAGCCGGCGTTCAGCGGGATGTCGTCGCCCACCAGCGTGCGGAACACGTACAGCACGGCGGCCATGCAGACGGCCTTCGGCGCGTTGAAGTTGTTGTCGAGCTGCGCGGACGTGCCGGTGAAATCGATCTCCGCGCGCCGCGCCGTGCGATCGACGCGAATCGCGACGCGAATCTGGGCGCCGTTGTCGAGCGGGTAGCGGTACGCGCCGTCCTGCAGCGCGCCGATCACGCGCCGCACGGCTTCTTCCGCGTTGTCCTGCACGTGCCCCATGAACGCGAGCACGACGTCGCGGCCGAACTGCGCGACCATCCGGCGCAGCTCGTCGACGCCCTTCTGGTTCGCGGCGACCTGCGCGCGCAGGTCGGCCATGTTCTGCTCGACGTTGCGCGCCGGGTAGCGGCCCGACGCCAGCAGCGCGCGTGTCTCGGCATCGCGCAGCACGCCGGCCGACACGAGCTGCCAGTTGTCGATCAGCACGCCTTCCTCGTCGATATGGGTCGAATCGGGCGGCATCGAGCCCGGCGTCGTGCCGCCGATGTCCGCGTGGTGGCCGCGCGAGCCGACGTAGAACAGCGGCGCGTCCGAGCCGTCCGCGAACACCGGCGTGATGACCGTCACGTCCGGCAGGTGCGTGCCGCCGTGGTACGGGTCGTTCAGCATGAACACGTCGCCGTCGCGCATGCGGCCGCGGTTGCGCTCGATCACCGTGCGGATGCTCTCCCCCATCGAGCCGAGGTGCACGGGCATGTGCGGCGCGTTCGCGATCAGGTTGCCGTCGCCGTCGAAGATCGCGCACGAGAAGTCGAGCCGCTCCTTGATGTTTACCGAGTACGCGGTGTTCTGCAGCCGCAGCCCCATCTGCTCGGCGATCGACATGAACAGGTTGTTGAAGATCTCGAGCCGCACCGGGTCGGCGTCGGTGCCGAGCGAGCGGCGCGTCGGCAGCGGCGTCGTGCGCGTCAGCACGAGGTTGCCCTGCGCGGTCATCCCGGCGCGCCAGCCGGGCTCGACCACGGTCGTGCCGTTCTGCTCCGCGACGATCGCCGGGCCGTCGATCGCGTCGCCGGCGAGGAGCGTGTCGCGCACGTACAGCGCCGCGTCGTGCCACTGGCCGCCGGAATAAAAGCGCACGGCCGCGTGCGCTTGCGGCGCCGCGCCCGCCTCGCGCGGCGCGAGCGGCGCGATATCGACCGGCGCGTCCGAGCGGCCGATCGCCTCGACCGACGCGAGCTCGGCCACGAGCGGCGTGCCGGGCATCAGGAACGCGTAGCGCTGCCGATACGCGGCCTCGAACGCCTGCTGCATCGCGGCGACGCTGCCGGCCGGCACGTCGAGCGCCGAGTCGGTGCCCTGATAGCGCAGGTGCACGCGCCGTTCGGTCGCGATCCGCTCCGGCGGCACGCCCTGTTCGAGCAGCGCGCCGATGGCCTCGTCGGCCAGCCGGTCGAGCGCGGCATTCAGCGCCGGCAGCGATTCGTCGGTCAGCACGGCCTCGACCGCGCGCTCGCGCATGGCCGTCTGGTCGGCAAGCCCCATCCCGTACGCGGACAGCACGCCCGCGAGCGGATGCGCGAACACCTGCGTCATCCCGAGCGCATCGGCCACGCCGCACGCATGCTGGCCGCCCGCGCCGCCGAACGTCGTCAGCACGTAGCGCGATACGTCATGGCCGCGCTGCACGGAAATCTTCTTGATCGCGTTCGCCATGCTGCCGATCGCGATCTCCAGGAACCCTTCGGCGAGCGCCTCGGGCGTCTCGCGCCGCCCGGTCGCCGCATGGATCTCGTCGGCGAGCGCCGCGAACTTCGCGACCACGCCGTCGCGGTCGAGCGGCTGGTCCGCCTGCGGGCCGAACACGCGCGGGAAATGATCGGGCTGGATCTTGCCGAGCATCACGTTGCAGTCGGTCACCGTCAGCGGGCCGCCGCGCCGGTACGCGGCCGGCCCCGGGTTCGCGCCGGCCGATTCGGGCCCGACGCGCAGCCGCGCGCCATCGAAGCCGAGCACGGAGCCGCCGCCCGCCGCGACGGTATGGATGCTCATCATCGGCGCGCGCATCCGCACGCCGGCCACCTGCGTCTCGAACACGCGCTCGAATTCGCCGTTGTAGTGCGACACGTCGGTCGACGTGCCGCCCATGTCGAAGCCGATCACCTGGTCGAAGCCGGCCGCGCGGGCCGCGCGCACCATCCCGACGATGCCGCCGGCCGGGCCCGACAGGATCGCGTCCTTGCCCTGGAACGCATCGGCGCGCGTCAGCCCGCCGCTGCTCTGCATGAACTGCAGGTTCACGCCCGGCATCTCGTGCGCGACCTGCTCGACGTAGCGGCGCAGGATCGGCGACAGGTACGCGTCGACGACGGTCGTGTCGCCGCGCGACACCATCTTCATCAGCGGCGACACCTCGTGCGACACCGACACCTGCGTGAAGCCGATGCGGCGCGCGAGCTCGGCCAGCGCGCGTTCGTGCGCGGTATGGCGGTAGCCGTGGATCAGCACGATCGCGAGCGCGCGCACGCCGCTGTCGAACACGCGGCGCAACGACGCTTCGGCGCCCTGAACGTCGAGCGGCGCGACCACGTCGCCATGCGCGCCGACGCGCTCGTCGATCTCGACGACCGTCTCGTACAGCGCGTCGGGCAGCACGATGTCGAGATCGAACAGGCGCGGCCGGTTCTGGTACGCGATGCGCAGCACGTCGCGAAAGCCGCGCGTCGTCGCCAGCGCGGTACGCTCGCCCTTGCGTTCGAGCAGCGCGTTGGTCGCGACCGTCGTGCCCATCTTCACCATGTCGACGCGCTCGGGCGTGATCGGCTCGCCGGCCGCGAGGCCGAGCAGGTGGCGGATGCCGGCCACGGCCGCGTCGCGGTATTGCTCGGGGTTCTCCGACAGCAGCTTGTGCGTGACGAGCGTGCCGTCCGGCCGGCGCGCGACGATATCGGTGAACGTGCCGCCGCGGTCGATCCAGAATTGCCAGCGTGCGGCGTCGGAGGAAACGGGGGAAAGGTGTCGATCGGTCATGATGTCGGGTCGATGCGTCGTTGATTCGAGGGACGAGCGCCGCCGCACGGCGCGCGTCGCGCGCCGTGTCACGGTGTCGATGAAAGGGGAAGAAAAACGAACGGCCGGCCGCCGCCGTCGGTCAGGCGGCGTCGAGTTCGCGGCCGCGGGTTTCGGGCAGCGTCAGCGCGGCGACGATCACCACGCCGTAGGCGGCGACCGCGAAGATGCCGATGCTCGTGCCGAGCCCGTACTGCCTGGACAGCGCGCCGATCAGGAACGGGAACAGCGCACCGATCGCGCGGCCCACGTTGTAGCAGAAGCCCTGGCCGGAGCCGCGCACGCGGGTCGGGAACAGCTCGGTGAGAAACGCGCCCATCCCCGAGAAGATGCCCGAGGCGAAGAAGCCGAGCGGGAAGCCGAGCCACAGCATCGACGCGTTGGTCAGGTTCAGCGACGTGTACGAGAACGCGATCACCATCGAGCCGACCGCGAACAGGATGAAGTTCGGCTTGCGGCCGAGGCGGTCGGTCAGGTACGCGCTCGTCAGGTAGCCGACCCACGAGCCGAAGATGATCATCGCGAGATAGCCGCCGGTGCCCATCACGGTGAGATGCCGCTCGGTCTTCAGGAAGGTCGGCAGCCACGTCGTGATCGCGTAGTAGCCGCCCTGCGCGCCGGTCGTCAGGAGTGCCGCGCGCAGCGTCGTCGTGATCAGCTTCGGCGCGAAGATCTCGGTGAGGCGCGGCGCGTCGGCCACTTTCGCCTGCGCGGCCTTTTCCTTCTCGTAGACGTCGGGCTCCTTCACGTAGCGACGGATCGCGACGACCAGCAGCGCGGGCGCGAGCCCGACGAGGAACAGCGCGCGCCACGCCTGCTCGGCCGGCAGCACCGAGAACAGCAGCGCATACAGCAGCGCGCAGAGCCCCCAGCCGATCGCCCAGCCCGATTGCACGAGGCCCACGGCCCGGCCGCGGTCGCGCGCGCGAATCACCTCGCCGATCAGCACCGCGCCGGCCGTCCATTCGCCGCCGAAGCCGAAGCCCATCAGCGCCCGCGCCGCGACCAGCTGGTGGTAGTTCTGCGCGAGCCCGCACAGCGCGGTGAACACCGCGAACCACAGCACCGTGAGCTGCAGCGTGCGCACGCGGCCGATGCGGTCGGACAGGATGCCGGCGATCCAGCCGCCGAGCGCCGACGCGAGCAGCGTGACCGTGCCGATGAAGCCTGCGTCGGCGAGCGAGATGCCCCAGGTCGCGACGAGCGTCGGGATGACGAACGACAGCATCTGCGTGTCCATCCCGTCGAGCATGTAGCCGACCTTGCAGCTCCAGAATGCGCGGCGCTCGCGCGGCTGCGCATCCGCGTACCACGAGAACAGGCCGCTGCGCTCGCGGCTCGCGGGCTCGGCGGCGGGCGCCGCGAAGGTCTTGCTTTCCATGGTGGTGCTCCTGTCGTTGTGCGCCGTCAAAGGGCGTGGGGTGCGGTGTGTCGTATGTGCGTGGCGTACCGGATGCCGGCCGCGTCAGAACACGGCCAGCGACGCGTTCGGGATGTCGGTCATCAGCATGTGGCCGGGCGTATGCGCGATCGCGATCGGCAGCTTCGCGTCCATCAGCGCGGTTTGCGGCGTCACGCCGCACGCCCAGAACACCGGCAGTTCGCCGTCGCGAATCGTCACCGCGTCGCCGAATTCGGGCGCGTTCAGATCCTCGATGCCGAGTTCCCGCGGGTGGCCGATATGGATCGGCGCGCCGTGCACGCCGGGGAACCGGCTCGTGATCTGCACCGCGCGAATGGCGTCGGCGCCGCGCAGCGGCCGCATCGACACGACCAGCTGGCCGCCGAAGATGCCCGCGCGGCGGTTCGCGATCGACGTGCGGTACATCGGCACGTTGCGACCTTCCTCGACGTGGCGCAGCCCGATGCCTTCGCGGGCGAGCATGTCCTCGAACGAGAACGAGCAGCCGATCGCAAATACGACGAAATCGTCGCGCCACAGCGCTTCGAGCGACTCGACGCGCTCGGTCAGGCGGCCGTCCCTATATATGTTGTAGCTCGGCACGTCGGTGCGGATGTCGAGATCCTCGCCCAGCGCGTCGATCCGGAACGCACCCGGTTCGCCGACGCCCAGCAGCGGGCAGGCCTTCGGGTTGGCCTGGCAGAAGCGCAGGAAATCGTGCGCGTACGCGTCGGGCAGGATCGCCAGGTTCGCCTGGGCAAACGGGCCGCAATGGCCGGCGGTCGGGCCGCGGAACGCGCCGCGGCGCACGGACTGGCGGAATTCGGAAGGCGTCATGAGAATCGGTCTCGGGTCGGGATGACGTGGCGATGACGGTGGTGTGTCATCGGATACGGCGAAGAATAGAAAGGAAAAAATTTTGTCGCCAACGAGTTTTTTTGCGCCCGCTGTATAGAATTTCTTAACGGATCCGCGGGTTTTCCCCGGTCCCGTTCACTTTTCGTCGGCGGCAAGCTGCGCATCCACTGCTCGCTCGACCACCATGAACACGCGTTTTCTCGAAACCTTCGTCACGCTCGCGAAGCTGCGCAACTTCCGCACGACCGCGGCTGCGCTGCACGCGACGCCGGCCGCGATCTCGCAGCGCCTGAAGGCGCTCGAGGACGAACTGCACACGGTACTCGTCGATCGCGACAGCCGTGAGTTCCGGCTCACGCCGAACGGCGAATACCTGCTCGGCTATGCGAAAGCGGTGGTCGAGGCGACGCAGGAGCTGCAGGCCGCCGCGTCCGGCGAGAGCGCCCTGCGCGGCAAGCTGCGGCTCGGCGTGATCGAGACGGTCGTGCACAGCTGGCTGCCGCACTACATGCGGCGGCTTGCGGCCGACTATCCGCAGCTCGAGATCGACCTGACCGTCGACGTCAGCGTCGTGCTGCAGCGCCGGCTGATGGCCGGCGAGCTCGACCTGATCATCCGCGTCGAGGGCAGCGACGAGGCGTCGGTCGTATGCGATGCGCTCGCGAACTACCCGGTGCGCTGGATCGCGCGCGCCGGGCTGCTGCCGAACACGCGCACGGGCCTCGCGCGGCAGGTGCTGCGCCAGCCGATCCTCACCTACGGGCGCGGCACCGCGCCCCATCGCGCGCTGGAAGACATCGTGCGCACGCTCGCGCACGCGCACGGCGTGCCGCTGTCGGAGACGCGCATCACCGGGTCGCCGTCGATCTCGGTGATCGTGCAACTGGTGCGCGACGGCTTCGGCGTCGCCGCGATTCCGGTGCTGTTCGTCGACGCGCTGATCGAAAGCGGCGAAGTCGTCGAGCTGCCGCTGCAGCCGTCGCCGCCGTCGATCGTCGTGTCGATGTCGCGGCGGGCCGACGCGCCGCGGTTCGTGCACGGCGCGTCGATCGCCGCGCGCGCGGCATGTCACGAGTATTGCGAGAAGAGCACGCGGTTGCTGGTCGAAGCGCTTTGACCGTGACGCGCCGGATGACGCGCGTTCGACATCGCGGCGCGAATCGCCCACAATCGCGTTCGGCGCGTCGCCACATCGGCGCCGCGCGTCGTGAATGACGGCCCGGCCGTCCGGCATTCGTCGCTTCGCATGATCGTGCACCACGGGAAAGCAACATGCAGATTCGCTCCGCTTCGCCCCGCCCGACCCTCGCGCGCATCGTGATCGTCGCGCTGTATGTCGCGTCGCTGCTACTGCCCGTCGCGGCCGAACCGCCGAATGCGGCCGGCGCGGTGAGCTGGTGGCACGGCTACACCGTGCTCGCGCTCGGGCCGCTCGCGATCCTAGACCTGCAATTCGCATGGCTCGGCAACCCGCTGCTCGTCGTCGCGCTACTCAGGCCGAGCCGTACCGTGTCGGCGCTGCTGGCCGTGGTCGTGGTCTTTGCGCTCGGGTGGCATACGATCCCGACCGACGCGAACTACGAAACGATCCGTACGTTCGGGGCCGGATACTACTTGTGGATTGCAGCGATCGCGGGCGCCGCCGCGCTACCGTGGATCGACGGGCGCGGGGGGCAGGAGGACGGTGCGCCGGGCCCTGCCGCCGGCGCCGCGGATGCGGCCGTGCCGACCGGCACCGGCCCCCGCACCGCGGCCCGGCCGAATGCCCGGCCGCGCGGCTGGACCGTGACGGCAACCGATACGCGCATCGAGTCGACCGACCGGACCGGAGCGACGCGTGGCATCGCGCTGTCCGACCTCGGCGCGATCCTGATCGAAACCAACGACCAGGGGCCGTTCGCGTCGGATGTCTGGTGGGTCCTGTTCGATACGAGCAGGCAATTCGCGTGCGCATTCCCGCAGGATGCGGAGGGCGCGAAGGCGGCGGTCGATCGGCTGCTCGACCTGCCCGGCATCGATCACCGCAAGGTCATCGACGCGCAGACGTCGATCCAGAACGCGACGTTCCCGATCTGGGAGCGCCCGGCGCGCGAACCGGCCACGCCGGGAGACGCCGGCGCGACCGCCTGACCGGCAGCCGTTACGCGGAGGGCTCCGCACGCGGCGGCGTCAGCTTGCCGTCGCCGTACTCGCGAAGCACCTGCGAAATCACGACGCGATACCCGTCCAGCCAGCGCGCGTGCTTCGCCTTGGCTTCGAGATGCGCGGGATGCTGCATCAATTGCCGCAGCGCCGCCTCGGATTCCCAGTAGTAGACGTTCTGGATCAGGCCAGCTTCCGCGTTCTCCCACGTTTCCTCGCCGAGATAGCCGGGCGTCGCGCGCGCCACGTCGGCGATCTGCCGGTCGAGCCGGTGGAATTCGTCGTCGTACTGCCCGGCACGGAAAATGAAGGTCGACGCGTACATGTCCGCTCGCTCTGCAACGATTGAAAGAGCGCAAGTGTAAGGCACACGCGGCGTACCGCGATCGTCAGGCGGCGAGCGAATCGGTGTCGACGCGATCGTCGAGCCACGCGTCGATGCGCGGCGCGTCCTCATGCGTTGCGGCTGCCGGAGCCGGCATGGCCGCAAGCGCGCGTCGCGCCCGTTCCAGCGCCTGCGCGAAGCCGCGCAATTCGTGCGTTGCCGGCCGGTCGTCGGCTCGTCGGCGCGCGAGCGCCGCTTCGATGCGGGTGCCGATCAATGCGAGTTGAGCATCGATCAAGTCGATGCACAGTGCGCGACAATGCGCGGAAACCGGTGCGACGGCCAACAGCACCGGCACGATCGACACGGTCAGGTAGCCGCCGGGCGCAAGCCGCGACAGCGCATGACGCACGTCGTGCCCGCCGTCGGTCAACGATGCGAACACGGCGTCGCGCCACACCGCACGCTCGAACACGAGCGCATCGCGATGCGCGTCGAGCGCCGCACGATCCGCGACCTGCCCGGCCGTCACCAGCGGAATCGGAAACGCCGGCTCACCGGCGGGTTGCCCGCTTCCCGCCGTGACGATGCAGTTCGCGCCCAGCCACGCCGCATCGTCGCGCCGTGCCGCGAGCACGCGCGACTGCAACCGGTCGGGCAGCATCGGATCGAGCGGCACCGCGCGGCAGATCGACGGCTTGTTCGCGTGCACGCCGCAACGGCCGTCGTCGGCAAGCGCCGCGCAGCGGCCCAGCGACGGATAGTCGTAGCCTTGCAGCGTCAGCGCGAGCCATTCGCCATGCACGCCGCCGCCGCGGTGGAACAACCGGTCCGCCAGCGCATCGGCGGCCGCGACGTCGGCCGCATCGAGCGCATGCTCGAGCCCGCCAGCCTGCCAGCGTTCGCCGATCCGGCGCTTCGGCACGCGGCGAATCGTCAACGCGCCGACGAAGCGATGCCGATGCCGGAACAGTTCGCGCAACGACAACGTGGGCGCGCTGTTGCAGCAGCGTCCGCAAGCGTTGCACGCGAGCAGCCAGGTGTCTACCATGGCCGCCGCACCGAATCCTGGTAGCGCGTGAGGATGAAGCGCGCGACGTCGTCCGAGTGATACGCGGCGACGAGCTGCGCGACCCACGGCTTCGCGCGATCGGCGTCGCGCACCGTCAGCACGTTCGCATACGGCGAGCGGGCGTCCTCGAGGCTGATGCTGTCGCGCGCGGGCTGCAGCCCGAAGCGGGCCGCGTCGTCGCTGTCGATCGCGACGAACGCGGCCGTGTCGAGCGCCGCGTAAAGCCGGTCGCGGCGCAGCGCGACGAATTTGAGCCCGAGCCGGTTGCCCGTCACGTCGCGCAGCGTCGCATGCAGGCCGGCTTTTTCGCGCAGCGTCACCAGCGTGTCGTTCTGCAGCAGCACGAGCGCGCGCGCCAAGCCGCGCGGATCGGCGGGAAGCGCGACCGTCGCGCCGGGTTGCAGTTCGTTCAGGCGCTTCAGCTTGCGCGAATAGAACGCCATCGGCAGCGTGACCGTCGGCGCGACTTCGGTCAGCGCATAGCGCTTGCGCGCACGCGTCGCGGCAAGCTGTTGCGCATCCTCGAAGCTGGCCGCGTCGATGCGCCCGTCGGCCAGCGCCGTGTCGATGCGCGACGCATCGTCGAATTCGACGACGTCGACGCTCAACCCACGCGCGGCCGCCACCCGCTTCACTTCGTCGAGAATCTGCGCATGCACGCCGCGCGTGACGCCCACGCGCACGGCCGGAGCGGCGGCTTCGGCGGCTATCGCCGCGCCGTGATGCACGACGCCACATGCGGCCAGCAGCCAGGCCGCCACCCAACGCCCGATGCGCGTCGTCATGACGCGTCCCTCAGGATCGTGCGGAAGCCGATATGCGACGCGCCGAGATCGGCTTCCTGCTGTTCGCGCGACGATGCGCGATAGCGCACGCAGTAATCGCGCGAGCACAGGAACGAGCCGCCCTTGATGACCATCGGCGTATCGTGCCGGTGCGTCGGCGGGGCGACGGCTGCCGTGTCGCCGTTCGTGTGCGACTGATGCGGGCCCGTGTACGCGTCCTTCGTCCATTCCCATGCGTTGCCGATCATGTCGTAAAGACGAAAGCCGTTCGCCGCATAGCAGCCGACCGGCGCCAGCCCCGCATGGCCGTCCTCGGCCGAGTCGAGCACCGGAAACGCGCCCTGCCAGTAGTTCGCGGCCGGCTTGCCGTGCGCATCGCGCGGCGCCGCATCGAGCGATGCGTCGTCGCGGCCGGCCTTGCCCGCGTATTCCCATTCGGCCTCGGTCGGCAGGTCGCGGCCGAGCCAGTGCGCATACGCGAGCGCATCGCGCTGCGTGACGAGCGCCACCGGCAGGTTGCCGAGCCCGTCCACGTTGCTGCCGGGCCCGCGCGGATGCCGCCACGACGCGCCCTTCACCCACGACCACCACGCGAGGTCGCGCGCATTCAACTCGTCGCGCGTCGGCACATGGAACACCGCCGCGCCGCCCTGCTGCTCGGCCTCGGTCACGTAGCCGGTCGCCTGCACGAATGCCGCGAACTGCGCGATCGTCACGTCGGTCTGGTCGATCCAGAAGCCGCCGACACGCGCGCGCCCGTCGCCCGCCGGACGCTCGTCCGCATAGCCGCGCGTGCTGCCGAACACGAACGCGCCGCCGCGCAGATGCACCATTCCGGCCTTCGGATCGTCGCGCCACTTCGCGGGCAGCCCCGAATAGCGTTCGCACGCGCGCTCCGAACCGAGCGGCGCGAGCGCGCGGCCGCGATTCAGCTCGTCGAACGCGTCGCCTGCCGGCGCCGCCGGATTCGCATAGCCCGCCGCGAACGCGGCGGCGAACAGCGTGGCGGCCAGCGCCGCGCCGATCGTCCAGAAACGCAACCGCATCGTGTCGCCCCGCGATCAGTAATAGCCGCGCGGACGCAGCGGCTCGACGCCGCCGACGTTGCTCATGTAGGCCTTCCACTGGTCGACGAGCGTGCCGATCACCGACGGGTTCTGCGCGGACACGTCGGTCGTCTCGCCGCGATCCGACGCGAGATCGTACAGCTGCCAGTGACCGTCGAGCGGCCCGAGCGGCGGCTCGGTCCACAGCGCCTTCCAGCGGCCGTCGGCGCTGCGCAGGTACGCGCGGCCGTACGCTTCGTCGCCGAACGGCGTCGTGTGCACCTCGCCCGTTGCCGAGCCGGTCAGCACCGGCAGCAGCGACTGGCCGGTGACCGGATACACGTAGCGGTTGTTGTAAACGACCTTGCCCTTGTTCTGGTCGACGCCCGTCAGCGTGTTGACGAGCGGCGGCGCCGGCTGCGACGGCGGCGTGACGCCCGCGACCGCGAGGAACGTCGCCGTGTTGTCGGTCACGTGCGTGAACGCGCGCAGCGTCGGCAACGGCTGCGACTGGCCCGGCAGGTGCACGATCGTCGGCGTCGATACGCCGCCTTCGCCCGAATAGCCCTTCGTGAGCCGGAACGGCGCCGCGCTCACTTCGGCCCAGCGCAGCCCGTACTGCAGGCGCTGCGCATTCTGCTTGCCATTGTCGGTGCCGAGCGCCGAATAGGCCGGCTCCTGCGCGTTCGCGGTATCGGTTGCGGTCGGGTCCGCGCCGGAATCGATCGGCCAGCCTTCCGCGCCGTTGTCCGACTGGAACATGATGAACGTGTTGTCGTATTCTCCGATGTCCTTCAGATGCTGGATCAGGAGTCCGATGTTGTAGTCGAGGTTCTCGACCATCCCCGCGTAGATCTCCATGTAGCGCGCCTGCGCCTTCCGCTCGGCCGGCGACAGGCTCGACCACAGCTTGTCGACCTTGCCGCTGCCGTAGTCGCTGTAGCCGTCCGCGGCCGAATGTACCGCGCTGATGTACTTCGCGTTCGCGGTGCCGTTGTTCGCGGTCGCGGGCGATGCCGTCGTCGCCTCGGGCAGCCCGTCGAACGGCTTGAAATCGGCCGGAATCAGGCCGAGCGCCTTCTGTCGCGCGATCCGCGCGTTGCGGATCGCATCGTAGCCGGCGTCGTACACGCCCGCGTATTTGTGCAGCCACGGATCGGGCACCTGCAGCGGCCAGTGCGGCGACGTATAGGCCGCGTACGCGAAGAACGGCTTGCCGTCCTGCCTGTTCGCATCGATGTACGAGATCAGCTTCTGCGTATAGAAATCGGTCGAATAGAACACGGCCGGGCTGCCGCCCGCGCCGCCCGGCTGCCCGGGCTGGCCCGGCTGCACATAGCGGCCGTCTTCCGTGTAGTTCGACGAGCCGGCCGGCTCGTGCGCGAAGTGGTTCGTCGCCGCGCCGCCGAGCAGCACGTAGCTGCGCTCGAAGCCCCACTGGTCGGGCGTCTGCCCGCTGCCCGTCGCACTGCCGACGATTCCCGAGCCGATGTGCCACTTGCCCGCGATATAGGTGTGATAGCCGGCGTCCTTCAGCAATTGCGCGAACGACAGCGCGCGATCGTTCAGGTAGCCTTCGTAGCCGGGCAGCCCGCGCCGCTCGTCGGTCGGCACGCCCATCGTGCCTTCGCCGACGAGATGGTGATCGGTGCCCGACACCAGCATCGCGCGCGTGATCGCGCAGACGGTGCCCGTGTGATGGTTCGACAGGATGCGGCCCGATGCGACGAGCGCGTCGAGGTTCGGCGTATTGATCTCGCCGCCGAATGCGTGGATGTCGGAATAGCCGAGATCGTCGGCCATGATGTACAGGATGTTCGGGCGCTTGGCCGACGGCGTCGCGCTGGCCTGCGGCGGCGGATTGCTGTCGACGCCGCCGCACGACGCGAGCGACACCGCGCCGGCAATCGCGGCGCAGACGACACGGAAACGAACGGCATGCAACGGCCACGCGGACTTTTTCATTTTTGTTGACGCTCGAGCTACGGGAGCGGCGATCTTAGCGTTGCTCGCGCGGCGCCCAAAGTCGGATTCGTCACATGCTAACGGGGTGCGGGAATATGCGGCTCAAGCAGCGCGTGCTTGCCCATGCTTTCCAAACCGTAATCGAGACAGGAATGCGCATCCCCGCCCCATCATCCCGTCGTGCGCCGTCGTTCACGCGCGCATCCGCATGTTGATGTCGCTTTCAAGACCATGCAGGCACGCCATCCAACCATCGAATTTTCATCGGAGTCGTCATGTCGAAAATCACGGAACTACTGAAAACGCTCGATACTTGCGAGCCTTACCGTCCAATAAAAACGTTGTCTATGGAGCGCGCGCGGAAGGCCTCCACACTTCTCCTTGGCAGTGGCGGCTTCTGCTTTCTGCTGCTCCTCTTGTTAGCCGGGTGGCATAAATTGGCGGCTGCCGAGTGGCAGGTGATTCCGGCAGTCACACTCTATACCTTTACAGTCGTCCTCAGCCTGCTCTCTCTCGTTGTGGAACCCATCGTCGGCGTCGTAAAGATGTGTCACTGGAAGCAAGAAGCGCTGGATACGCTCATCCGCGAGATAGAAACCGACGAAAAGAACGCCCGATTGCTGAACAGCTATGCGGACGACACCCTCAAATGCGCGCAGCATTGCCTGCGGATCAAGGTGAAACGCCTCGATTCGCGTGTCGCTTCATTCTTTGGTAGCGGCACGGCAGCATATGCGCTTCTTGCCATCACGTTCACCAACATTAAGGATGCGGGTGGATTGCCGTGGCTGGGGAATACGCTGGCGAGCGGATTCGTCTCCGGAAACTTCATCAACACGGCGATTCTCTGGGGTATCGCCCTCGTCTTTGGATTGTCCGTCGGCTCCATGATGATGAGGCGGGTCCAGTCGCGCTTCGCGTACCAACTCGAAGTGATCGAACTGACATTGTTACACCGAGCGTTGGAGACAATGGAAAAGAATACGTAGCGCCTTACCGGTTACCTTCTCGATATGTGAGACGAGAGCAAGCGCGACGTGCAGCCAACCGGATTGCGCGCCGTCATGGAGAACCGGCCGCCGTCATGCGCGCTCCCCATTCGCGTCGTCCGACGCCAGCATCCGCGGAATCTCGTCGACCAGCGCATCGACGACCACCCGCACCTTCGACGGCACGTGGCGCGCAGCCGGCCGCACCGCGAACACCTCGGCGCCCGACACGCTGTCGCTGTCCATCACGAGCGCGAGACGGCCGTCGCGCACGTACGGCGCCATCAGCCAGCACGGCAGCCACGCGAGGCCCGCACCGGCGGCGGCCGCGTCTGCGATCGCCTGCAGGTCGTCTAACCGCAGGCGGCCGGCCGCGCGATGGTCGTGCACCGCGCCGTCCGCGCCGATGATCCGCCACGGCGCCGGCTGTCCGCCGCGCGAATACGCGATGCCGACGTGCGACGCGAGTTCGGTGAGCCCCGCTGGCCGGCCGTGACGCGCGAGATACGCGGGCGATGCGCAGATGCCCATGCGCTGCACGCCGAGCTTGCGGCCGACCAGCGCGCTCGTATCGGCCAGCTCGCCGATGCGCACCGCCAGGTCGAAACCGTCGTTGACGAGGTCGGCCACGCGATCGCTGAACGACACGTCGATTTCGAGCCGCGGATGGCACTCGACGAGGCGCCGCACGACGGGCGCCACGCATTGCCGCCCGAACAGCACGGGCACGCTGATGCGCACGCGCCCGACCGGCTCGCGGCGGCCCGCGTCGAGCGCGGCCTCCGTCTCGCCGAGTTCGGCGAGCACCCGCCGGCACTGCTCGTAATAGACGTGCCCTTCGTCGGTCAGGCCGAGCTGGCGCGTCGTACGCTGCAGCAGCCTCGCGCCGAGACGCTGTTCGAGCCGCGCGACGATCTTCGCGACCGCCGAGCGCGTCATGCCGAGGCGCAGCGCCGCCGCCGCGAAGCTGCCCGATTCCACCACGTCGACGAATTCGGCGACGCCTCTGAGCCGTTCGTCCATGTCGTTCCGCTCCGATGAAAGGGGATGACAGGGTTGTGTCCGCACCGGCGACAATCATTGGCCGAATTCTCGCCAATGCGTCCCCGGGCGCGACACTATGATAGTCCCGACTATCTCGAAAAGGAGCCGACATGCATGCATGGCAAATCAAACCGGGCGACGGCATTGCCGGGCTCGGTCGCGTCGATGCGACGGAACATCCGGTCGGGCCGACCGACGTCGTCGTGAAGATCCACTCGGCCGCGCTGAATTATCGCGACCTGATGTTCGCGCGCGGCGACTATCTCGGCATCGGAAAGGACGCGCTGATCCCGGTCGCCGACGGCGCCGGCGAAGTCGTCGAGACCGGTCGCGACGTCACGCGCTTCAAGCCGGGCGGTCGCGTGATCAATACCTATTTCCCGCGCTGGATGGACGGGCCGCCGACGCCGCACAAAGTATCGGGCTCGCCCGGCGCGCAATTCGACGGCGTGCTGGCCGAACGCTTCGTCGCCGACGAAACGGCGCTGGTCGCGATTCCCGCGCATCTCGACTACGACAAGGCGGCGACGCTGTCGTGTGCGGGCGTCACCGCGTGGAACGCGCTGTTCGTCGACGGCGGGCTGGCACCGGGCGCGACTGTCGTGCTGCTCGGCACCGGCGGCGTGTCGATCATCGCGCTGCAGCTCGCGCAGGCGGCCGGGCTGCGCACGATCGTGACCTCGTCGAGCGACGCGAAGCTCGAACGCGCCCGCGCACTCGGTGCGGACGCAACGATCAACTATCGCGCGACACCCGAATGGCAAAACGAAGTGCTGCGGCTCACCGGCGGCGCCGGCGCGGATCTGGTCGTCGAAGTCGGCGGCCGCGACACGCTACCGCGCTCGGTCGCCGCGACGAAGCTGGGCGGCCTCGTATCGGTGATCGGCGGACTCAGCAGCTTCGGCGGCCCGGAACTCGCGCTGCTGCCGCTGATCGGCGGCTTCCGGCGGCTGCACGGCTTCATGGTCGGCAGCCGCACGATGCTCGACGACGTCGTGCGGCTCGTCGACGCGAAACGGATCGAGCCGGTGGTCGATCGCGTGTTCGGCTTCGACGAAGCGCCGCAGGCGTATGCGTACCTGGAGTCGGGGCAGCACTTCGGCAAGGTCGTGATTCGCGTCGCTCAGTGAGCGACGCGAGATGCACGGGCGGCGAGCGGCGGACGGCCTCGTGCCGCGCTCGCCGCTTCCCGGATGACCTCGTCAGAACTTGTGACGAATCCCGGCATGCACCATCAACTGCTTCGACGTGGACGACAGATCCGCCGCACCGGGAATATAAGCCTGGTCGAGCGACGAGCCGGTCGCGTCGCCCGCCACGCGCTGGTATGCGCCCATCAGGTACACGTCCGTGCGCTTCGACAGGTTGTAGTCGGCCATCAGCCCGATCGAATGGATCTTCGGTTTCGCGGAGCCCGTCGTCGCGTCATAGCGCACCGTCGTGTACACGTACTGCGCACCGACGAACAGCGCCGGCGTGAACTGATACTTGCCGTTCACTTCGAAGTTCTGGTACTTGATCGACGTGACCGTGCCGCCCGCGAGCGGGCCCGTCACCGGCTCGATCGTTTCGTCGCCGAACAGGTAGCCGACGTTCGCGCCCGGCCGCGTGACGTTGCTGTTCGTGTAAGCGAAGCCGACCGTCGCGGGCCCCGCCGTGTAGTTGATGCCCGCGCCGAAGATCCGCAACCGCGCCGACGCGAAATTGGCATCGGCGCCGACCGACCCCGAACCGGCGATCGCACCGCCCGACGTCGCCCCCGGGTTGTCCGCGTTGAGAAACGCCGCGCCGACGAGCAGGCCGCCGTGCTCGTACTGCGCGCCGACGCTCCATTGCCGGTTGTTCGCGAAGCCCGCGTCGTTGCTGAAGCTGTACGTGCCGCCGAACGAAAAGCCGGAAAAATCCGGGCTCGCGTACTTGACCGTGTTGTTCACGCGAAACGTGTTGCCGGTATTGTCGTTGTCGAACGGATGCGAGAACGGATAGACGCCCCAACTGCCGTTCGCGGTGGTCGGCGCGAGATAGTCGACGAGCGCGTCGTACTGCCGGCCGAGCGTCAGCGTGCCGAACCGTGCGCTGCCGAGCCCGACGTACGCCTGCCGCCCGAACATGCGACCGCCCTGCGCGAGGGTGCCGCTGTTGACGTTGAAGCCGTTCTCGATCTGGAACAGCGCGCTGTAGCCGCCGCCGAGGTCCTCGGTGCCCTTCAGCCCCCAGCGGCTACCCTGTGCGAAGCCGCTCGCCATCTGCCACGCGCCGTGCCCGCCGACGTTGTTCGTATAGTCGATACCCGCGTCGACGAGGCCGTAAAGCGTGACGCTGCCTTGCGCGAACGCAGGCGCCGCGCACAGCGCCGGAATCGCGACGAAAACGAATCTCCATTTCATTATATGTAATCCTTATCGATATGATTTACCGTGGCGAGCCAACGGTTCATGGTCCGCCGCTCGCACAGGTGCGATGCTGCTTCCGTTTCCGGTGCACGGCTCGCCGCGCACCGTCCCCTCGTGCCGGTCCCGCGCGTTACTTCGCGCCGTAGATGTCGAAGTCGAAGTACTTCCGGTTGATCCGTTGGTACGTGCCGTTCGCGAGAATCGTCGCGAGCGCGCGGTTGAATGCCTCGCGCAGATCGTTGTCCTGCTTGCGCAGCCCGAGTCCATCGCCCTGCCCGAAGTACTTCACGTCGTCGATCGCCTGGCCGACGAACGCGAAGTCCTTGCCCTGCGGCTTCTTCAGGAAACCGTCGCTGGCCGCGATCGACGCCTGGAATGCCGCGTCGAGCCGGCCCGTCACGAGATCGGCGTAGACCTGGTCCTGGTTCTGATACGACACGATCTGCACGCCGGCCGGCTGCCAGTTCGCAATCGCGTAATCGGCCTGCGCGGAACCCTGCTCGACACCTACCCGCTTGCCCTTCAGCGCAGCGGCCGTCGGCAGCAGCGGCGAACCCTTGCGCGCGATCAGCCGCGCGGGCGCGTTCGAGATCCGGTTCGTGAACGCGATCTGCTGCATCCGCTTCGGCGTGATCGTCATCGACGATGCGATCACGTCGAACTTGCGGGCGAGCAGCCCGGGGATCATCCCGTCGAAGCTCGACTCGACCCACACGCAGCGCGCACGCAACTCCGCGCACAACGCGTTCGTGATGTCGATCCCGAAGCCCGTCAGCGTGCCGTCAGGCAGCTTGTATTCGAGCGGCGGATAAGTCGGATCGACCGCGAGACGAATCTCCTTGCCCGCCCAGTCGCCCGCCTGCGCCGTTCCTGCTGCCAGCGCCACCGCGAGCGCCGCCATCCATGTCTTCATTGCCAGTCTCCTTGCGTGTGTGAATCGTCGATCGAAAGCGTGCGGGCGCCTCAGGCGAGGTAGCGCTCCGCCAGCGCAATCCAGTAGCTCGCGCCGATGGCGACGCATGCGTCGTTGAAGTCGTAACCTGGGTGATGCAGCCCGCAACCGCCGACACCGTCGCCGTTGCCGATCGACAGGTAGCTGCCGGGGCACGCTTCGAGCATGAACGCGAAATCCTCGCTGGCCGCGATCGGCTTCAGGTGCGGAATCAGCGCCGCATCGCCGCCCCATTCGCGGGCGACGTCGCGCGCGAACGCGGTCTCCGCCGCGTGATTGACCAGCACCGGATAGTCGTGGCGGTAATCGATCTCGGCCGTCGCGCCGTAACTCGCGGCCTGCCCGTGCACGATCTCGCGAATGCGCGTTTCGAGCAGCGCGCGCACGTCGGGCGAAAGCGCTCGCACGCTGAGCGCGAGCTCCGCATGCGCGGGAATCACGTTCGATGCCGTGCCCGCATGAATCGACCCGGCCGTGACGATGGCCAGATCCTGCGGATTGACGTTGCGCGACACGACGCTTTGCAGCGCCATCACGATCGACGCGCAAACGACCACCGGATCGACCGTCAGGTGCGGCGCCGCGCCATGGCCGCCGCGCCCGGTCACACGCACGCGCACCTCGTCGGCCGACGCCATCGCCGGGCCGTCGCAGAAGCCGAGCACGCCGGCCGGCAGGCCCGGCACGTTGTGCATCGCGAACACCGCGTCGCAGGGAAAGCGCGCGAACAACCCGTCGTCGATCATCCGCTTCGCGCCGCCGAGCCCTTCCTCCGCCGGCTGGAAGATCAGGTTCAGCGTACCCGTGAAGCGTGCACGTTCCGCCAGACAGCGCGCGGCCGCAAGCAACATCGTCGTATGGCCGTCGTGACCGCACGCGTGCATCACGCCGTCGTGCCGGCTCGCATGCGGCAGCCCGGTGGCCTCGCGAATCGGCAGCGCGTCCATGTCGGCGCGCAGCCCGAGCCGCTTCCCGGCGCCGCGCGTGAGCGTGCCGACCACGCCGGTGCCGCCGAGCCCGCGCGTCACCCGATAACCCCACGTTGTCAGATGCTTGGCCACGAGATCGCTCGTCGCATGCTCGTCGAAACCCAGCTCCGGATGCGCGTGCAGCCGGCGCCGCAGCGCGATCATCTCCGCCTCGATCGCCGCCATTTCCGGCTGAATGGATGAATGGTCCAACCCGATTCTCCTCGATGCATTCCGGTTGCCGATCGCCCGAATGACCGATCGTGCCCTAATCGTAGGTAGCGAAAATCCCGTCGAACAGCCGCGGTTTCGTTATGATGACAACCTTTCGTTGTCTGGTATCGCACCATGAGCACGATCAAGCTGCATCAGTTGCAGGCGCTCGTCGCCAGCGCGGAGGCCGGGAGCATTCGCGGCGCGGCACGCTCGCTCGGGCTGTCGCAGGCGGCCGTCACGCGTGCGCTGCGCGAGCTGGAGGCGAGCGAGCGCCTGCCGCTGCTCGTGCGCGCGCCGGAGGGGATCGGCTTCACCGACTACGGCAAGACGCTGCTCACGCACGCGAGGCTCGTGCTGAAACAGCTCGAACACGCGCAGAGCGATCTCGAACGCATGCGCGGCCGCGTCGAGGGCCGACTGAGCATCGGTGTCACGCCGTGGCTCACGATGACGTTCCTCGCGGAAGCCGTGCTGCGATTTCGCGCGCACATGCCCGACGTGCGGCTCGAACTCTACGACGCGCTGATGGCCGTCGCGCAGCCGCTGCTGCGCGACGGCAGCATGGATTTCGCGCTCGGGCACGTGCAGCCGGGCGGCACGCAGGAATTCGCATGCGAGCCGATGTTGCGCTACGAGACGTCGGTCATGGTGCGCGCCGGCCATCCGCTCGAACGCGCGCGGTCGATCCACGACCTGCTCGACAACGACTGGGTGCTGAACTTCGCGGCCGACGGGCAGGCCGCGCTCGTCGACTATCTGTTCACGCGCCACGGCGCCCGGATCGACGAGCGGCGCATCGTCCGCGCGCAGTCGGTCGCGATGTTGCAGACGATGCTCGAACAGGCCGACATGTGCACGTGGTGCCCGACGATTCTCGCGGCCGTGCCGCCGTCCGGCGACCGGATGCGCGCGTTGTCGTTGAAGGAAACGTTCGAACCGCGCGAGCTCGGCATCGTCACGCGCCGCAGCAGCACGCTCAGCGACGCCGCGCGCTGCTTCATCGATTGCCTGCTGCATGTCATCCGCCGGCACGCGCGATCCGCGCGCAAGGAGGATCTCGCGCTGTTCAAGACGGTGTCGCTGCTGATCTGACGGCCTGCACCGGCTGCTCTTCGTCCATAGCGCATTCGCGCAAATGCTTTTCGAAATCCGTTATTGGATCGCGTCGCCGCGCGTTTTTATACTCGTCAGCACTCTCTGCCAAAGAGTGCCAGCCAATTTCGACAGAACCGCACAGGACGAACCAATGAGCCTACGCCCCTTGCACGATCGCGTGGTCGTGAAGCGACTCGATCAGGAAACCACCACCGCGTCGGGCATCGTGATCCCCGACAGCGCCGCCGAAAAGCCCGATCAGGGCGAAGTCATCGCCGTGGGCCCCGGCCGCAAGGACACGGACGGCCAGCGCATCGTGCCCGACCTTCAGGTCGGCGAGCGCGTGCTGTTCGGCAAGTACGCGGGGCAAGCCGTCAAGGTGGACGGCAACGAGTTTCTCGTGCTGCGCGAGGAAGACATCGTCGCGGTCGTCAATCAATAACGGAGCGCAATCATGGCAGCCAAGGAAATCATTTTCAGCGACATCGCCCGGTCGAAGCTGACCGAAGGCGTGAACATCCTCGCGAACGCGGTGAAGGTCACGCTCGGGCCGAAGGGCCGCAACGTCGTGCTCGAACGCAGCTTCGGCGCGCCCGTCGTCACGAAGGACGGCGTATCGGTCGCGAAGGAAATCGAACTCGCGGACAAGCTGCAGAACATCGGCGCGCAGCTCGTGAAGGAAGTCGCGTCGCGCACCAGCGACGCGGCCGGCGACGGCACGACGACCGCCACCGTGCTCGCGCAGGCGATCGTCCGCGAAGGCCAGAAATACGTGGCGGCCGGGCTCAATCCGCTCGACCTGAAGCGCGGCATCGACAAGGCCGTCGCATCGGCCGTCGACGAATTGAAGAAGATCAGCAAGCCGACCACCACCAGCAAGGAAATCGCCCAGGTCGCGACGATCTCCGCGAACGGCGAGGAATCGATCGGCCAGCGCATCGCCGAGGCCATCGACCGCGTCGGCAAGGAAGGCGTGATCACCGTCGAGGACGGCAAGTCGCTCGCCGACGAACTCGACGTCGTCGAAGGGCTGCAGTTCGACCGCGGCTACCTGTCGCCGTACTTCATCAACAATCCGGACAAGCAGATCGCCGAGATCGAAAACCCGTACATCCTGCTGCACGACAAGAAGATCTCGAACATCCGCGACCTGCTGCCGGTGCTCGAACAGGTCGCCAAGTCGGGCCGGCCGCTGCTGATCATCGCCGAAGACGTCGAAGGCGAAGCGCTCGCGACGCTCGTCGTGAACAACATCCGCGGGATCCTGAAGACGGTCGCGGTCAAGGCGCCGGGCTTCGGCGATCGCCGCAAGGCGCTGCTCGAGGACATCGCGATCCTCACCGGCGGTCAAGTCATCGCGGAAGAAACCGGCCTGACGCTCGAGAAGGCAACGCTGGCAGAACTGGGCCAGGCGAAGCGCATCGAGGTCGGCAAGGAAAACACCACGGTGATCGACGGCGCGGGCGATGCGAAGAACATCGAGGCGCGCGTGAAGCAGATCCGCGTGCAGATCGACGAGGCGACCTCCGACTACGACCGCGAGAAACTGCAGGAACGCGTCGCGAAGCTCGCGGGCGGCGTGGCGGTGATCAAGGTCGGCGGTGCGACCGAAATCGAGGTGAAGGAGAAGAAGGACCGCGTCGACGACGCGCTGCACGCCACGCGCGCGGCCGTCGAGGAAGGCATCGTGCCGGGCGGCGGCGTCGCGCTGATCCGCGTGCGGCAGGCGATCCGCGAACTGAAGGGCGCGAACGCCGATCAGGACGCGGGCATCAAGATCGTGCTGCGCGCGCTCGAGGAACCGCTGCGCCAGATCGTCACGAATGCGGGCGAGGAAGCGAGCGTCGTCGTCGCGAAGGTCGCCGAAGGCACGGGCAACTTCGGGTACAACGCGCAGACGGGCGAGTACGGCGATCTCGTCGAATCGGGCGTGCTCGATCCGACCAAGGTCACGCGCACCGCGCTGCAGAACGCGGCGTCGGTGGCCGGGCTGCTGCTGACGACGGATGCGACCGTGTTCGAAGCGCCAAAGGACGCGGCGCCGGCCGCCGCGCCGGGCGGCCCGGGTGCGGGCGGGCCGGGGTTCGATTTCTGACGACGCGGCAGCGTGCGCGCCGGTTTGTCGGCGTGCGCGCGGTTGGGCAGAATCCTGCAACAACGCGTGGCGACGGAAGTCGTCACGCGTTGTTTGCTTTGGCGCCACGGAATGCCGGGTTCGACGGAGCCGCCTGCCGCGCTCGGGTAAGATCAAGACCCGTTCCGCCACACCGCTTCCACCCCATGTCGCCCATCGCCAACACCCTGCTGCCGCTCGCCGGCGTCCTGCTGCTGAGCGTCGCCAGCCCGGGCCCCAACTTCGTGATCGTCACCTCCACCGCGGTCGCGTCGCGTCGCGCCGGCGTGATGACGGGGCTCGGCCTGGCCGCGGCGTCCGGCACCTGGGCCGCGATCGCGATCGGCGGGTTGAGCCTGCTCGTCACGCACGTCGCATGGGTTCACACCGCACTGCGGCTGGCGGGCGCCGCGTACCTGATCTGGCTCGGCCTGAAGATGATCGCGACCGCGCGCAAGCCGCTGCCCGTTTCCGCGCCGGCCGCGATGTCCGACTGGCACGCGGCGAGAAAGGGCTACGTCGTCAGCATGACGAACCCGAAATCCGTCGCGTTCTACGGCAGCATCTTCGCGCTGATGGTGCCGGCCCACGCGCCGGCGTGGCTCGATCTGTCGGTCGTCGTGCTGTCGGTCGCGATCTCGGCCGCGTGGTATTGCACGATGGCGCTGCTCGCGTCGCACCCGTCGGTGCGCCGGCTGCTGGTCCGGCGCAAGGCCGTGCTCGATACGGCGGCCGGGCTGTTGCTGATAGGGGTCGGCGGCCGGATGCTGGCCGGACGTTGATTCGCTGCGTATTTGTCCGTTTCGAATGCTCGCCGTTCACCTGCCATGCCGCCCCGGCGCGCATTCCCGCGCACGCCTGAACACGAGGTCGATGCGGTCGTCGCGCATCGCAACGCGTGCGTTCGATCACCGGCATGCTGCGCGACGGATTCAACGTCGAGAAGAAGCCGGTCGTGCGCTTCTGAGCGGGTAGCATGAAAACGCTCGCGGCGGCCCGCGAAGGCCGCCGCAAGTGGACAACATCGGCGCAACGAGAACGACGACGTCAACGTCGCGCCGCCAGTCTCCTGACGACACTCACGAGCGCATCGACTTCGTCGCACGTGTTGTAGAACGCGAGCGACGGCCGCACCGTGGCCTCGAGCCCGAAACGCCGCAGGATCGGTTGCGCGCAGTGGTGCCCCGAGCGCACCGCGATGCCCTCTTCGTTCAGCGCCTGCCCGACTTCCTCGGTTTCATAGCCCTTCAGCACGAACGACAGCACGCTCGCCTTGTCGCGCGCGGTGCCGACGAGCCGCACGCCCGGCACCGGCGCGAGCACGCTCGTCGCATACGCGAGCAGATCGTGCTCGTAGCGCGCGATGTTCTCGATGCCGACGCGGTTCACGTAATCGAGCGCGGCACCCAGCCCCACCGCATCCGCGATGTTGCCGGTACCGGCTTCGAAGCGGTTCGGCGGCGGCTGGAACACCGTGCGCTCGAACGTCACGTCCGCGATCATGTTGCCGCCGCCCTGCCACGGCGGCATGTCGTCGAGGATCGCGCGCTTGCCGTACACGACGCCGATCCCGGTCGGCCCGTAGATCTTGTGCCCGGAGAACACGAAGAAATCCGCATCGAGCGCCTGCACGTCCACCCGCATGTGCGAGATCGACTGCGCGCCGTCGACCAGCGCCTTCGCGCCCGCGCGATGCGCGAGCTCGACGATCTCCTTCACCGGCACGACCGTGCCGAGCGCGTTCGACACCTGCGTGACGGACACGATCTTCGTGCGATCGTTGAGCAGCTTCCGGTATTCGTCGAGCAGTACCTGCCCCGAATCGTCGACCGGAATCACGCGCAGCTTCGCGCCTTTCTGCGCGGCAAGCTGCTGCCACGGCACGATGTTCGCGTGATGCTCGAGATGCGACACGACGATCTCGTCGCCTTCGCCGACGTTCTGCACGCCCCACGTCTTCGCGATCAGGTTGATCGCCTCGGTCGTGCCGCGCACGAACACGATCTCGTCGGGCGACGATGCGCCGATGAAGCGCTGCACCGTTTCCCGCGCATGCTCGTACGCA
This sequence comes from Burkholderia sp. AU32262, assembly GCF_020419985.1. Lineage (NCBI taxonomy): Bacteria > Pseudomonadati > Pseudomonadota > Betaproteobacteria > Burkholderiales > Burkholderiaceae > Burkholderia > Burkholderia sp. AU32262. The sequence goes on from NZ_JAIZRS010000002.1 coordinate 227,938, forward strand.
TCCGTCGCGCGGCCGGCCAGTGCGTGGGCCGCGCGGTGGATGTTCGAGTTCTCGTGTGCGTAGAAGTACGCGAGGCGGTCGATCACGGCCTGCGGCTTGTGCGTCGTCGCCGCGTTGTCGAACCAGACGAGCTGCTTGCCGTTCACGCGCTCCTGAAGGATCGGGAAATCGCGGCGGATCGCGTTCACGTCGAACGGCGGGTGGGCGCCGCGATACGGCTGGCCCTGCGGCTCGGCCGCCCGCGCGTCGTCGATGAAGTAGCGCGGCACGTCGGCGCCCGACCCACGCGACACCGGCACGTCGCGACGCACGGCGAGCAGTTCGCGCAGCGCGTCGTCGCCCGGCAACCCGAACGCTTCCGGCGACGCCAGGCCGTTCGACGGCACGACGATGTCCTGCGGCGTCGCCTGCCAGCCCTGCAGCGAACCGTCGGTGAAGTAGTACGGCGACGCCTTCGTCGCGCCTTCCGGTGCGGCCGCGTTCACCTGCGGCACGCCGAGCGCCGCGCCGCCGACCCGCGGTTCGAGCGCGGGCGCGATCGACACGGCGTTGTCGGGCAGCCCGTTCTGCGCGGCCGCATGCGGCGCGAGCGCGGGTGCGCGGTTGCCGAGCGACAACACATGCGTCGGCGCGGACGGCGCGAGGTTCGCGCCGGGCACCTTGCCTTGCGGCAGCGCGAGCCCCGGCACGCCGGTGCCCGCTCCGCCCGGCCCTGCAAGCGGAGAGCCGCCCGGCACCGGGTTGCTGACCGACGCGAGGATCGGCGCCGCCGCCGGCAATGCCGACGGCACGCCGCCGACCGCGCCGCTGCCCGCCGACAGCCCGGGCGCGGTGGCCTGCCCGGGCGGCGTCGCGAAGAACTCGGATGCGAGCCGCGCGAGCGTCGCCGGATCGGGCAACCCGGCCGGCAGCGGCGCGTGCGGCAACGCGTGCGCGTCGCCGGCGGCCACGCCGGGATTAACGATAGGTGTCGGGATAGTCATGGAACTTGGCGATTTCGACGTCATCGAGGACAGCCAGCGCATCCGGCGAATGGACCGCGAGCGAGCAATACAGCGAGATCAGGTACGACGCGATCGCCTGGTTGTTGATCCCCATGAAGCGCACCGACAGGCCCGGCCCCTGCTCGCCCGCGACGCCCGGCTGATACAGGCCGACGACGCCCTGACGCTTGTCGCCGACGCGCAGCAGCAGGATCTTGGTCTTGCCGTCCGCGACCGGCACCTTGTCCGACGGGATCAGCGGAATGCCGCGCCACGTGAGGAACTGCGAGCCGAACAGGCTGACCGTCGGCGGCGGCACGCCGCGCCGCGTGCATTCGCGGCCGAACGCGGCGATCGCGAGCGGGTGGGTGAGGAAGAACGCCGGCTCCTTCCACACCTTCGTCAGCAACTCGTCGAGATCGTCCGGCGTCGGCGCGCCCGTCAGCGGGAAGATCCGCTGTTCGTCGGTCACGTTCGCGAGCAGCCCGTAATCGGGATTGTTGATCAGCTGGCTTTCCTGCAGCTCCTTGATCGTCTCGATCGTCAGGCGCAGCTGTTCCTTGATCTGGTCGTGAGGACTGCTGTAAAGATCGGAGATCCGCGTATGCACGTCGAGCACCGTGCTCACCGCGTTCAGGAAGTATTCGCGCGGCTGTTCCTCGTACGGCACGAAGGTCTGCGGCAGCACGCTTTCGTCCTCGAGCTGCGTGCACGCGGCGCGCACGGCTTCCGGGTTCTTCACCTGGTTCAGCCGATAGATGCCGGCCTCGACCGGCACCCATTGCAGCAGATGGGTCAGCCAGCGCGGCGTGATCGTGGAAAGCTGGGGGACGGTCTTGGTAGCGTTCGCTAGTTGGCGGGCGGCGTGATCGCTCAGCGCGGCCGTGCCGCTTGCAACGGTCGACATGTGTGGCTCCGGGTTCTTAAGATGAAAAACGGGATTGCTTATGACGCTCGGTGATTATCGGAAGCACACCCGTGCCGGCTCAACATGCTATAGCCGTCAGGGGCGTGCAACCGAAGGGGAAACGATGCGGCGCGAGCTCAGGTGACGTACGCGCCCGGCAGCAGCGTCGAGATCGACACGTCGAAAGCGCGCGCGATCTTGTCGGCCGTGACGATCGACGCGATCGCCTCGCCACGCTCGATCTCGCCGACGTACGAGCGGTTCAGCCCCGCATGCTCGGCCAGTTGCTCCTGCGACCACGTGCGCGCTTCGCGCAGCTTGCGCACGTTGGCGCCGAAGTGATGGATGAGGTCGCTCATCGCGCCTCCCAGGCGACGCGCGCCGCCGTGCGCGGCGCGGCGTTCGCTTCGCTGCGCAGCACGGCCTGCGTGACGTTTTCGCCGGGCGGCACGTCCTGCGTGAGCCACACGTTGCCGCCGATCACCGCGCCGCGCCCGATCGTCACGCGGCCGAGAATCGTTGCGCCCGCATAGATCACCACGTCGTCCTCGACGATCGGATGGCGGGCCAGCCCTTTCTCCAGATGGCCGGCCGCATCGCGCGGGAAGCGCTTCGCGCCGAGCGTGACGGCCTGGTACACGCGCACGCGCTCGCCGATGATCGCCGTCTCGCCGATCACGACGCCCGTGCCGTGATCGATGAAGAAGCCCGCGCCGATGCGCGCGCCCGGATGAATGTCGATGCCCGTTTCCGCATGCGCCTGCTCGGCGATGATCCGCGCGAGCAGCGGCAGGCCGAGCCCGTACAGCTCGTGTGCGAGCCGGTGGTGGATCATCGCGAGGATGCCCGGGTAGCACAGCAGCACCTCGTCGACGCTGCCGGCCGCCGGATCGCCGTGGAAGGCGGCCAGCACGTCGCTGTCGAGCAGCCGGCGAATCTCCGGCAGGCGCACGGCGAATGCCTGCACGGCCTTCGACGCGACTTCGTCGAGGTTGTCGAGCGGCCCGTCGGCATTGCGCTGACGCGCCGCGTAGCGCAATTCGAGCGTCACTTGAGTGAGCAGCGCATTCAGCGCCGCGTCGAGCGCGTGGGCCACGTGAAGGTTCTCGCTTTCCTGCCGCAGGTCGGGCGGCCCGAGCCGCATCGGGAACAGCACGCCCTTCAGCGCGCCGACGATCTGCGCGAGTGCCTCGCGCGCCGGCAAATCGCGCCCGCCCGGTTCAAGCGAGCGCCGCTGCTTTTCGCGCCATGCGCGGCGCACCGTCTGCAGCGATTGAACGATGTCGTCGATGTCGAACGCGGCCATGCTGCTTTCTCCCCGTAACGGCCGTGAATCAATCCTGCGCCCAGGGCAGGCCGCGAAAGCGCCAGCCGTTGCGGCCGCCGCGATGCTGCCGGTCGTCGAGGTCGCCCTCGAAGCCTTCGAGCACGTTGAATACCTGCGTGAAACCGCCCTTCGTGGCAGCCTCGGCCGCCTGCGCCGAGCGGTTGCCGCTGCGGCACAGCAACAGCACGACCGCATCCTTGCCGGTCTTTGCTTCCAGCTCGCGCACGAAGCGCGGGTTGCGCGTCAGGCTCGTGCCGGTCGCCCACGGCACGTGCAGCGACTCCGGCACGTAACCGACGAATTTCCGTTCCTCGGCCGTGCGCACGTCCACCAGCAATGCATCGCCCGCCGCGAACAGCGCCCACGCGGCTTGCGGCGCGACGCCGCCCGCGTAGGGCGTGCCGGCCGCCACGGCTGCCGCGCGCGCGTCTTCGAGCGCCTGCTGCGCAGCGGTTCGTTCTTGCAGTTCAACCGTCATGACACTTCCTCGTTCTCGCAGATTCGTATGAACAAAAACACCGGGAATGCGGCCGTCGCAGCTTGCGTGCTGTCTATAGCCGTCAGCGCCACTATGCGAGTGCGGTCCGGGAAGCAGAACCAATAAAAATTCATTTCCTAATCAGCGCCGCGGGGAATGCAATAGCGGACGCGCGCTATCGGCGCGCGGTCGATCGCGGGCTGGAAATGGAGGGCGATGGCCGTTCGATGTCGTGCATCGAAGGGGGTGAAAAGAAAGGAGGGGGACGATCGACGCGCATTTCGCGCGTCGTCATGGAATCCGAAATGACACGGGCCACGCGATGCACCGACGAAGCCGCCGAGCCTCGCCGATGCGCGCGCCGTCGACACATCACGCCACCGGATCGACCGGCGCGACCGGCGCGCCACGCGCCTCGATATCGCGCCCGGCAAGCAGACACAGATCCTCGCGATGATGCGTGGCCACCACCTGCACGCCCACCGGCACGCCGTTCACGAGCGACGTCGTGACGGCCAGCCCCGGCAGCCCCATCGCGGGCAGCGCGCGCAACGTGAGCTGCGCTTCCCACACGCGCTCGAACCCGTCCGGCCCTTGCCGGTCGAGATCGTCCGGAAACGGCAGTTCCGCGGAAACAGGCAGCAGCAACACCGCATATTCATCGAGAAACAGCCGCCACTGCCGCGTCAGCGTCGTGCGTCGAACCAGTGCGCGACTGATCACGTCGGCCGGCAGGTCGCGCACCTTGCCGCGCACGGCGGCGATCACCGCGGCCGCGCCCGGATCGCCGTCTTGCTCGACCGCGTTCGCCAGCGCGTCGAACCCGTCGCCCAGCCACAGCTGCTCCTGCAGCAGCGCCGCCTCGCGCATCGGCGGCGTATCGTCGATCTCGTCGACGGTCCAGCCTGCATCGACGAGCCGACGCGCGGCATCGCGCAACGCGGCCTCGACTTCGGGCACGACCTCGAGGCCACGCGGACGCACGCACAACGCCGCGCGCTTCGGCACCGCGCGCCCGTCGAACGGCACCGCGACGTGCCACGGATCGCGCGCGTCCGGTGCGGAGAACGCCCGCAGCGCGAGCGACAGATCGTCGATCGTGCGCGCGATCGGCCCAGCCGTCGACATCAGTTGCGCGCCGATCGCCCGCTCGGGCGACGATGCATTGAACGCCGGCACGCGGCCGAGCGACGGCCGGATGCCGTGTACGCCGCACGCATAGGCCGGGTAACGCACCGAGCCGCCGATGTCGGTGCCGACCGCGAGCGGGCCGATCCCGGCCGCGACGGCCGCCGCCGCGCCGCCGCTCGATCCGCCCGGCGTCAGCGACGGATTACGCGGATTGCGCGTGCGGCCATGCACGAGATTCGACGTGAACCAGCGCAACGCGAACGTCGGCGAATTGGTGCGGCCGAGCAGCACCCCGCCGGCCTTGCGGATGTTCGCGACCACCGGGCTGTCGGCTTGCGCGATCAGGCTCTCCTGCAAGCGCGTACCGTTGGTCGTCGCGAAGCCGGCCTGGTCGACGTTGATCTTCACGGTGACGGGTACGCCCGCGAGCGGCCCCGGATCGTCGCCGCGCGCGATCGCGCGATCGACTTCGTCGGCCTGCCGCCGCACGTCGTCGGGGCGATGCTCGACCACCGCGTTGATCGCTGGATTCACGGCGTCCAGCCGGTCGAGCACGGATTCCGCCACTTCGCGCGCGGATACTTCACGCTGCCGCACGCGTTTCGCGAGTTCGGTTGCCGACAGTTGCCAGAGTTGCGTCATCACTTCTCCTGGTGGAAAGACATCGCCATCACTCAAGGCGCCGCGTATCCTCACGAAGGCGCGGCGCCGTGTTCGCTCACTGCGTATCGTGCTTCGCGCGCTCGGCGGCGGCGATGATCGCATCGGCCACGGCTTTCGGCTGGCTCAGCATCGCGACATGGCTGCCGTTCACGCGCGCGACCGTCGCGCCGATCCGCTTCGCCATCGCTTCCTGCAGCTTCGGATCGATCATCCGGTCCTGCGTCGCGACGACGAACGTCGACGGCTTCGCATGCCACGCGGCCTGCGTGACCTTCTCCGAGATGCAGCCACCGTACCACGGCCCTTGCGTCGCCGCGACGATGCGCTGCTGCGCGGGCGGCAGATCCGGCGCGAAATCCTGCGCGATCGCCTTGTCCGACAGCCGCGCGAAACCACCCGCGTCCTTGCGCAGCTCGCCCGCCCACGACGGGGCCGGCAGCCCTTGCGTGACGTCGGCGATCGACTGGCCGTTGTCGGGCGCGAACGCCGCGACGTACACGAGCGACTTCACCTTGTCGTCGTTGCCCGCGTCGCTGATCACGACGCCGGCCCACGAATGGCCGACCAGCACGACCGGCCCTTTCTGTTCGTCGATCGTGCGTTTCGTCGCGGCCGCATCGTCGGCGAGCGAACTCAGCGGATTCTGCACCGACACCACGTGCAGCCCGCGCGCCTCGAGCAGCGGAATCACGCGGTTCCAGCTCGACCCGTCGGCGAACGCGCCGTGCACGAGCACGACGTTGGTGCCCTTCAGGTCTTCCTTCGGTGCGGCCTGCGCCGCGACCGCACCGAACAGTCCGCCGACTACCGCGGCGGATACCAGAACGCGTTTCATCAAACCGGCCATCGTCATGCTCCTTTCTTCTTCGTGTTGTTCAAGTGAAGTGCTTCAGTGCGCGCCACACCTCCGTGAGGCAGGCGCGGCGACCGATCACGAATGCGCGTACAGGTCGTTGGCGGCGTCGCGATGGCCGGCCGACGTCGACGCATCGGCCACGTTGTCGCCTTGCGACTTCGACGGGCCGTTCTGATCCGAGCGTGCGACCTGCTGCGCGGCGGCGACGGCTTGCTCCGCGGCCGCGATATCGTCCGGGTAGTGCGCTTCGCTGCCGGCCGGGTTGTAGCCGGCCTGCTCGAGGCGGATGAGGTCGGCACGCACTTCGGCACGCGTGAGGCCGTGGCCCGTATCGGCGAACGACAGGGCCGGAGCGACGGCGAGGACGGCAACGGCGAGGATTCGAGCGGCTTTCATGAGAGTTCTCCTTGAAGGAAGTTGGGGTGTCGATCACTTGGCATTCGGCGTGAACGTCTGGCGCTGAACGCTTGCTGCATGTCGACAGTAGAACCCGCGCACGTATCCGGCATGTTTCCGAAACCGGGGCGTTCTGCATGCCAGTTTTTCAGGAACGACCGCAGATACAGTGCGATACAAACGCGCTTGATCCGTTTCGCCCCCCCGCCGCGCACCCATGAAAAAAGGCGTGCCTCGCAAGGCACGCCTTTCCCTCCACTTCACGCCGCCGTGTCACGTCACGGCGCGAGCCGCGTGAACACGTAATCGTGATTCTTCACGCGCGCCTGGTGACACGCAAAGCACGTCTGATGCTGGCCGATGTCGGCGGGCACGCCGTTGATAAAGCGCCCGAAGCCCCAGCCGCCCGTCGATGCATAGCGGCGCGAGTCCTTCACCATCACCTGCACGGTCGTCGCCTGCCCGGGCACCGTCGCCGGCGGAAACTCGTCGGACTGCTTGCGCTTGTACGCGAGCTTCACGAGGATCGTGCCATCCGGAAACGGCAGCGTCGCCTTTTCGAGCGCGCGGATCGCGACCGGATTGCCGAGCACCACGCGCAACTCGTCGAGCGGCGCGGCTTCCTCTGCCGGCGCAACCATTTCCCACTTGCGATAGCCGGGCGGAATCGTCACGCCGTAGATCGGCGACGCGGCCGCGGCCGGCTTCGGCTGTTCCGCGAACGCGGCAGGACCGCTCGCCGACCACGCACCGGCCAGCAGCACGCCCGCGGCGACCACCCGGCGCGCACCGCGCCGCCACACTCCGACGCGGGCCCGCATCACAGATGCTCCACTTGCAGGATCGCATCGGCGAATGCCTGCGGCGCTTCCTGCGGCAGGTTGTGGCCGATGCCGCCGGTGATCGTCCGGTGCTGGTACTTGCCGGTGAACTTCTTCGCGTACGCGGCCGGCTCCGGATGCGGCGCGCCGTTCGCGTCGCCTTCCATCGTGATCGTCGGCACGGTGATCGCGGGGCCTGCCGCGAGACGCCGCTCGATGTCGTCGTATTGCGCTTCGCCCTTCGCGAGCCCGAGACGCCAGCGATAGTTGTGGATCACGACGGCCACGTGGTCGGGATTCTGGAACGACGCGGCCGTGCGCGCAAAGGTTTCGTCGGAGAACTGCCACTTCGGCGACGCGAGCTGCCAGATCAGCTTGTTGAACGCATCGCGGTTCTGCGCGTAGCCGAGTTCGCCGCGCTCCGTCGTGAAATAGAACTGGTACCACCACTGCAGCTCGGCCTTCGGCGGCAGCGGCTTGGCGTTCGCCGCCTGGCTGCCGATCAGGTAGCCGCTCACCGACACCAGCGCCTTCACGCGCTGCGGCCACAGCGCCGCGATGACGTCGGCCGTGCGCGCACCCCAGTCGTAGCCGCCGAACACCGCGCGGTCGATCTTCAGCGCATCCATCAGCGCGACGATGTCGACGGCCGTGACCGCCTGCTGGCCGTTGCGCACCGTGTCGGCCGAGCGGAACGTCGTCGAACCGTAGCCGCGCAGGTACGGCACGATCACGCGATAGCCGGCCGCGACGAGCAGCGGCGCGACTTCGGCATAGCTGTAGATGTCGTACGGCCAGCCGTGCAGCAGGAACACGGCCGGGCCGTTCTTCGGGCCGAGATCCGCATACCCGACGTTGAGCACGCCCGCGTCGATCTGGTGGATCGTGCCCAGCGACGCGGCGCCGGCCGCACGCTTGCCGGCCGACGCATCGGGCGCGGACTGCGCATGCGCAAGCGCGCTGAAGCCGAGGTCGGCCAGGCTGAGGCTCGCCAGCGTCGAGCCCAGGATCAGGCGGCGGCGGGTGTTCACGTTATCGGACATGACTCGTTCTCCATTGTCGATCGCTAAGGAAGGGGCCCGCGGCACGTGCGGGCAATCCGGTATCGTCGTTCGCAGCGGCGGCGCATCGCACCGCGCCGTCGTGTGAATCGCTTCACCGGTTTTATATCCGAACCGACCGGGCGCTTTGTATCCCAACGTATCTGTGTGCGAACACGACAAAAAGCGATTCAAAAATCGTCGGAAAAGCGACGTTTCGCCGCGATGGCCGGGCATCCGCGACCGGCGCCGGCGCGTCAGAACAGTTTGGCGATCGCGGGCACGCTGAGCACCGCGACGTAATAGCCCATGAACTGCACGCCCGTGTTGAACGCCAACAGGCGCGACAACATTCCACCGAACAGGCCGATCGTCACGATCACGGCGAGCCCGAGCAGTTGCCCTTCCCACACGCCGATCACGACGATCAGCCCCGCGAAGGTCGCGATGATCGCTTCATGGCTCAGCTTGCGCGCGACGAACGACGCCGCGCGGTGCGCGTGGTGCATCGCGAGCGGATACGCGATCAGCGCGGCCAGCACGATCGACAGCAGCCCGTAGCCGAGGAACGCCGGCCAGCTCATCAGCGTATGCAGGTTGTGGATCTGCCCGCTCGCCGCATCGACCGTGAAGCGCGGCGGCGCATTGAACAGCGGCGCGGCCGGTCCGGCCGCCACCGGGCTCAGCGGCAGCCCGAACGCGATCAGCGGAATCAGCGCTTCGGCGATGTAGGTCGCCTCGGTCACGCCGTTGCGCGCGGCGATCACGGTCGTCAGGCGCTGGTACGCATGACGCACGCGCGCACCGACGATCTCGCCCATCAGCACCGTCATCGCGACCGGGCTGAACACGAACGTCGCGCTCGACACGGCGGCCGTGCCGACCGTCCAAGCGACCTGCTCGCGGTCGAGCACCTTCAGCGGATTCGGGAAGTAGCCGCGCCAGCTTTTCACGTCGGGCGCGAGCACGAACGTCGACGGCCCGTCGCGACGCATACGCCGCCGCTCGGCCGGCGACAGGATCGAGAACAGGTCGGCCACCAGCGGCCCGATCGCGATCCCGAGGAAGTAGCTGACGCTCAGCTTCACGCCGTAACGACCGGTGAGCGCCTGCAGTCCGACCACCAGCATCACGAACGGCACGAGCAGCAGTACCGACGCCCATCGCCCGGCGGAGAAATACGCGATGCCGACGGCCGCCGCGAGGAACACCCACGGCGCCGCCTTCGCGATCGCCGCGCCGAACGGCGCGAGCAGCGACGCGAACAGCACCGCGAGCGGCAGTGCGACGAACGCGGCGACGATCGCGCCGGAGATCATCTTGCGCAGCGCGATGTGCGGCACGCCGAGCGCGCGCAGCAGCGTCGCCTGTTGCAGCAGCGGCGCGGCCATCGTGTCGCCGGGAATACCGAGCAGCGCGGTCGGGATCGCGTGCGTGATGTGCTTGGCCACCGCGCCCGCGAGGAAAAACGTGAACACGCCGGCCGGCGGCACGCCGAGCAGCGCGACGAGCAACGTGAGCGGCGCGATCGTCGTCGTTTCGTCGGTGCCGGAGATCAGGCCGATGGCGGAGAACACGATCGCGCCGAGCAGCCCCATCGCGAACGCGGCCGGCAATGCATGCAGCAGCGCGTCCATCAGCGGCCTCCCGCGCGGGCGCGCCCGGTGGAGGCGTCGTACGACGCGAACAGGTCGAGCAACCCGAGTTCCTCCATCTCGGCGCGCGCGGCGGGCGACAGGTCGTTCGTCGAGCCGAGCCCGCCCGATGCTTCGGCGAGTTGCCGCAATGCGTCGTCGCGCTCAGCGCCGCCCGCCGCATGTTCGATCACCGTGCGCTTCGGCTTGAACAGCCGCGCGCAGATCGCACCGGCCAGCAGGCAGCCGCCCAGGCCGATCAGCATTGCGTAAGCGCGTGCGATCGCCGCGTCGTGCACGAACGACGCGAGCGCGATGCGGCCGATCTCGAACGCGCCGAGGCTGATCGCGATGCCGAGCAGCACCGACCACGCGAGATGCTTCGTCGCCACCGTGTCACCCCATACCTCGACGAGCGTCGTGGCCGCCGCATCGGCGCCGGCCAACGGCCGGGCGCGATGCGGCGCGGGTGCGACGGCGCTTGAACCGGTCTGTTCCATGTGTCTCCTCCTGGTTTGATATGTCGCCGGCCGTGCCGGCGCGGCGCGCTGCACGCCGCCTGTATCGCGCGGCGCGCAGCGCGCGGGTCAGCCGCCGCTGCGGCCCGCGAGCAACGCGACGGCGAAATCGGTACGCACGTCCTTCGCCGCGACCATCTGCTGCGCGATCCGGTCGATGTCGGCCCCCGTCGCACCGGCCGCAACGGCGATGTTGCGCGCATGCAGCGCCATGTGTCCGCGCTGGATCCCTTCGGTCGCGAGCGCGCGCAGCGCACCGAGATTCTGCGCAAGCCCGACCGCGACCGCAATTTCGCCGAGCTCCTGCGCCGACGTCACGTTCATGATCTTCAATGCAAGGCGCGCGAGCGGATGCGTCTTCGTCGCGCCGCCGACGAGCCCGACCGGCATCGGCATCTCGATCGTGCCGACGAGGTCGCCGTTGGCGGCCTTCTCCCACGTCGTCAGCGACGTATAGCGGCCGCTGCGGCTCGCGTACGCATGCGCGCCGGCCTCGACCGCGCGCCAGTCGTTGCCGGTCGCGACCACCACCGGATCGATGCCGTTCATGATGCCCTTGTTGTGGGTCGCCGCGCGGTACGGATCGGTCGCCGCGAACACGTATGCGTCGATCACGCGGTCGATCACGTCCTCGCCGGCGTAATCGTCGGTCGCGAGCGTCGCCGCCGAGTACCGTACCTCCGCGCGCGCCAACCGCAAATCGGCGAGGTTGGACAGTATCCGCAACCGTACCTGGCCGCCGGTGATCGCCTCGATGCGGGTCGCGACGGTTTCGGCCATCGTGTTCACCGTGTTCGCGCCCATCGCGTCGCGCACGTCGACGATCAGGTGCGCGACGATCATCGCGCCGCGCGGCGTGTCGGGGAACACATGAACCTCGATGTCGCGGCAGCCGCCGCCGAGGCCCACGAGCACCTTGTCGCGACTGTTCGCGAGGGCGATCAGTTCGGCCGCGTGCCGCAGGATCGCGAGCCGCGCGCCGTACGGATCGCCGACGCCGATCACCTGCACCTGCGCACGCATCAGCGGGCCGCTGCTGGACGTGCGAAAGCCGCCGGCCGCGCGGGAGAGCTTCGCCATATACGATGCGGCCGCGACGATCGACGGCTCCTCGACGGCCATCGGCACGATCACGTCGCGATCGTTGATCCGGAAGTAGCCGGCCACCGCCATCGGCAGTTCGAACGTGCCGATCACGTTCTCGATCATCCCGTTCGCGGTCTCGAGCGGCAGCGCGCCCGGTTTCGCGAGCAGCGCGTGCTCGGCGTCGTCGAGCCCGACGGTGCGGGACAGGTGGGACAGGCGTTGCTCGGGCGTGAGCGAGCGGAAGTTCGGCAAGGCGGAATCGATCGGCATGATGGGTCGGCTGTTTCGGGGTGGCGGCGTTGCCCGTCGGCGCTTGCGGCAGGCAGCGGATAGCCGAATAATAGTCACGCCGTACCCATTGAAAAGGTACAGGCGGCGCAGACAGTCACCCAACCGTACCCATGACAGTGGGCCGGCCTCGACGGAACATTCCGATGAAACAGCGTGCGAAAGCCAGCCTGTCTGGCGCAATGGCGGACAATCTGGCCAGACAGATAGAAGAAGGGGTGTTGCCGGCCGGCGCGAAACTGCCGTCGATCAGGGAATACGCCGAGGCGTCCGGTTGCTCGAAGAACACCGTGATCAGCGCGTTCGAGATGCTCGCGGCCGACGGTCTGATCGAGCCGCGCCGCGGCTCGGGTTTCTTCGTCACGCGGCGCGCGTCCGCCGTGCCCGACATCGACGAGCCGAACTCGCTCGACCGCGCGATGGACATCGTGTGGCTGATGCGCGAGCAACTGCACGTGAAGCCCGACGTGCTCAATCTCGGCGAAGGCTTCCCGCCGATCGAGTGGCTCGAGGAAACGCGGCTGAACCAGTACCAGCAGCGCATCATGCGCACGAGCGCCGCGTCGCTGTTCCGCTACGGCAGCCGCTTCGGCTATCTGCCGCTGCGCCAGTCGCTGCAGCAGAAGCTCGCCGGCTACGAGATCGAGGCGCCGCCCGCGCAGATCGTGCTCACGCACGGCGCGAACCAGGCGATGGATCTCGTGCTGCGCTACTTCGTGCGTCCCGGCGACACCGTGCTCGTCGACGATCCCGGCTACTACCCGCTGTTCGGCAAGCTCAAGCTGAGCGGTGCGAACATCGTCGGCGTGCCGCGCGAAATCGACGGCCCCGACGTCGCGAAACTGGCCGAGCATGTCGCCGCGTACCGGCCGAAGCTGTTCTTCACGCAATCGGTCGGCCACAACCCGACCGCGACCGATACGAGCGCGGCCAAGGCACACCGCATTCTGCAGCTCGCCGACGCGCACGATCTGATCATCGTCGAGGACGATGCGCTCGCCGACCTGCGGCCGCGCTCGCTCACGCGCATCGCGACGCTCGACCAGCTGCGCCGCACCATCTATATCGGCAGTTTTTCGAAATCGGTGTCGGCGGCGCTGCGTGTCGGGTTTCTCGCGTGCAATGCGGCGCTTGCCAGCGATCTCGCCGACGTGAAGATGCTGACGCACGTCAGCAGCTCGGAATACTGCGAACGCACGCTCGACGCGATCGTCAGCGATGGCCATTTCCTCCGGCATACGAATCATCTTCAGGAGAAGTTGCGGCGTGCGACCGGCACCGCGCTCGCAGCGCTCGGCCGCCTCGGCGCGGAGGTCTATCGTCCCTGTGACCAGAGCCTGTATCTGTGGGCCGCGCTGCCCGGCTGGCCCGATTCGATGCAGCTCGCGCAGGCAATGCTCGAGCGTGGCGTGATTCTCGCGCCCGGTGCGGTGTTTTCGCCGCAGGCCGATCGTCCGTCGAAGTATTGCCGCTTCAACGTCGCGTATCTCGCGGACAAGCGGTTTGCGCAGGCCTTGCAGGCGGTTACCTGAAAACGAACACGGGCCGCTCCACCGCCTGGCCCGCATTCGTCGTGCAACCGCGCTTACACGCGCCGCAACGGCCGGAACCCGGCACGCACTTCACGCGCAAACAGTTCCGGCTCCTCCCATGCGGCGAAGTGCCCGCCCTTGTCGACTTCGTTGAAGTAGATCAGGTTGTGATAGCTGCGCTCCGCCCAACTGCGCGGCGCCTGGTAGATCTCGCCCGGAAACACCGTGATCGCGGCCGGCAGCGAGATATCCACCGCGTTGAAGTTGTTCGAGTGATCCTCCCAGTAGATTTGCGCAGCGGACGTCGCGGTGTTCGTCAGCCAGTACAGCGAAATATCGTCGAGAATCTCGTCGCGCGGAATCGAGCGTTCGGGCACGCCGCCGCTGTACGTCCACTGCGAGATCTTGTCGTACATCCACGCGGCCTGTCCGGACGGCGAATCGGCCAGCGCATAGCCGACCGTCTGCGGCCGCGTGACCATCATCGCCGAGTAGCCGCAGTTGTCGCGGTAGAACGTCGCGAGCTTCTCGTACGCGGCCTTCTCCTTCGGCGACAGCGACGCCGGCGCCGGCGCATCGACCTGGAGCAGCGTCGCGATGTCCGGCGGCACCGTCGCCGGCATGTTCACGTGAATCCCGACGAGGCCCTGCACGCGCTGCATCGCCATCCGGTGCGAAATCACCGAGCCGCAGTCGCCGCCCTGCGACACGAAGCGCGTATAGCCGAGCCGCGCCATCAGCTCGCCCCACGCGCGCGCGATGTGATCGGAACCCCAGCCGGTCTTCGTCGGACGGCCCGAGAAGCCGAAACCCGGCAACGACGGCACGACGACGTGAAACGCGTCGTCCGCGCTCGCGCCGTGCGCGGTCGGGTCGGTCAGCGGGCCGATCGCCTTCAGCAGCTCGAAGACCGAGCCGGGCCAGCCGTGCGTCATGATCATCGGCATCGCGTTCTCGTGCCGCGAGCGCACGTGGATGAAATGAATGTCGAGCCCGTCGATTTCCGTGATGAACATCGGAAAACCGTTCAGGCGCGCCTCGCCCTTGCGCCAGTCGTAGTCGGTGCCCCAGTAGCGCAGCAGCGCCTGCATGCGCGCGAGCCGCACGCCTTGCGATTCGTCGGCGACGGTTTCGCGGCCCGGCCAGCGCGTCGCGGCAATGCGGCGGCGCAGGTCGGCCACGGCTTCATCGGGAATGTGCGCGGTGAACGGGCGTATGCCGCTCGCGCCGGTCGCGGCATGCAGCGCGGTGGGCAGCATCGCCGAGACCCCGGCGGCCACGGAAGTGGCCAGCAGGTGGCGACGCATCGGGGAAAACGGTGTGGAAGACATCGTTCGGCATCCTTTCGTGAAGTGGAAAGTGAAGATGCCGCGCGCGGGATCGCGCCCAGGCTTTCGATCCGGCGCGCCCTCGTCACGCGGCGTCGCCCATTTGAAAGGTCTGATGTATCCGGGATTTGTCTGATTTGTACGCGTTTGTAGCGGCTGCACCGCGAGCGGGCGGCCCGCGCCGCCGCTCGCTCGCCGCTGCGGCGCTCAGAGCGCCTTGACGATCGCGCCGTCGACGCGAATGTTCTGGCCGGTGATGTAGCCCGCACCGTCCGACAGCAGGAACGCGACCGTCTTCGCGATCTCGCCGGTCTTGCCGAAGCGGCCGGCCGGAATGCGCGCGACGATCTCCGGCGTTTCCGGCCAGCTGTCGATGAAGCCCGGCAGCACCGCGTTCATCCGGATGTTCTCGGCCGCATAGCGTTCCGCGTACAGGCGCGTCCATGCGCTCAGCGCCGCGCGCAGCGCCGATGACACCGGCATCGGCTGCTCGGGCGCGTCCGCCGCGAAGCTCGAGATGTTCACCACCGCGCCGCCGCCCTGCTTCTGGAAGATCGGCGTCACGCGGCGCATCACGCGCACCACGTTCAGCAGGATCAGGTCGAGCCCCGCGTGCCAGTTGTCGTCGGTGATCGCCAGCAGTTCGCCCTTCGGCGGATGGCCGGTATTGTTCACGACCGCATCGATCCGCCCGTAGCGGGCGACCGTTTCCTGCACGAGCGTGTCGATATCGGCTTCTTCCGTCACCGAGCCCTTGATGCCGAACCCGCCCAGTTCCTCGCCGAGCGCCACCGCGCTGCCCGACGGCGACATCAGCGCGACGCGATAGCCCGTCGCCGCCAGTTCGCGCGCGATCGCCGCGCCCATGCCCTTGCCCGCCGCCGTGATCAACGCCACTTTTTCTACAGTCACGATGTGCTCCTCGTTCCGATTCCGCCGCCGCGCAGCCGCCATTCGGCGCGCCATGGTGGTAATGTAGGCGCATCGATTCCGGCTGTCGAACCAGTATTTCTGCCGCCAGCCGATAGTTTTTCTACAGTCTGACGATGCCGCCACGCCCTTCCCGCCTGCCGCCGCTGAATGCGCTTCGCGCGTTCGAAGTCTCCGCGCGGCACCTCAATTTCCGCGCCGCCGCCGACGAGATCGGCGTCACGCAGGGCGCCGTCGCGCAGCAGGTGCGCCACCTCGAGGACGTGCTCGGCCTGAAGCTGTTCGAGCGTCTGCCGCGCGGTCTCGCGCTCACGCACGGCGGCGCCGCTTATTTTTCCGACGTGCAGCGCGCGCTGCATGCGATCGCCGACGCCACCGACAAGCTCGTGAAACGGCGCGCCGCGCCGACGATCAGCACGACGCCGTCGTTCGCGTCGAAGTGGCTGATCCCGCGGCTCGCGCAGTTCACCGACGCGCATCCCGACTACGACGTGCGCGTGATCGCCGACCCGCAGATCGCGACGTTCCGCCACGACGGCGTCGATCTCGCGATTCGCTACGGCAAGCCGCCGTTCGGCAAGCATCTCGTCACCCATGCGCTGTTCCCGCTCGACGTGTGCGCGGTGTGCAGCCCTTCGCTGCTGACCGCGCCGGCTTCGCCGCGCGCGCTTGCCGGCCAGGTGCTGCTGCACGACGCGCACGACCTGTGGCCCGAGTTCCTCGCGGCGATGCCCGAACCGGTCGACGTCGATCCGCACAAGGGGCTGCGCTTCAACCAGACGTCGCTCGCAATCGATGCGGCCGTCGCCGGCCAGGGCATCGCGCTGGCGACCGAGCCGCTCGTCGAGCGCGACATCGCCGCCGGACGGCTGTGCAAGCCGTTCGACTTCGCGTTTCCGCTGTCGATGGGGTTCTATCTCGTGTATCCGGCCGAGCGCCGCGACGACGGTGCGATCGCGGTGATGCGCGAGTGGATGATTCAAGCCGCGTCGGACGGGCGGCCTTGAGCGGCTCGCGCGCGTTCGGCCCGCTTCAGGGCGCGATCCAGCGGGCTTCGTAGCGGTTTTCGTTCAGGTCGAATACCGCTCGGCGATGGCCGGCGCGCGCGAGTTCGAGCCAGTCGATGCGTGTGACCGTCATGTGGATCAGGCAGAAGTTTTCGTAGCCGTCGCCGGTTGGTGCGGTGCTGTCGACATGTGCGGCTTCCGGAGACGCGACCGGCGTGCCGGGCGGCAACGGTGCTCGATACAGCAGCAGCGTATGCGGGCGGCTCGATGCCCAGAGCGCGCGCCGTTGCGTTTCGTCATCGCAGACCGATGCAATTCCTTCCGCGCGAATCTGCACGAGCGCGTCGAGATCATTGGCGACGATCGAGATACGCGGATCGCGACGCAACTCCGCGACCTTCGCCGAGCGCGCATCGGTATGAAACGACAGCACGCGCTCGACGCGGTTCACCTGACGCAACACGATCGTCCGGACCTTCGGTGCGCCATCGAGACCGAGCGTCGCCGCCTGCAACATCGTGAACGGCGAGCGCTGAACGCTGACGCCGGATTCGAGGCAGGACCAGATGCGGTCGTACGTTTGCGCGAGCGATTCGGAGGTCGAGTCGGACATGGGGCGGCGGCGATCGTCGGTGTTTCGATCGCGCAAGCTTAACCGTTCGTTTCGCCGACGGCTCGCATCCAGTGCGCCGCCGCGCCTGTGCCAGTCAGTTGTAGCCGAGCACCACCGGCGCCGCATCGCCGGCATCGGTCGCCGGCTCCGCGCCGAAGCGGCCGAGCACGTCGGCCACATACTGCGGCCCGGCGCTGATCTGCGACGAGCGATGCTTCGCCGGCCGGTTGTCGCCGCCGCTCGCCGCTGCGCCCGTCGATGCCGTTTCGTTGACGGTGATGGTCATGTCGATGTCTCCTTACGCGGCCCGCGCCGCACCATACGCACGCACGAGGCGCGCGACGCCTTCCCGGATCGCGTCGACGTCCGGCGCGGCGAACGACAGGCGCAGCGACGCCGCGTCGACGTTGTCCGCGAAGAACGCCTTGCCGGGGACGAACACGATCTTGTGCGCGATCGCCTGTTGCAGCAGCACGTCCGACGACACCGCACCGATTCGCGCCCACACGAACATCCCGCCTTCGGGACGATGGAACTCGATCGCATCGCCGAACCCGTCGCGCAGCGCGTCGCACATCGCGTCGCATTTGATCCGGTACGCGGCCGTGATGCGCGGCAGATGGCGTTCGAGCGCGCCGTCCGCCAAATATTCGGCGGCGGTGGCCTGCGTCCACGGTGCGCTGCACAGATCGACCGTCTGCTTCGCGATCACGCAGCGCCGCGCGATCTCGGCCGGCGCGATCGTCCAGCCCACGCGCAGCCCCGGCGCGACGATCTTCGACAGGCTCGCGAAATGCACGAGCCAGTCGCGTGCGCCGCCCACCTCGCCGGTGAGCGCGAGCATCGACGGCACCGGTTCGCCCGCGAAGCGCAGGTCGCCGTACGGGTCGTCCTCGACGATCAGGAAACGGTATTGCACCGCGAGACGCAGCAGCTTCAGCCGGCGTTCGCGCGTGAGCGTCGCGCCCGTCGGGTTCGCGAAGGTGGGGACCGTGTAGAGCAGCTTCGGCTGCGCGATCGCGCCGGACGCGAGTTGTTCGCCGAGACGATCGACGTCGAGGCCTTCGCCGTCGACGGGGATCGTCACGATGCGCGCCTGTTGCAAACGCATGGCTTGAAGCGTGGCCGGGTACGCCGGTTGTTCGGTCAGCACGACGTCGCCGGACGACACCATCACGCGCAGCAGCAGGTCGAGGCCTTGCTGCGACCCGGTCGTGACGAGCAGTTCGGCCGGCGTGCATGCGACGCCGCGCCGCGCCATCAGCGCGATCAGTTGCTGCTTCAGTTCGGCGAGGCCGTCGGTCGGGCCGTATTGCAGGCAGCGGACGGGCTGGGCATACGCGCGTTCGGCGGCCGCGTTCAGGCCGGCGACGTCGAACAGGTCGGTGGCCGGATAACCGCCCGCGAAGGAAATCATGCCCGGTTCGGACAGGTACTTGAACAACTCGCGGATCGGCGAGCCGGCAGGGTTTTGGAATGAGGGCGTGAACGCGTACATGTCGTCGTGAGCGGGTGGGCGCGGACGGCCGGGATAGCCGTCGAGTGCCGGCCGCCAAGGCGCTTCTGGCGCCGCGGCGGTGAATTCGAGCCACGATTGTCGACAGTCATTAAGGGCTCGGCAAACGATATCTATGCACTAGGTCTTGCGGTTTGGTCATTACATCGCGGTGGGGTGCGTGTTGGCGGTGCGCGGATGATGCGGGGGTTCCGGGGCGGTTTGCCGAACGGGTGTTTGATTCGGGTGGTTGTTTCGCCCGGGTGGTCATGATGATCGCTACGGCTTTCTTGGCTTGGGCGGTTCAGCAAGAATCGTGAATCGTGGGCGGCGCCGCTTCAACGCGACGACCACCACGGCATCGAGAGCGTTCTCAGCGAAGCCAAATCGGAATTCTCGCCGCGATCCAATCGAGCGTGGTCGGTGGCAGCGAGATCGACCTTTCACTGTCGTACTCATCCGATGCGTCGAAATAAATCAACTTGTTCTTACGGATGATGGTCGATTCTTCCCCCGGCCGGCCGTCCCAAAAAACGAAAAATAGTCGAGTGGCGAGCGTCGAGCCGTGTGCATTGCTGACGACGAGTTTGACCTGCTCATTCTGATCCACGAAAAAACCATTGCCCGGAGCACCACTCCCGCAGATGTTGATGATGTAGGTTGTGCCGTCAACGTGCTTGACACCGCCATTCATCTTGACGTTGTAGTTGAAGCGCTGACAATCGGTACGGTCAGCCATGATCCCGCGAAATCCTACCAGGTAGACGAACGCAAAAAAAACGAACGTGACGATCGCGAGGCCTGCGCGCTTCGCTCGGCTGAAACGGTTGAAATTTCTGACGCGCCGGTACAGGTAGAAACCGAAGATGATCGACGTGATGGCGAAGATCGCCGGCTTCGTATGCAGGAGCGCGAAAATCGTGATCGCGTTATGCACGTCAACCCACACGAACGTCCACCCGATATCGACCACCAGATATATGGCGATCACGGACAAGACTACTTTGAAGATGGTCACGCGTAGCCAGCACCTCTGAATGAATCCGCGCCAAATTAATCGATACCCATGCAAGTCCGCAATAGTAATGAAAACAACTGTTAAATCGATCCGAGTACGCGAAAGTCGCGAAGATCAGGATAATTCTCAAAGGGCATGCGGTGTCGCCCGTACTAGCCTAACGCGACTTGGTGCTGCAACACTGGCGATGGCAAGGAGTACAAGACATCCTTCCCTCCAACAATCGTTATCTGGATGCGGGCACGCATGCCGATCTTCAACGAAGTTGGTCTGACCTAGCGATGCTCATCGAGCACCGCACATCCTCTGCTCGTCCGCCTTCAGGCGGTTCATATGGAATACATCATCCACCAGGAAGTACCCTCAGTATCGACATATATCGAGATTCGCCTCGCGGGGGAGTCGAGCCGAAAACCCGAGCAAGCCGCAACGGCTCGGCAAGGCTGGCCGCCAGGATCTTGATGAGCGCGGCAACGAGGATGGTACCTTCACCGGGCTCATCACATAGATGATCGGACGTCTCGCGCATACGGCCTCCCGCCAGCACCCAAATCACTCAACCATCTGCGCGCAATTCGAGCAATGGATTAAGGATCTGTAGGACTTCTGCGATCCCTACCACTCGTGAACCCTCTGCAACTTCAACACGCCGGCCAATCCAAAACGTGTGCGGGTATGCCTCAGGCGATAATAGCCAGACCTCCGCTCTGCCCTGCTGTCCCGTACAGACGCCTGTGACGTCCACGAATTCGTGATGTGACGATGACAAGTAGTCGTCGCGCACTTTGTAGATGGGACGATAGCCCGAGACGACCTCTTTCAACGAGCCGTCCGATCGCTGCGCGGTTAGAGAAAAATTCACCATCAGGTCGGGTGGACGAAGCGGGCGGGCCATACTCTTTCTCGCGGGCAGCGATGGGCGTCGGAACGTTGATTGTCGACGAATTTGCGCTGGGTGTCGAACGGCCCGTTTTGGCCGAAGCTGACAAACAAAGGGCGGCCTCAGCCGCCCCACGAAGCCATTCAATCAGCCCGCCACACCCCGATTAGCCTCGATCACCGTCAACGCGGCCATATTCACGATCCGCCGCACGGTGGCGCTGGAAGTAAGGATATTCACAGGAGCATTGACGCCCAACAGGAAAGGCCCCACCGCCACATTGCTCCCCGCCTCGGTCTTGAGGAGGTTGTACGCGATGTTGCCGGCATCCACATTCGGACAGACCAGCAAATTCGCCGCCCCCTTCAAAGGCGACATCGGCAGCAGCTTCGCCCGCAGCCCTTCATCGAGCGCGCAGTCGCCATGCATCTCGCCATCGGCCTCGATATCCGGCGCCTGCTCCCGCATGATCTCCAGCGCCCGGCGCATCTTCACGCCCGAAGCCGCACTCCCCGACCCGAAATTCGACCGCGACAGGAGCGCAACCTTCGGCGTCAAATTGAGCCATTCCATCTGCCGCGCCGCCGCGATCGTGAATTCAGCGATCTGCTCCGCATCCGGGTTGTCGTTCACGTGCGTATCCACCAGCGCCACCGTCCGCTGATCGAGCAACAGGATGTTCATCGCCGCGTAGGTCGACGCACCCGGCTTCTTGCCGATCACTTCGTCCACGAAACGCAGGTGATTGTGATACTCGCCCACCGTCCCGCAGATCATCCCGTCCGCGTCGCCGAGCTGCACCATCATCGCGCCGATCAGCGTCAGGCGGCGGCGCATTTCCACGCGCGCCATTTCCTTCGAGATACCGTCGCGGCAGCGCATTTCCCAATACTTCGTCCAGTACTGCGGGAAACGTTCGTCGTATTCCGGGTTGGTCACTTCGACATCCTGACCGAGCCGCAAACGCAGCCCGAACCGCTCGATGCGCGCGAGCAGCACCTCCGGACGCCCGACCAGAATCGGCCGCGCCAGCTTCTCGTCGACGATCACCTGCACCGCACGCAGCACACGCTCGTCCTCGCCTTCGGTGAACACGATCCGCGCCTTGCCGCCGTCGCGCACGAGCTGGCGCGCGGTCGCGAACAGCGGCTTCATGAACGCACCCGAGTGATAGACGAATTGCTGCAACTGCTCGACGTACGCATCGAGATTCGCGAGCGGACGGGTCGCCACGCCGCCTTCCATCGCCGCCTTCGCCACGGCCGGCGCGATCCGCACGATCAGGCGCGGGTCGAACGGCTTCGGAATCAGGTATTGCGCGCCGAACGACACGTCGTATGCACCGTAGGCCGCCGCGACGACTTCGTTCTGCTCTTCCTCGGCCAGCCCCGCGATCGCGTGCACCGCGGCGATTTCCATCTCGCGCGTGATCGTCGTCGCACCCACGTCCAGCGCGCCCCGGAAAATGTACGGGAAGCACAGCACGTTGTTGACCTGGTTCGGGTAGTCCGAGCGGCCCGTCGCGATCACGACGTCGTCGCGCGTCTCGTGCGCCAGTTCCGGGAAGATTTCCGGCGTCGGGTTGGCCAGCGCCAGAATCAGCGGACGCGCCGCCATCTGCTTGAGCATCTCCGCGGTGAGAATGCCGCCGACCGACAGCCCCAGGAACACATCCGCGCCGTCGATCACGTCGGCGAGCTTGCGCGCGTCGGTTTCCTGCGCGAAGCGCGACTTGGCCGGGTCCATCAGCGTGGTACGGCCGCGATAGACGACGCCTTCGATGTCGGTCACCCACACGTTTTCCACCGGCAGCCCGAGGTCGACCAGCAGGTCCAGGCACGCCAGCGCGGCAGCACCGGCGCCCGACGTCACGACCTTCACTTCCTTGATGGATTTCCCGACGACCTTCAGCCCGTTGATGAACGCGGCGGACACGGTAATGGCCGTGCCGTGCTGATCGTCGTGGAAGACGGGAATCTTCATGCGCTCGCGCAGCTTCTGCTCGACGGTGAAGCATTCCGGCGCCTTGATGTCTTCGAGGTTGATGCCGCCGAACGTCGGTTCGAGGCCGGCGATGATGTCGACCAGCTTGTCCGGGTCGGTTTCGTTGATCTCGATGTCGAACACGTCGATGCCCGCGAACTTCTTGAACAGCACGGCCTTGCCTTCCATCACCGGCTTCGACGCGAGCGGGCCGATGTTGCCGAGGCCCAGCACGGCGGTGCCGTTCGTGATCACGCCCACCAGGTTGCCGCGGCTCGTGAAGCGGTGCGCCTTCAGCGGATCGGCGGCGATCGACTCGCACACGCTCGCCACGCCGGGCGTATAGGCCAGCGCCAGATCGCGCTGGGTCACCAGCGGCTTGCTCGCGACGACCGAGATTTTCCCGGGGGTCGGAAATTCGTGATAGTCGAAGGCGGCCTGCTGCTGTGTCTCTGTCTGTTTCATGTTTTGGTCCCGGCGTGGGCGCCAGGCCAGTCCCGGCGCGATCCATGAGGGTGATTCTAGGGATCCGCCATAACGCGATGATTCTGTTTTAATATCGGCCCATCACTTTTTTCTGATGAATACATGACCAGTCAATGAATTTTGACGCGAATGACGTGGTCAGGCGGCTCGGCGCGCGCCTGAAGATTCGGCATCTGGTCCTGCTGCTGCAGATCCAGCAGCACGGATCGCTGACGCGCGTCGCCGAGCACATGGCGAGCAGCCAGCCGGCCGTGACGAACGCGCTGTCCGAGCTGGAGAGCATGTTCGGCACGCCGCTGTTCGAGCGCTCGTCGCGCGGCATGCGGCCCACCGCGCTCGGCGCGGTCGTGCTCGAGCGCGCGAAGGCGATGATCAAGGATCTCGACCACCTCGCCCGCGAGATGGAGGCCGTTGCCGCCGGGCATGCGGCCCATTTGCACATCGGCGTGATTCCGTTCATCTCCGGCCAGATGCTGTCGGCCGCGCTGAAGCGGCTGCAAGCGCGCATGGAGCGGCGGCTGACCGTGACGATTCACGAAGGCACCAGCGATCAGCTGCTGCTGCAGCTCAGGGATCACAGCGTCGATATCGTGATCGGGCGCGCGTCGTCGGCGATCGATCTCGGGCAGGTTTCGTTCGAAGTGCTGTACCAGCAGCAGCCGCGCATGATCGCGAGCCGGCGGCTGGCCGCCAAGCTCGCCCGCACGCCGCTCGACTGGCACAAGCTGCACGCGCTCGACTGGATTCTCGGCGCGCCGCATACGCCGATGCGCGAACAGGTGACCGACCTGTTCCTGTCGGCCGGCATCGCACCGCCCGTGCCGATCGTCGAAAGTTACTCGTCGAAACTGATCGGCGAAATGATCGCGTCGAGCGACGAGGCCGTGTCGATCGTGCCGGCCGATATCGCGGAAGAACTGGTGCGGATCGCCGGCGTGGCGATCGTGCCTTATTCGCTGGTGTGGACGCTGCCGCCGATTGCGCTGTTCACGCGCTCCGCCGATTCGCATTCGCCCGCGCGCGATCTGCTCGTCGACGCGCTACGCGAGGTGTGCAAGGAAACGTACGGAGAAATGCGTCGATAGCGGCGTTACTTGCCGGCGGCAAGGCGCCGCAGGATCTCCGGACGCTCGGCGGTCAACACATGGTCCGCGCCCTCGCCCCTGTCATAGCGTTTGCTCGTGCGGTAGGAAAAGCGCTTCGCGTATTGATTGGCGGCGGGATCGAACATCCACGCGTCGACTTCGAAGAAGTGCTGACCGAAATGATTCTCGTCCTTGCCCCACACGTAATCGGCTCGGACGAACAGCGGATACGGCGACACCTGCGGCAAGCTCCACATCGCGCGGTCGGCCATTTCCGTTTCGGTGACGATCGGCATCAGGTTCTCGATCTTGCCGTTCGCGCCGACACGCAGCACGGCCACGCGCTCCAGCATCGCGCTGCCGCCGCCCGAGAACATCCCCGAGAAGAACACCCACGAGCCGCCCGATGCAATCGGTAAGCGCTCGGACCGCGGATTCAGGCCGAACTGGTACAGTTCCTTCGAAGAATGGGGAAGCGGCGCCGGCGGCATCTCGAAGCACGGTGCACGGTCGGGCAGCACGCAGAGCTTCACGCCGGAAAGCGGAAGCCCGTCGCCGTCGAGCTTGCCTTCCGTCTGAGTGAAGCGCGGGAATGCCGTTTCGCGGGGCGCTGCTTGAACGCAGGCGATGCCGACGAGCGCCATGCTTGCGATCGCCGCGAGCGTTTTACCGATCCAGCGCATCACCCCTCCGCCCGATGACACACCACCTCGATATTGTGTCCATCCGGACCGATGACGAACGCCGCGTAGTAGTTCGCGTGATAATGCGGCCGTAGCCCGGGCGCGCCATTGTCTTTCCCGCCGGCCTCCAGCGCCGCGCGATGGAACGCATCGACTTGCTGCTGGGTGTCGGCCGCGAATGCGATGTGGAGAGGCGTCGGCTTCTCGTCGGTCGGGAACAAACACAGTGAAGACTTGCTGGGCAGTCCGATCTCGATCCCGTACGACGGCTCACCTTCCCCGACAATTTCGGCGCCCAGCGGTTCAAGCGCCTTCAGGAAAAACGCCTTGCTGGCGGCGTAGTCGCTGACGCCGAATTTGACGTGGTCAAACATGAGTTCCCTCCGATGGATCGATCAGTCAGCACGGTGGTGTGATGTAGCGATGGCCGCAATGTTGCCACATGCGGCGGTGGTCCGTTACCGGCTAAGAACGACCCGTTGCAGCCGGTCGATCGGTTAAGGTTCCAAGGGCAAGTAGCAAATCGCAACGGTCATTCGGTGCCGTCATTTGAGGACGAGTCATCGACAGAAGCCGCCGCCGGCGTAACCATCGGGGAACGGTGGCTATCGTCAGTCTTGCTGACGTCGAGCCGGCTGACCTGTTGCCCGTCGGCGTTGCCTCGAATCTCAATGGCAACCTGCCGCACTACACGAGCTGCCAGTGACTGGATGCGACGCTGATGTCAGGGCTTGCTGCTCGGCTGGGCTTCGATTTCTTTGATGATCTTGTCAGATAACGTGTTGAGCGCTCGGGCGGCGTCAATGAAAATGTCTTTATGATTAATCCACGCTGCGTGATAGCCGTCCCTCTGCAGCTTCGTTGTAGACGAAAGATCTTCCTTTGTCTTAAACAAAAGGATCGAAAGTTCAGTTACGTCTTTCTGGATGGCACCGCTTTCAACAGCGAGCGCGAGTATGGCAGCAACCTCGGGTACCAAGTCGAAGAAATTGCTGTCAAAGCTTTCCGCTTCTCTCCGAACGCCAAGGAATGAGAGCTCGCCGGATTCCTCTTCGAGAAAGTCCGATGTAGCGGAGCGGAGCCGGTAGAGGGTTGGTAGTAGTGATGCCTGTGCAATTCGAGAGCGCGCTATTTTGTCAACAGCCGCCTGCTCCAAAGCGCGTTTACTGATCTTGTGTGGAACCCAAAAAGCAGCTACAGCGACTACTAAAGAAGCGATACTCCCAAACGCTTGAATCGAAGCCGGCCAGTCCAATCTTTCCCCCGATAGTGTTGCGTGTGCGAACTTTGATAAGCGAATGTCAGCATGAGCGCCGCGGAATCTTACCAGAGCAAGCGTTTGTGGCCGGCACCATTTCCATCCTTGAATCCACGTGGCATGAGGGCGTTTCCGGCGCGCACGGAGACAGGCTCGGTTGTCAAACGGGGCTTGGCAATTGCGCGGCCAAGGGCGGTTGTTCGAGCGGAACCGTCGCTCGCATGTCGACGTAACGGTGATCGCGAACGTCGCCTGTTGGCCGGACGCTGCGCCAATCGTCCGTGCTGCAAACTCGATATATCGCGCGGACTTGCCGATTTCAGCCGCCCCCTTCAGGCATTCCACACGACCTTGGAAGTTCGATGCCATGCTGCTATCGTCGAGCATTCCTTGACGACTTCGGGGTGACCGAACCATGCCCCCGATCTTGCGTCGCGCGACGATGGCCGATGCCGCAGCGGTGGCCGACGTCTATCTTCGGTCGCGCGACACGCTGGCATCCTATGCGCCACTCGCGCACGCCGAAGCGGCCGTCCGCGATTGGGTTGCCAACATGCTTGTTCCGTCGGGCAACGTTACCGTTGCCGTGAACGATGGCCACATCATCGGCATGGCCGCACACGCTGCCACCGACGGCGTGACATGGCTCGAGCAATTGTACGTGTGCCCCGAATTCAAACGGCAAGGGATCGGCACTGCGCTGCTGGAATCGGTGAAGTCGCAAACGGACGGCTCGCTCCAGCTCCATACGTTTCAAATGAACCACGATGCTGCTGCGTTTTACGAGCAGCACGGGTTCGTTGCCATTGCGTACAGCGACGGAAGCAGAAACGAGGAGCGTTGTCCCGATGTTTTGTATCGCTTGACGCGGTAGCGCGCTCGTCCGTTCGCTCGCCTCATCCGCCCGTTATCGACCGACGCAGGGGCAGCTCAGGCCAGCATCGCAAACACCGGCTGGTTCCTGACGCTCTCGCGCTCCAGCATTCTCGCGTACCAGGCTCGAAGTGCTTCGCATTCCTCATGCACTGGCAGCTTCACTAGCATCGCAAAGATCAAACCACCGATGACGGTGATGTCGGCCATCGAGAACGTCTCGCCCGCGACATACGGTTGCCGTTGCAGAACGGCATCGAAATAGCGCATGCCCCTCAACGCCTTGTCGCGTTGACGGAATCCCCACTCCGGATTTTGATACGTCTCCACGTCGGGCCCCAGCCCCGGCGTGCCGTGATGGAAATAGACGCTGATCGCGTCGAGCAATTCCAGCTCGGCGCGCTTGCTCATCATGTGGATGATGCCCTTTTCGCGTGGCGCGCTGCCTGTGAGCGTGGGTACGCCATCGAGCGTATCGAGGTACTCGGTAATGGCCGTGCACTCGGCAATGCAAGTTCCATCATCGAGTTCCAGCACCGGCAACGTACCCGAATAGTTCTTGCTGGCGATGAACTCGGGCTTTTTATGCTCGCCCTTGTAAAGATCGACCATCACGAACTGGACGCGCGATTGCAGCCCCTTTTCGGCCAGTGCAATGCGCACGCGTGTCGGATAGGGCCCTGTCGGGAAATCGTGGATCTTCATCATGGGCAGCTGGGCTGTGTCGAAGTCGACGTTACTGGAAGTCATTGCAGGGGCGCTCCGTAGTCGGTTGCACTGGATCGGACGACGCGGAAGCACGTCGCCGGCGAATCTACCTAACGTTTGTTAGGTTAACCATATAAGGTAGAATCCGGAGTGTCAACACCCATTTCCCGTGCGCGGAGACTGAAGCAGTGACGAACGAAGCGAGCTCGAACTCGAGAGAAAGAATTCTGGCAGCCGCCACGAGGCTCGCGCAGACGCACGGCTACGGCGGGTTGAACTATCGGGATCTCGCCAGCGAGGTGGGGATCAAGGCCGCGAGCATCTACCACCATTTCGAAAGCAAGGCCGATCTCGGCGCCGCGGTGGCGAGGCGTTACTGGGAGGATTCCGCGGCGGCGCTGGACGACATGCTGGCCCGATCGCGCGATCCGCTGGACTGCCTGCGCCGCTATCCGGATACCTTCCGCAAGGCGCTCGAGACCGGCAACCGCCTGTGTCTTTGCAGCTTCATGGCCGCCGAAACCGACGATCTGCCGGAAGTCGTGATGAAGGAAGTCCTGGCCTTCGCAGACGTCAACGTGGCGTGGTTAAGCAAGGTGCTGTCCGCTGCGGCAGTGGTCAGCGCCCGGGAGAGCAAACAGCGGGCGCGGGCAATCTTCGCCGCCATCGCCGGCGCCCAGCTCATCGCGCGGAGTCGCGCCGATCTTTCGCTCTATGACTCGCTGATCGACAATTATCGTAAAGCGGGCCTTTTGCCGGCGTAGCAGGGTAACGGTGACGCGGCTTCGGACGACGTCGATCGTTCGTGAACGCATGATGTTCGATCGTGTGACCCCGGCTGACGTGGAATCCGTCGCCGATGTTTGCTGCTGGACCCCCGCGATCACCGGCGGACCGAACTGACGGGTTTTTCGTACAGGGACCAGGCAATACCGTCCGTTTGCAATCCGACGCGGACAAAGCCCAGCGACTCGTAGTAAGCGCAGAGCGTCATGTTTTCAGCGCCGCAGTCGAGTCGAAGCAAACGCCGGTTCAAGCGGCTCACCTCATGAGCGCACCCGTCGAGCATGAAGCTGCCGAGCCCGTTGAAACCTTTCCGCACGCAGGGCCGTGCACGTAGCCCGCAATCGGCGCTTGGGCCCCCAGTGCCTGTCATCGTCGAAGTCGGGCGAGAACGTTCCGACCAGCGTGCCATCCTGTTCGACGACGTACACGGCTTTCTCTGCGACGTGGTTTCGTACCCACCGTTCAGAGAAGCCGTCGCGTTCCTTGCCCCATACGTGGTCGCCATGCGCGACCTTCTTTGCATGTGCATCGTTCCGGATCTGTGTCAGTACCGGGACATCGTCTGCCGTCGCTCTGCGGACGCTTTTCGACACCATCGCTCGTTTCCCCCGTTATATCCGAGCTACCATCCCGGCGCACCACGTAACAAGCCTGACGCTAGCCGCGCTCCCGGCACTCATTCTGTCTTTATCTAGCGCCGCACTAACCATGGCTCACTTGTTTGAGCCACGCGTTCAATTGACGCGTAC
Organism: Burkholderia sp. AU32262; assembly: GCF_020419985.1. Taxonomy (NCBI): domain Bacteria; kingdom Pseudomonadati; phylum Pseudomonadota; class Betaproteobacteria; order Burkholderiales; family Burkholderiaceae; genus Burkholderia; species Burkholderia sp. AU32262. The sequence continues at coordinate 257,480 of NZ_JAIZRS010000002.1, forward strand.
GATCACGTGTTCTGTCGATTTCGCAAGTCAGTAGATCAAGATTACGATCCGCGCCTGCCTCGTTTATCAGATACCAAGCGGAACACTCGTCGCCGAGAAAACGGATCCATTGCCGCTGAGCCGCGACAAATTTCACCTTGAGTGCTGGATAGTCGACGTACTCGTCACGTGGACGAGACAGCGACTTCAATACCTTTTGGTAAGTGCGGTTCAATTCGTCGTCTGCTTGCAGAAATTCATCTTGACTACGTTGCAGCAAGCACTCGGGAGCTACGCTATCCGGTGCGCAGCCCTGCGCTTGCGCAGCGGTGAACCACGACAATGTCAGCGCCATGGCGGCGCCCAGCGCCGCGCGACGAAAGCTGAACGCCGATGCACGGATATGCATTCTTGCTCCCATTCCCGTTTTCCCATTCATATGGCGATCGGAACAATTCACGCGCCGATCGCGTTCGACGAAATCTCCGTCGGAAACCCACCCTCTACGGATGAAAAGTCTCGCCCCGCTTCAGCATGTCGATGAATTCCGCGATTTTGCGCGCCCGTGATTCCGGCTTCCTGGCGTTCTGTATCCGAAACAGGATCGCATAGCGATTACGGCTGTTCAGTGTCGCAAAAAACTTCCCGGCTTTCGGATCGGCGTCCAACGCCGCCTGCAAGTCGTCCGGCACGATCGAGTTGCTGGCCGACGTATAAGCCGCCTCCCAACGGCCGTCCTTCCTCGCCTTCTCGATTTCGCCCATGCCGGCCGCGCGCATCCTGCCTGCGGCGATCAGCGCTTCGGCCTTGTCCTTGTTGAGTTTGGACCAGATGCTTTTCGCGGTGCGCGGGGTGAAGCGTTGTAACCAGTATTGCTCGCTCTCGGCCTTCTTTTGACCATCGATCCAGCCATGACAAAGGGCACTCTCCAACGCCTCTTGGTAGGTGACGGTTTGCTGCCCAGTACCTTTTTTCGCGAGACGCAGCCATACTCCGGTCGACGTGCTGCCGTTCTGCCCCAACCAGCTTTCCCATTCGGCTTGACTGGTAAAGGTGAGAGCGCTTTCGGCCATGTCATGATCCTGAATAGTTGCGTTTTCAACGACTCAGAGCCGCCGCTCAATGAATGAGCGGCGGCCACCGAAGCACTCCATCCCGCACAACCGCCTCAAACAATCCGGTTCAACGCATCGGCAAACCGCTTCACCGCACCATCGACATCATGCAGCTTGTCGAGACCGAACAACCCGAGCCGGAAAGTCTTGAAGTCCTCCGGTTCGTCGCATTGCAACGGCACGCCCGCCGCGATCTGCAAACCGACATCGGCAAACTTCTTCCCGGTGCGAATCCCGTCATCGTCGGTGTAACCGACCACGACACCCGGCGCCTCGAACCCCTTCGCGGCCACGCTCCTGAACCCCTTCTCCGCCAGCAGCGCGCGAATGCGCTCGCCGAGTTCGAGCTGCTCCGCCTTCACCTTGTCGAAGCCGTATGCGTCGGTTTCCTTCATCACGTCGCGCAGGGTCGTGAGGCTGTCCGTGGGCATCGTCGCGTGATACGCGAACCCGCCGCCCTCGTACGCTTCCATGATCTGCAGCCACTTGCGCAGATCGCACGCGAAGCTGGTGCTGGTGGTCGAATCGATGCGCTCGCGCGCAAGCGGGCTGAACATCACCATCGCGCAACACGGCGACGCACTCCAGCCCTTTTGCGGCGCGCTGATCAGGATATCGACACCGCTCGCCTGCATGTCGACCCACACGGTGCCCGACGCGATGCAATCGAGCACGAACATGCCGCCGACCGCATGCACGGCATCGGCCACCGCGCGCAGGTACGCATCGGGCAGCATGATCCCGGACGCGGTTTCGACGTGCGGCGCGAACACGAGATCGGGCTTGTTTTCCTTGATGGCGGCGACCACTTCGTCGATCGGCGCCGGTGCGTAGGCGGCCTGCCTGCCCGCTTCGACGGGGCGCGCCTTCAGCACCGTCGTCTCCGACGGAATGCTGCCCATGTCGAATATCTGCGACCAGCGGAAGCTGAACCAGCCGTTGCGGATCACGAGGCACTTCCTGTTCGTCGCGAACTGCCGCGCCACGGCTTCCATGCCGAACGTCCCGCTGCCCGGCACGATCGCGACCGACTTCGCGTTGTAGACTTTTTTCAGCGTGGCGGAGATGTCGCGCATGACACCCTGGAAGCGCTGCGACATATGGTTGACCGAGCGATCGGTGTACACCACCGAATATTCGAGGAGCCCCTCGCGGTCAACATCGGGAAGTAAACCTGGCATGCTCGCCTCCGGCGAAAGATGAACGATGGAATCAGGACAAGCAGCGTCTTCGATTCGATACTGCTCTGCACCATGCAACTGCGTCATTTCCTCGACGAAAGCAGATTCTAACGAACGCCGCCGGCCGCTTGGCGCCTATTTTGCCTGCCGCCGCGCCCGGTACCGCGCACATCGCCCTGTTCCGTGTAAGGGTTAACGACGCGTGCGGCCGCAGCCGCCTAACATGTCGATCGGCCCCCTTCACGACGGAACTTTCGATGACCTCTTCTCCCGCATCGTCACTGCAGTCGTCAACCGATCCCGCGCTCGCCGAGCGCATCGACGCGGTCCTGTCCCGCCAGCTCGACACGCAGCGCCTCGTCGGCGCGGTGGTGCTCGTCGCCCGCGACGGCGAACTCGTCTATCGCCGCGCGGCCGGATTCGCGGATCGCGAATCGCGCACGCCGATGCGCGAGGACACGCTGTTCCGGCTCGCGTCGGTCACCAAGCCGATCGTCTCGGCAGCGGCGATGGCGCTCGTCGCGCAACGCAAGCTGTCGCTCGACGAAGACATCACGCGCTGGCTGCCCGAGTTCCGTCCGGCGCTGCCCGACGGCCGCGTGCCGACGATCACGGTGCGCCAGTTGCTCGTGCATACCGCCGGCCTCGACTATCGCTTCAACGAAACCGACGCGAACGGCCCCTATGCGCGTGCGGGCGTCTCCGACGGGCTCGATGGCGCATCGATCACGCTCGCCGAAAACCTGCGCCGGATCGCGAGCGTGCCGCTGCTGTTCGCGCCCGGCACCAACTGGAACTACTCGCTGTCGATCGACGTCGTCGGCGCGCTGATCGAGGTCGTCTGCGACATGCCGCTCGCCGATGCGATCGATGCGCTCGTGCTGCGCCCGCTCGGGGCGCACGATACGGGCTTCGTCGCGCGCGATCCGGCGCGGCTCGCCACGCCGTACGTCAACGACACGCCGCGGCCGCACCGGCTCGCCGAGAACGAAACCGTGCCCATCGACGAAGGGTTCGTCGGCGTCACGTACTCGCCGTCGCGCGCGCTCGATGCGCATGCGTTCCCGTCGGGCGGCGCCGGAATGGTCGGCACGGCCGGCGACGTGCTGACGGTGCTCGACACGCTGCGCGCGGGCGGCGGTGCGATTCTGCCGGCCGAGCTGGTCGACGAGATGGGCCGCGTGCAGACCGGCGATCTCGAATTGCCGGACCTGCCGGGCGCGGGGTTCGGGATCGGCTTCTCGGTGCTGCGCGACCCGCGGGCGGCCGCGTCGCCGGAATCCGTCGGCACCTGGCGCTGGGGCGGCGTCTACGGCCATTCGTGGTTCGTCGATCGCGCACGCGGGTTCACCGTCGTGTCGCTGTCGAACACGCTCTACGAAGGGATGAACGGGCAGTACACGCTCGATCTGCGCGACGCCGTCTACGGCGTTGGCTGACGCACGCAGCGAAAAAAGGCCCGACAAAGTCGGGCCAACGGGTTTGAGACACAAGGAGAATCCCGCCCACCCCATACCGGGCGGTTACGCCGCACTACACTACACGACGTTCTTCTCGACGATCGGCCGGTTTTCGAGCACACGCGCCCAGCCGAGCGACGACAGGTCGAGCGTGTCGTAACGCCCGCCCAGAATGAGTTCGCTGACGCCCCGCCCCGTCGCCGGCCCTTGCTGCAGCCCATGGCCGCTGTAGCCGTTCGCGAACACGACGTTGTCGAGTTCGGGGTGGTAGCCGATGATCGCGTTGTGATCGAACACGTTGTACTCGTAGTACCCTGACCAGCAATGCTCGACGCGCAGCGCCTCGAATTCCGGCACGCGGTGCGCGAGCGTCGGCCAGATCACGTCGTCGAACAGGTCGTGGTCGACTTCGTCGAGCGGCAGGTCGTCCGGGTCGCGATCCGGGCTCGGCGACGTGCCGCAGATATACGTGCGCCCTTCCGGCCGGAAATACACGCCGGTCGGATCGATCAGCAGCGGGCAATCGGCGAGCTTCGCCGGCGACGATACGTTGAAGATGCTGCGCCGCCGCGCATACACGGGGATGTCGATGCCCATCATCGACGACAGCGTGCGCGTCCAAGCACCGGCCGCGTTGACGAGCGTGTCGCACGCGTAGCGCTCGCCGTCGCCCGTCACGACATGCGTGATCCTGCGGCCGTCGCGCACCACGTCCGTCACGTCGACCGGCACGTAGCGCGCGCCGAGCGCCTGCGCCTTCTTGCGCAGCGCCTGCACGAGCCCGTAGCCGTCGAACCAGCCTTCGCCGCTCACGCCGTACGCGCCCGACGCGAGATCGTCGACGTTCAGCCACGGGAACTTCGCGCGCAGCGCGTCGCCGTCCATCAGCCGGATATCGGCGCCGAGGCGCGTCTGCAGCGCATGGTTCTCGCGCAGCGTCGCGTCGCCGGCCGGCGTCGCGAGGAACAGGTAGCCGCCCTCGTGCAGGTCGATCGACGGCCGGTGGCCGTCCACTTCGAGCCGCTCGCCGATCGTGCGCAGGAAGTCGATGCCGAACAGCGACATCTCGATCGACAACGGCGTGGAAAACTGCTGGCGAATCGACGCGGCCGACAGCGCCGACGACGATTTGGCATAGGTGGGGTCGCGTTCGATCACGGTCACGGCGACCGTGGGATCGGTGGCGCGCAGAAAATAAGCGATCGAGCTGCCGATCACACCACCGCCGACGATGACGACTTGAGAACTCACGACTGACTCCGGTTGCACTTAAAAGGCTCAGGGCCTGTAAATGATGCGTGCCGCGACTCGCGCGGCATCCCGCGAGCAAACTTCGCGGACGATCGCCCCGGCTATTTCAGCACGTCCGGCATCGCCGCGAAAGCCCGCTCGCGCGTTGCGTTCAGTCCGCCGATTTCGTCGTGACGGGCTGCCACGCGGCGTTCTTCACTTCGTACAGCGTCGAGCTCGGGTTCTTCAGGTCACCCGTGTTCGTGAACGCGATCGTGCCCGTGATGCCGTCGTAGCGCGTGCCCTTCAGCGCGCCGTTGAAATCGCCCGGCTTCGTCGAGTTCGCCTTCTGCATCGCGTTGATCGCGATCCACGTCGCGTCGTACGCGAACGGCGCATACGCGAGCATGTCGACGCCGTACTTCTGCCTGAATTTCGTTTCGAACAGCTTGCCCTTCGCGAGACGCGACAGCGGCTGCCCGTACTCCCATACCGACGCGCCTTCCGCCGCATTGCCGGCGAGCTTGATGAAGTTCGCGTTCATCACGCCGCCGCCCGCGAGGAACTGCGCGCGAATGCCGAGCTGGCGCATGCGCTTCACGAGCATCGCGGCCTGCGCGTCGAGGCCGCCGAAGAACACGAGATCGGCATTGGCGCTCTTGATCTTCGTGAGCTGCGCGCTGAAGTCGACGGCCTTGTCGTTCGTGAATTCGCGCGCGACGATCGTGCCGCCGTTCGCCTTCACGGCCTTCTCGAATTCGTCGGCTTCGCCCTGGCCGAACGCGGTGCGATCGTCGATGATCGCGATGCGCTTCGCCTTCGTCACGCTCGCGGCGTACGCACCGGCGTTGCCGGCGTTCTGCGTGTCGGTCGCGATCACGCGGTACACGGTGTCGAGCCCCGCGCGCGTGATGTCGGGATTGGTCGCCGACGGCGTGATCATCGGAATGCCGGCCTTCGCATAGATCTTCGACGCGGGCAGCGTCGTGCCCGAATTGAAGTGGCCGATCACGACGGCCACCTGCGCGTCGGCGAGCTGCTGCGCGGCCTGCACGCCGGTGCGCGGATCGCTCTGGTCGTCCTGCGACGCGACGACGAACTTCACCGGCTTGCCGCCGACGGTCGTCCGCGCCGCATTCGCTTCGTCGACGGCCATGCGCACGCCGTTCTCGATGTCCTTGCCGTATGCCGCGCCGCCGCCCGTCAGCGGGCCGGCCACGCCGACCTTGACGATCGTCTCCTGCGCATGGGCCGCGCCCGTCTGGAATGCGAAAAGCGCGGCGGTCAGCGCGACGCCGGAAAGCGAACGAATGCGGAACGTCATGGCAATCCTTCTTCTATGGGTCGGGATGCAACGCGAGACTGGCACGCGTCGGCAACCTCCTGCGCGCCGGTGATGCCTTTCCGTGCCGGAGCGCGTGCGACACGCCGATCCGGCCGGACGATCACCGCGGCTCCGTCTCCGAAGAACCTTTCATCGCGAAAGAGGTGAAGGGATTGTGGGTAGCCAATACCCGTCCAGCAAACGAAATATCGGAACTATGTGGTGAGGATTTGTCATCAAGTTCCGTGCTGATGGCCGATCGACGGCCGTCCGGCGGCGGCCGTGGATGGCGGTATTCCGTGGGGAATGGCGGCCGCGCCGCAGGGTAAAGGCCGGTCGTCGTCATGCCGGCCGCGCATCATCGTCGCGGCGCCGGCCCGGCCGGCCTTCGCGACGCCCACGGCCGGCGCCGCGTCATCGGTCAGTGCCGATCGGTGCCCGTATGCTTGCGCACCGCATCGGCGGCCTCGCCCGCCTTCTCCTGGAGCTTGCCGGCCTGCTGCTCGGCCACGCCTTGCGCTTCGGTCTCGCGGTCGCCCGTCACCTTGCCGAGTGCTTCCTTGACCGAACCCTTGACCTGCTTGAGCTTGCCTTCGATGCGATTCCTGTCCATGGTCGTCTCCTGCGATGGTTGAGGAAAGCCGGCAATGCAGCGGCCTGCGCGGCACCGCCGAGCGGACAGGATCGCAAGCGGCGGCCGCGGGCGGCAGATGCGGATGCACCAGTGCGCATGGTGCATTCGCACCGATCCCGTCAGTCCGTGCCTTTCGCGCCGCCCTTGTCGGCGCGCGCGCCGTTCGTTTCGGCCGCGCCGACGATCCCCCGCTCGCGCGCCCAGACGATCGCCTCGGCGCGGCTGTGCACGTCGAGCTTCGCGTAGATCGTCGCGACGTGATTGCGCACGGTGTTCGGCGCCAGCCCGAGGCGGCCGGCGATCTCCTTGTCGGCGAGGCCGTGGCACAGCAGGTCGAACACGTCGCGCTCGCGCGCGGTCAGGTCGGACAGTTGGGCGCCCGCATCGGGCGCGTTCGCGCGCCGCACGTTCGCGAGCTTCTCGATCAGCGTGCGGCTGAACCACGACGCGTCCTGCATCGCGGTCTCGATCGCATAGACGAGCTCCATCTCCGTGCGCTTGCGGTCGCTGATGTCCAGCAGCGCGACGAGCAGGCAGTCGCGCCCGTGAATCGCGACGGGGTCGGCCGACACGACGCAATCGCGCACGTCGCCGTCGCGCGTGCGGATCTGCACGTCCACGTTGCGCACGTGGCCGTCGCGCGCGAGCCGGCCTTCGATCCGCGACCACGCGCCGCGTTCGGCCCACAGCCCGATCTCGTCCGCGGATTTGCCGAGCAGGTCGGCCTGCGCGTGGCCCGTCATCGCGGCAAACGCATCGTTCACGTCGAGCAGCTCGAAACGGTCGGCCGTGACGATCGCGGTCGCGACCGGCGCCATCCGGAAGGCCGTCGCGAAGCGTTCCTCGCTTTGCATCAGCGCGCGCTCGGCCTGCTTGCGCGGCTCGAGATCCATGAACGTGAACAGCATGCACGCCTCGCCGTTCATGTCGATCGGCTGCCCGGCGACGACCACCGCCTTGGTGCTGCCGTCGGCAAGTTTGAGCACGGCTTCCATCTGCGGGATGGTCGCGCCTTCGCCGAGCCGCTCGATCGCCAGCTCGCGCCGCTCGGCCTGATCCAGCACGTCGACCTCGTACACCGAGCGGCCGAGCACGTCGTCGCGCGCGTGGCCCGTCATGTCGAGAAAGCCCTGGTTGACCTTCACGTAACGCAAGTCGTCGAGCCGGCAGATCACGGCCGGCGCCGGATTCGCGTTGAAGGTGCGCTCGAAGCGCTCTTCGGCGCTCGCCCATTCGGTCGCGTCGTGCAGCACCAGCGCGAGGCAATCGGGTTCGCCGGCCGCGTTCGTCAGCACGAGGCTGCGGATGCGGTGCACCCAGCTCACCGACTCGTCGGCGGCCGATTCGACCTCGACCGTCACGTCGCTGAACTCCTCGCCGGCGATCACGCGATCCATCGGATAGTGGCCGTCGCGCACCGGATGGTTGTTCCGGTAGCGCAGCCGGAATCGCTCGCGGTATTCGGTGACGTCCGCGCCGAGCGCCTTAAGCTCGGTCACGCCGTGCATCGCGAGCGCGGCCTCGTTCGCCCAGACGATCCGCTGGTCCGGCTCGATCAGGATCACGCCCTCGGTGAGCCCCGCGATGATCTGGTGCAGCTGGCGCCGGTCGGTATGCGACTTGAGCACCTGTTCGTCTACTGGTTCGTTCATCGAATCGTCGTCCCTGTCGTCAACATGAGCGGTCAACATGCGCGCCGGCCGCGCGCCCGTGGCGGCGGCACATGCCAGCCGCCGCGTGCGGCGATGATCGTGTGCCGGGCAACGGCGCGACAGGCGCGGATGCACTACCCCGAATAGTACATTCGCACGCCGCCGCCGATCGTGCGGTGCCCCGCCGAACGAGGCGGCGCGGCCTGCGCGCCCGCCACGGCGGGTTGCCCGGGTCGTGGTGCATGCGCCGTTCCCGCCCCTGTGTTCCGTCCCCCGGTGCAAACGCACTAGCCGACCCGGTGAATTTGCGCGATGTCCGCTCGCGTTCGCGTCGGTACGCTGGTACTGCATCGGCGCTCATGCGCTGCCCTTTCATACCGCAGAGGGAGGACATCAGGATGAAATTGCATCAGACACCCGATCCGACGCGGCCCGAGCCGGCCCCGGACAATCCGCCCGAACCGGCGCCCGGCACCGATCCGCCGGTACCGCTGCCGCCCGACGTGCCGCGCCCGGACATGCCGCCGCGCGAGCCCGGCTACGACACGCCGATCGCGCGCTAAGCCTCGTCATGTATGCGTAGGAACGCACGGGAACGCTCCGTGCTCGCCCACCGATTGATTCAACCCGCCAATCGAAGGAGGACATCAATGAACAAGACCTCGCACCTTTCGACCCTGCTCGCCGTCAGCGCGGCGTTCCTGCTTTCCGCGGCCCCGCTCACGAACGCGCATGCCCAGGCATCGTCGACCGACAGCGGCATGGCGACCGAATCGAACCAGCCTGTCACCGACACGTGGATCACGACCAAGGTAAAGAGTGAACTCGCAACCACCAAGGGCGTGGAAAGCACTGACATCAGCGTGAAGACGGTGGACGGCGTCGTCACGCTGACGGGCGTGCTGCAGACGAAGACCGCCGTGAAGAAGGCCATCGCCGTCACCCGTGCGATCAAGGGCGTGAAGCACGTCGACGCGTCCGGCCTGAAGGCGAAGGCCTGAGCTACCCCGCGGCCGAGCGCCGCACTTTTCTCCCCTTATGAAAGGAGTACACGATGAACGAGGACAAGATCCAGGGCCAGTGGAAGCAGCTCACCGGCAAGCTGAAGGCCAAGTGGGGCAAGCTGACCGACGACGATCTCGCGGTCGCGGAAGGCAATCGCGACTATCTGGCCGGCAAGATCCAGGAGCGTTACGGGATCGCCCGCGACGAAGCCGAGAAGCAATTGAAGGAATTCGACCGCGAGCTGTAACGCGCCAGTCGTCTCACCCTGCCGCGACGCACGCCGCGTCGCGGCCACGAGGAGGACAACGGCATGGGCAAATATCTGATCGCATGGCTGCTCGGCGTACCGATCGGGCTGCTGGTGCTGTTTTATCTGGTCACGCACCTGTTCTGACGCACGCGACGCCCCGTCGACGCAAACGGGCCGGCGGCTGAAACCAGCCGCCGGCCCTTCTGCTTTCCTCCCTGCCGCGCGACGCGAAGCGCTTACTTCGCCGCGTTCGCCGTCATCTTGAAGATGCCCTGCGCGTTGCCCGCATCGAAGCGCAGGTCGGTCACCCAGCGACGCGACGCCTGGTCGAACGTGCGCTTGCGCGTGATGAACTCGTAGAACGAACCGGGCACGTTGCGCTTCACGGTGCCGCCGTCGCGCGTGCGGAACTCGCGCTCGACGGTGTCCGCGCGATAGGCCGTCTGGAACACGCGGCCCGAGCGCGAGCGCTCGACTTCCGGCTTCATCGGCCGGCCCTTCGCCTTCTCGTCGTCGGACAGCTTGAACACGTCGGCGACGCGATCGGTCGCGTGATTGAACGCATTGCCCTCGGTCGCGATCCACGCCATTTCCGCCGATTCCATCAGCAGCGTCTCGTAGTCGAGTTCGTTCGGCACGTCGTGCTGGCGCGCGAACGCGCCGACGATCTCCGGCAGCAGCGCGTGCGCGGCTTCCAGCGGCAGCCAGCCTTCGCGCTCGACCTCCCACAGCAGCGCGACGGCCGCCGGCGACAGCGGGTCGCGCGACGAGCTGACCACGTTCGTCACGGCCTGCTGGAATTCCTTCGAAAAGCGCTCCGGATGCAGTTCGCTGACGAAGAACTGCGCGATTTCGTCCGGCGCGTCTTCGTGCGCGTACGCGCGGCCCGTCATGCCGAGCTTGTCGAGCGGATAACGGCCGTTCAGCCGGAAGCCGAGCGGACGCAGGATACGCGTGAATGCGGCTTCGCCCGGCGGCAGCGCGCCCGTATGCGGCCAACGCACCGTTCGCAGCGCGCCGTGGTCGAAATAGACCGAGCCGCCGCTTTCGATCGCGTCGGCCGTGTACGCGCGGCCGTTCGCCGAACGCTCGAGCAGCCCCTCGAACAGCGCCATGTTCATCGCCTGCGCGATTTCCGCGCGGGTCACGACGCCGTCCTCCCATTCCTCGAGGATGGCCGGCATGTTCAGGGTCGAGAACAGGGCGTCGGTCTTCGCCTGTCCCAGCAGCTTCGTCAGCAAGCTGTCGATATTCGGATTGCGCATCGGGATTCTCGTCTCGGGGGGACCCGCCGGCAAGCGCGCCGGCCACTCGTCGGCCGGCCGCCCACGGGCGCCTGACCTTGCATGGCAAGCATTATTCAAAGGGTTGCAGCGGCGCGTAAAGCGAGATTAAATTGATATGTGATGAGTTTTTGGAATTATCGATCGTCCTTCGCCGGCATTTCGCCCCGGCGTCGGGCGGCTCCGTCCATCAGACAAAACGAGCATCATGCGCAAATTCAAGATCCCCAACATGGGTGCGCTCGTGGCCTTCGAAGCCGCCGCCCGCCATGAGAGCTTCACGCACGCGGCCAAGGAGCTGTTCCTGACCGAAAGCGCCGTGTCGCGGCAGATCGCGACGCTCGAAGCGAGCCTCGGCGTGCGGCTGTTCGCGCGCGTGAAGCAGCGCGTCGTGCTGACGCGCGCCGGCAAGCTGTACGGCACGCAGGTGCGGCGCGCGCTGGAGGCGCTCGACCGCGACACGCTGTCGATCATCGCGCACGGCAGCGGCGGCGGCTACCTGGAACTCGCGGTGCTGCCGACCTTCGCGTCGCACTGGCTGATCCCGCGCATCAAGAGCTTCTACGACCGCACGCCCGACGTGCGCGTGAACATGGGCAGCCGCACCGACCTGTTCTCGTTCGAGGACACGCACTTCGAAGCCGCGATCCACTACGGCAAGCCGACCTGGCCCGGCACGTCGTCCGACTACCTGTTCGGCGAGGAAGTCGTGCCGATCTGCTCGCCCGCGCTGCTGAAGGGCCCCGTCGAGCGCGTCGAGGATCTGCTCGCGTATCCGCTGCTGCACTCGACCACGCGCCCCGGCGCGTGGGCGCAGTGGTTCGAGACGCACGGCGTCGAGGACATCCGCACGATGCAGGGCGTGCGCTACGAATTGCATACGATGCTGATCAGCGCGGCGGCGGCCGGGCTCGGCGTCGCGCTCGTGCCGAAATTCTTCGTCGAGGAACAGTTGCAGCAGCTCGGCCTCGTCGTGCCGTGCGATGCGGCCACCGTCGGCGATTCGGCGTACTACCTCGTGTATCCGACGGAGTTCAGCCACAGCAAGCCGCTGGAATCGTTCCGCGGGTGGCTGCTCGAACAGGCGAGCGCGTATGCGGCGCCCGAGCGCGACGCGCACGACGCCGACGAGGCGGACGACGAGGACGTCGAGTAAGGGCGCCGCCGCGCCGGCGTCATGGCGCGGTGGCGCCGCAGGCGTGCCGCGCCGGCACGTCGGCTGCCACGACCCTCAGCAGCCGCGCGCGATCGGGCGTTTCCAGCCCCGGGCACGCGGTCTCCAGATCGCGAATCACGAGCGTTGCGCGCCCGTCGAACCGGCATACGCCGCGCGGCTGCGCCGCGGGCAGCCGCAGCCCGCGGGCCGCCTCGCGCTGGTTCGTGAAAACGATCACGCCCGCGCGTTGCGAGCGATCAGGCAAGCGCCGGGCGGACGCATCGTCCTCTTCGAACCACACGTCCGACCCGAGCGATTCGTCGCCGTAGTCGAGCGCGTAGCGCCCCGACAGCGTGATCGTCCGGTCGACATGCATCGCGTGGCACCCCGGCTCGGCATCCGCCGCGATCGTCTGCGCACCGGCCGCGACCGGGCCGCATACCAGCAACGATAGAAACAGCGCGCGGGCGCGGCCGGTCAGGCTCGATACATCGATCGTGTGGCGGATCATGGGCAGTCAGGGGCGCGGGTCGTCGTGACGAAGACCCGCATTGTCGCGCACCGCGTGCGTTACATGTGCCACTTCACCGTGGCGGTCAGCGTGCGCGGATCGCCCGGCATGTTGTACAGGTCCGCGTTGCCGTGCGCGGCGATGAAGTAGCGGCGATTGAACAGGTTGTCGAGCGTGAGCGTCACGTCGACCTTCTTGCTGCGATAGCCGGCGCCCAGGTTGAAGACCGTGAACGACGGCAGCGTGACGAGATCGCTCGCCGACGTATAGCGCGCCGACTGGAACTGCATGCCGGCCGCCGCATAGAAGCCGTACGGCAGCTCGCGCTTGAGCCACAGGCTCGCGCTGTGACGCGGCATCAGCCCCGGCGTGTTGCTCGACAGCGAGAGGCCGGCCGCCGTCGATTGCGCGGAACCGTCCACCGTGCCGTTCAGGTACGCGTAACCCGCATACACCGACCACTTCGGCGCGATCTCGCCGGTGAAGCCGAGCTCCATCCCGCGCACGTGCTGCGTGCCGATCGGCAGCGCGTAGCCGGGATTCGCCGGGTCGCCGATCTGCTGGTTGGTCTGGCGCATGTCGAACAGCGCGACGCTGGCCGTCGCCTTGCCGCCGAGGTCGAAGCGCGAGCCGACTTCATACGCGGTGGTCTTCTGCGGCGCGAGCGCGGCGCCGTTCGAGAACGCGCCGGAACTGATCAGCGTGTCGGCCAGCGGCGAGAACGACTGGCTGAACGACCCGTACAGCGTGAGCCAGTCGAGCGGTTCGTAGATCAGGCCGACACGCGGGCTCCACGCGTGATCGGTGCGGTCGAGATTGACGTTCGACGACGTGTAGTCGTGGCGGATCTGGTTCAGGTAGTCGAAGCGCAGGCCGGCGAGCACCTTCCAGTGTTCGGTCAGCGAGATCAGGTCCTGCGCGTACACGCCCGCGAGCCCGACGACGGTCGACGCGTTCGTCTTCGCACGCGCGCCGATCGGCACGCCGGGCAGGACGACCGGCTGCGGATTGAAGAGATCGTAGTTCGCGACCTTCGTCACGCTGTAGATCGTGTCGAACTTCTGCTGCTGCGACAGCTCCAGCCCGTACAGCAGCTCGTGGCGCATGCCGAACAGCGACGTCTTCTGCGTGAGCTCGAACAGCCCGTCGATGCCGTGGTCGGTGCGCTGGCGCGTCGACTGGTCGAGCGTGACGACCGGGTGCGCGGCGGTCTTGATCGGCTCGTACGTCACGTAGTTCTTCCGCTCGAGCGAGAAGTCGTACGCGCGGATCGCGCCGTGAAACGACAGCGAATCGTTGAAGCGATGATCGAGCGACACCGTCGCGCTTTTCGCGGAGACGTCGTTGTACGAACTGTTCCCGCCGTCGGCCGACCCGTAGTACGTGTTGATCGGCACGTCGACCGGCCGGCCGCGATACGCGGGAATCCCCTGGTCGGACGTGCGGCGGTCGTGCAGGTAGTCGAATTCGACGTTCAGCACCGTGTCGCTGTCGAGCTTGAACTGCGCGGACGGCGCGATCGCCTGCCGGTTGAGCTGGAATTTGTCGCGGAAGCTGTTCGAATTCTCGGCCGCGCCGGTCATGCGAAAGCGCGCCGCGTCGTTCGCGTTCCAGCCGAGGTCGAACTCGCCGCGCCGCTCGCCGCGCGTGCCGAGCGTCACGCCCACGTCGTTCACCGGGTTCGCCTGCGGCCGCTTCAGCACGCGGTTCACGATGCCGCCCGCCGAGCCGCGCCCGTACAGCACGGCCGCCGGCCCCTTCAGCACCTCCACGCGATCGACGTTCGACAGGTCGCGGTAGTAGAGCGCGTCGTCGCGAATGCCGTCGACGTACTGGTCCGTGATGCTGTTGAAGCCGCGGATCGTGATCTGGTCGCGCTGGCCGTCGCCGACCGAGAAGCCGACGCCCGGCACGTTGCGCAACGCGTCCTGCAGCGACGTCGCGTTCTGATCCTCGATCACCGCGTGCGGCACGACGTTCACGGTCTGCGGCACGTCCATCAGCGACATGTCGGTCTTGGTCGCCGCGCGCGAATGACCGCCGTCGTACGACGCGTGCTCGGCGGCCGCGTTGACGGAAATCGCGGGCAGGGTCGCCGCGGCGTCGCTCGCCTGCGCGAACGAAGTGCGGGCGCCGGCCAGCGACGTGGCGATCAGAAGCGCATGGCACGCGCTCTTGTTGAGTTTCATCGTGAACGTAGAGGTAGTGAAGAAAGCGACGAACGGGGCACGCCGGCCGCGCACCCGGCACGAAAAAAGCCGTGACGTCCGGTCACGGCTCGTAATGCGGCGAAATAATAAACGAGAATGATTCGTGTTTTTAATTAATTTGCGGCATGTCGCCTGCCCGCAACGCGGACGTGGAGCGCGCTCTGTATTCCTGACGAATACCTTTCCGTTTCAGGCCGTCGAGCGGCTTGATTCGTAATGTAAACGAAAGAATTGAATCGATCGTCTCGTGTGGCGACGATCGGTAAAAGGCAGGATTCGGGATACGGCGATGGAGAAGCTGGAGAGGATCACGAAGGATCGAGACAAGCAGGCGCGACCGATTCAATCGTCCGGTGCGCGCCGGACCGGGCAACCCCGACCCGGCGCTCCGGGCAGCCGACCTCGTATCGGCGGCGCGGCGGATCTTCTTCTGTTCTTCACTGCGTTTGCTCTCAGGTTCACTGCATTTTTTTCCTCACCGCGTCGCGCCATTATCCGCTCAATTCGGCCGAAGTAAAACGTTTGCGATTGCACCCGAGCGGCTATACCGGCGATTCGGAAACAGTCTTTCTAAATACTTACGGCAATTGCGACGTGATTCCCCGTTGTTGCATTCGCTGCGGCGTTCCTTTTAAATGGAACTGGTTCCATTCGCCGGATCGGCCACATTCGCGCGTGACGCGCAGCCGCGTGCGCGTCATGATGCCGATTCAGGATCGAGGATCATTCCGCTCAGGATTCGCATCGCCCGTCCTTCCCGGACACCCCGTCAAACGAGACCGTCATGCCCGATTCCGCCTCCCTGCAGCACCTGTTTCCCGCGTTACAAGAGATTCCCGCCGAATTCCGGCTGGCTTCGCCGATCCACCAGCGCGTGTCGCTCGTCGACGGCGAATTGCGACCGTGGGACGGCGCCACCAAGACCGTGCTGTCGCCGGTATGCGTGCGGCAGGCGGACGGCAGCGTCGAGCAGGTCGAGATCGGCAGCTACCCGGTGATGGGCGAAACGGAAAGCGACGCGGCGCTCGACGCCGCGGTACGCGCGTACGACGCCGGCCGCGGCGAGTGGCCGACGATGAAGGTCGAGCAGCGCATCGCGTGCATGCAGGACTTCATCAAGCGGATGGTCGCGCAGCGCGAACTCGTCGTGAACCTGATCATGTGGGAGATCGGCAAGAGCCTCGCCGATTCGCAGAAGGAGTTCGACCGCACCGTCACCTACATGACGCAGACGATCGACGCGCTGAAGGAGCTCGACAACGCGAACTCGCGCTTCGTGATCGCGGAAGGCACGATCGGCCAGATCCGCCGCACGCCGCTCGGCGTCGTGCTGTGCATGGGCCCGTACAACTATCCGCTGAACGAAACCTTCGCGACGCTGATCCCCGCGCTGCTGATGGGCAACACCGTGGTGTTCAAGCCGCCGCAGTACGGCACGCTGCTGTTCGAACCGCTGCTCGAGGCGTTCCGCGACGCGTTCCCGAAGGGCGTGATCAACACGATCTACGCACCGGGCGCGGTGGTCGTGCCGCACATGCTCGCGTCGGGCAAGATCAACGTGCTCGCGCTGATCGGCTCGAGCAAGGTCGCCGATCACCTGAAGAAGCAGCACCCGAAGTCGCACCGGCTGCGCGCGATCCTCGGCCTCGACGCGAAGAACGCGGCGATCGTGCTGCCCGACGCCGATCTCGACCTCACCGTGAAGGAGTGCCTGCTCGGCGCGCTGTCGTTCAACGGCCAGCGCTGCACCGCGCTGAAGATGCTGCTCGTGCATCGCTCGATCGTCGACGAATTCCTGAAGCGCTTCACCGCCGCGCTCGAACAGCTGAAGATCGGCATGCCGTGGGAAAAGGGCGTCAGCATCACACCGCTGCCGGGCATGCATCGCACCGCGTACATGACCGACGCGATCGACGACGCGAAGGCGAAAGGCGCGCAGGTCGTCAACCACCAGGGCGGCGAGTTCAGCAAGACGCTGTTCTACCCGGCCGTCGTGTATCCGGTGTCCGAAGGGATGAAGCTGTACCGCGAGGAGCAATTCGGGCCGATCATTCCGGTCGCGCCGTTCGACGACGTCGATACCGCGCTGGATTACGTGACGACGTCGGAGCACGGCCAGCAGGTCAGCATCTTCGGTTCCGATCCGGCGCAGATCGGCGCGCTCGTCGATCCGCTCGTGAACCAGGTGTGCCGCGTGAACATCAACTGTCAGTGCCAGCGCGGGCCCGACGTGTTCCCGTTCGCGGGGCGCAAGGATTCGGCGGAAGGCACGCTGTCGGTGAGCGACGCGCTGCGCGCGTTCTCGATTCGCTCGATGGTCGCGGCGAAGCAGACCGACAGCAGCAAGCAGTTGCTCGACTCGATCGTGTCGGATCACCACTCGAAGTTCATCAATACGGGCTTCATTTTCTGAAGCCGGCTTGATCGATGCCGGAACCTCCGTCGCACGCCGGTGCGGCGCAGGCTCCGGCACACGCTGCACGGCTAGACGTTCGTCGCCAGCAGCCGAACGCCCGCCACGCCGAACACGACGGCAAGACACGCTTCCATCGCACGCCGCCCGCGCACGTACAGCCGGCGCGCACCGTCCATCGAGAACACCAGCGCGTAGCCGCCGAACACCACGCAGCCGATCGCGAGGCAGCCCGGCACGACGGCGCCGTGCGCGCCGCCCGCGCCGTTCGACGACAGCGCGACGATCGACACCCACACGAGGATCGCCTTCGGATTGGTCAGGTGCAGCATCGCGCCGCGCACGTAGAAACGCGACAGCCGCTGCTCGCGCGCCGCGTTCGCGGTTGCCGCCGGCGGGCCCGACAACGCCATGCGCCCCGACTTGAACGCGAGCCACAGCAGGTACAGCCCGCCGAACACCTTGATCGCGACCAGCAGCTTCGACCACGCGAGCAGCGCGGCCGAGACGCCGAGCGCCGCCACCGTTGCCCAGAACATCGACCCTGAAATCACGCCGAGCGCGAACGCGAGCGCCGCCTTGCGGCCCTGGTTCGCGGCGACCGACATGATCGCGAGATTGCTGGGGCCGGGGCTGGCCGTGCCGATGAAATAGGCGGTGTAGGCAAGCAGCAGGTTGGCGGAGAAGAAGGCGTGGACGTTCATGTCGCACCTCGGGAGATGATTGGGAGATTGTCGGCAAACCCGCACCGTGTGCCCATGGACAATTGCGCGGCGATTCGCTGGGCCAGTTGCGTGACCATGCAACCGATCGCCGCGCGCCGGACCGTCTCTGTTTTGAAACAACCGGCGCGCGCGCCGCCGGTTCGCGCGACGCGGCGGCACACGCGCCATGCAGACGTTTCCCGGCAGCGGACGCACGGCGGGCGTGGCGCAACCGCACGGCACGCGCGATGCCGGCCGTTCGCCGGCAGATACGCGCGGCCCGCCCGAGGTCCGCGTTACGTTACATACATGAAGCATTTCGCATCGTCGCGCCGCGTCGGGCGCCCGGGTCCGCCCACCTCCCGCCCGTAGACACCCTCCTCGATCGCCTGCGCGATCCAGTCCCGGCGGGACTCGCCGACCGATGCCGTATCACGGCTCAACATTGCTCAACAATCGTCCGACGGGGCTGGTACGGAATCTGCATTCCGTTCGGGCAGAAGCCGCGCCCCATACCGCGCGGACATGATTCACCCTCGGGCGCTCCACGGATCCGCCCGTACGATATGCACACGCAACGAGGCTCTTCATGGATGCGCAGCCCAACTCGTCCGATTCGTCGTTCCAGCTCTTCCTCGCGAAGGTGCTCGAACAGCCGCTGCCCGACTGGACCGAAAAACAGCAGATGGAACTCGAGATGGCGCGCACGCTGTCGACGCAAATGGTCACGCTCGCCGAAGACATGCGCGGCCGCGCGCCCGATCTCGCACGCTGCCTCGTGCTGCTCCGCTACGCGAAGGTGCTCGACTTCATGCTGACGTCGCTCGCCGCGCACCGCGACATCCATCCGCAGACGCTGCGCACGCTGTTCCGGCTCGCGAACCTGAAGGTCGACGACGCGTATCCGGTGTGAGCGGGCGCAACCGACCGGAGGTCGCGCAGGACCGGCGCGGCCACGCCGGCCATGCGTGATTCGCCCCACGGCACACGCACGGCCCGCCTGCCCCTCCGCGCAAACGGAGGTACAATCGCGCGCCATGAACGCACTTCGCCGCTTCCTGCTCCGGCCAGGCGTCGCGCGACAGTTGCTGTGGGGGTTCCTCCTCGTGACGCTGCTGTCCCGCGCGCTGATGTCGGGCGCCGTGATGCTCGATCCGGACGGTCCGGATGCGGGCTCGGTGGTGCTGTGTTCCGGCCAAGGCCCGCTGATCGTCACGAGCGCCGCGCTGGCCGCCCGCTTCGACGCGAGCGCGCCGATCACGCCGGCCAACGATGCGCGCGCTCGTCGACGCGCTCGAGCATGACGCGCACGCCGACAAGGCCGCGCCCTCCGGCCACGGCGACGGCCTGTGCGCATTCGGCGCCGCGCTGTTCACCGCGCTCGCATCGTTCGCGCTGCTGGTGCTGCTGTTCCCCGCGGCGCCGCCGCGGCGCTTCCGCGTTCAATTCGACAGCCTTCCTTTCGTGCGATCGATATTCGACGATCGCCCGCCCTCCCGCGCGCCTCCTCTGTTCTGCTGAACGTTCCGCCCCGTGGCGCGTGCACGTCGACGTGCATGCGCGTTCACGCCGTTCGTTTCACCCGACCTGATTCACGCGTTCACTCGCATGCCCGCCTCGCGCGGGCGGCGCCGCCCCGCGCACCGTTTGCGCGGCGGGCCGCGCCGCCTGCCTGCGGCGATGCATGCACGCGGGTGTGACGCACGTCGACGGCAGCCGGCCCACGCCGCTCCCGCCGCTCGACGAACCCGAGGAGTTCACACCATGTCGACCACCGTCGATCGGGCCATCTCGCCCGCCCGTTCCGCCAGCGCCGGTTACCGGACGCTCTGGCGCTGGCATTTCTATGCCGGCCTGTTCGTGATGCCGTTCCTCGTGATCCTCGCGATCACGGGCACGCTCTATTGCTTCCAGCCGCAGATCGAGCCGCTGCTGTATCCGCACCGGCTGATCGTCGAGCCGCGCGCGACGCCGCGACTCGATGCCGACACGCTGCTCGCCCGCGCCCGCACCGCGATGCCGGCCGGCGCGACGCCGATTTCCGTGCAGGTCGCCACCGCGCCGGATCGCAGCGCCGAGTACGTTTTCCGGCTGCGCGACGGCAGCCGCGAGAGCGTGTACGTGAACCCGTACGACGGCAGCGTGCTCGGCACGCTCAGCGTCGAGAACCGCTTCATGCAGGTCGACCGGATGCTGCATCGCAAGCTGCTGCTCGGCAAGACCGGCGAGTTGCTGATGGAACTCGCCGCGTGCTGGACCTTCGTGATGATCGGCACCGGCATCGCGCTGTGGTGGCCGCGCGGCGCGGCAAGCGTCGGGCGCGCGCTGCGGCCCGACCTGTCGCTGCGCGGCCGGCCGCTGTGGAAGAGCCTTCACGCGACGGCCGGTATCTGGCTCGCGGCCGGCACGATCGCGTTCATCCTGTCCGGGCTGCCGTGGTCGGGCTCGTGGGGCAAGAACTTCAAGGCGCTCGCCGCGACCGTGAACCTCGGCGCGCCGGAAGGCGCGTGGGGCGGTGCATCGGTGCGCTCGACGCGCCCCGGCGCCGCAGCGACGCCCGAGACTGCGCGTGCGCAGGCGGCCGCGCCGTCCGGCCATCACCACGACGCCGGCGAATCGATGCCGGGAATGGTGATGGACGACCTGCCGTTGCCGCAGACGCCGTGGGCGGTCGGCAACGTGCCCGTGCCGCATTCGCCGTCCGCGCCGACGCCCGCGCCGCTGCCGCTGGCCCGCGCGATCGCGATCGTCGCCGGGCTCGGCGTGACGAGCGGCTACACGCTCGCGCTGCCGTCCGGCGCGGACGGCGTGTTCACCGCGTCGTACTTTCCGGCCGACCCGAAGGCCGAACGCACGATCTACGTCGACCAGTACAGCGGCGCCGTCTTGAAGGACATCCGCTATGACGACTACGGCGCGGTAGCGCGAGCCGTGTCGTACGGCACGTCGCTGCACATGGGCCGATATTTCGGGCTCGCGAACCAGATCATCTGCGCGGTGCTGTCGCTCGGGCTGGCCGCGATGGCCGTCACGGGCACGGTGATGTGGTGGAAGCGCCGCCCGGCCGGGACGCTGGGCGCACCGTCGCGCGAACGCGGCACGCCGCCGATGCGCGGCTGGATCGCCGGGCTCGTGCTGCTCGGCATCGTCTTCCCGTTGATGGGGCTGACGATCGTCGCGGTCTGGTTGATCGATCGGCTGCTGTTCGGCCGCGCGGCTGCCGCCGCGGCGTGATCGATGCAAGCGCTTCCCCCATTCAAAGGAACCCGAAACAATGAAGTTCAGATTGATGCTGCCTGCTGCCGTGCTCGCGGCGCTGTCGCCGGCCGGGCAGGCACAGGAAAGTGGCGTTGACGGCACCGGCGCCACGCTCGCACCGATTCGCGTCGACGCGCAGAAGGCGCCCGCCCTGACGCAACCGCTCGACACGGGCAGCCATCTCGGGCTGTCGCCGCTCGAAACGCCCGCGAGCGTCGAACAGATCAGCCGCGCGACACTCGACACGCGCGGCGACAGCTCGATCATCGACGCCGTGAGCCGCGCCGCCGGCATCAGCGCGTCGCCGCATCCGGGCAACGGCAACTCGGAGCTCGCCGCGCGCGGCTTCGTCGGCGCGTCGTCGGTCACGCAGCTGTACGACGGCGTGCGCCCGTACGGCGCGATTGGCGTCACGTTCCCGTTCGACACGTGGTCGGTCGACCATATCGACGTGCTGCGCGGCCCCGCCTCGGTGATCTACGGCGAAGGCGCGATCGGCGGCGTGGTCAACATCGTCCCGAAGAAGCCGACGCGCACGCCGATCCGCAACGAACTGCAAATCGGCGGCGGCACCGAGGGTACGGCGCGCGCCGCGTTCGGCAGCGGCGGCGCGATCAACGACAAGCTGTCGTACCGCTTCGACATCAGCGGCAACCGATCGTCCAACTGGGTCGATCGCGGCATCGCGCAACCTGTCGGTCTCCGGCGCGCTGCGCTACGACGTGACGCCCGACCTGTCCGTGACGGCATCGTACGCGCAGGGCTTCATGCATCCGATGCAGTATTTCGGCGTGCCGCTCGTCAACGGCGCGCGCGATCGTGCGCTCGACAAGAAGAACTACAACGTCGGCGACGCCGACATCGCGTTCCGCGACAGCTGGGCCACCGTATCGGCGAACTGGCAGCCGAGCGACGGCCTGAACGTGACGAGCACGCTGTACCGGATGAAGAGCAACCGTCACTGGAAGGATGCGGAGTACTACACGTATCTGCCGTCGAGCGCGCAAGTCCGGCGCAGCAGCTACACCGAGATCTTTCACGACCAGGAGCAGTACGGCAACGTGACGACGGCCAACGTCGGCAGTGTGCTGCTCGGGATGCGCAACACGTTTTCGGCGGGCGTCGAGTTCAACCACACGACGTTCCAGCACGACAACAACTCGCCGTATGCGGGCACGTCGACGGTCGATCCGTTCGACTTCGATCCGGGCCGTTTCATCAATACGGCCGGCACGTTTCCGAAGTACCGCAGCCAGTCGAACCAGTACGCGCTGTTCGCGGAGAACCGGCTCGAGATCACGCCGCGCTGGTCGGTGATCGGCGGGCTGCGCTACGACCATGCAAGCGTGAACCGCGACGATCTCGTGAACGGCGGCGCATTCACGAAGGTGTTCGCGAATACCGGCTGGCGCATCGGCACCGTGTACGACGTGCGGCCCGGCCTCGCCGTGTACGGCCAGTACTCGGTCGCGGCCGATCCGGTCAGCTCGCTGCTGTCGCTGAATTCATCGAAGGCGAACTTCACGCTCGCGACCGGCCGGCAGATCGAGATCGGCGTCAAGCAGTCGTTCCTCGACGGCAAGGCCGAATGGACGCTCGCCGCGTACCGGATCGTCAAGAGCAACCTGCTGACGGCCGACCCGGTGAACCCGAACCAGTCGATCCAGGTCGGCCAGCAGTCGTCGCGCGGGCTGGAGGCGACGGTCGGCGCGGAGATCGCGAAGGACTGGCGCGTCGATGCGAACGTGTCGATCCTGCGCGCGAAATACGACGATTTCCAGCAGTCGTCAGGCGGCGCGACCGTATCGCGCGCGGGCAACGTGCCGGTATCGGTGCCGCAACGGCTCGCGAACCTGTGGGTGAGCTGGCGCTTCGCGCCAGACTGGACGGGCATCGCGGGCGTCAAGTACGTCGGCAAGCGGTTCGCCGACACCGCGAACCAGCTCGTGATGCCGTCGTACACGACCGTCGATCTCGGCCTCGCGTGGAAGCCGCGCAAGGACACGACGATCACCGCGCGCGCGTACAACGTGTTCAATCGCCGCTACGTGCAGTCCGCGTACTACAACGAGACGCAGTATCTGCTCGGCAATGACCGGCGGTTCGAGGTGCTGGCGAACTACCGCTTCTGAGCGCGCACGCCGCCGCGCAACGTGCAAGGCGGCACGGGCACGGGCGCGGCGGTGTGCCGGTCAGCCTTCGGCATCGCCGCCGCCAATCCGGAGGCGCCCGTCACGCACGCGGGCCCGCCATCCACTTCCGGTAGCGCCGCGTCTGGCACTGCGCGGCCAGTTGCTCCCGCACCAGCGCGCGCAACGGCGACACCCGCGGGTGCGGGCGGCGCCCTTCGCTGAGCCGCGCGAGCTGGAACTTGACGACGGCCATGTTCGCCAGCGCGCCCAGCGCCTTGTTCTTCCAGCGGATCGGCTGCAACACCGGCGCGCTGTCCTTGCCGGCGCGCCAGTCGCGCGGCAGGTTCGGGTCGATCGACAGCGCGGTCGCGATGCCGACCATCGCCACCCCGCTGTCCACCACCTGCTCGGCCACCGCACGGCGGCGGATCCCGCCCGTGACCATCAGCGGCATCCGCGCGACGGCGGTGATGTCGCGCGCGAATTCGAGGAAATACGCTTCGCGCGCGAGCGTGCGCCCATCGCGTGCCTCGCCCTGCATCGCCGGCACTTCATAGCTGCCGCCCGACAGTTCGACGAGATCGACGCCGAGCGGATTCAGCAGTTCGACCACGCGCTTCGCGTCGTCCGCGCTGAAGCCGCCGCGCTGGAAATCCGCCGAGTTCAGCTTCACCGCGACGACGAAGGCCGGCGACACCGCCGCGCGCACCGCCTTCACGATATCGAGCAGCAGGCGCGCGCGATTCTCGATGCTGCCGCCCCATTGATCCTGCCGGCGGTTCGTCACCGGCGACAGGAACTGGCTCAGCAGATAGCCGTGCGCCGCGTGCACCTGCACGCCGGTGAAGCCGCTTTGCTCGGCGAGCTGCGCGGCGCGCACGAAGCGCTGCCGCACGTCGGCGATATCGGCTGCGGTCATTTCCTTCGGCACCGGAAACTGCTTCGACAGCGCGCCGAGCGCGAGCGGCACGGCCGACGGCGCGAGCGTCGTCTGGCCGAGCGCCGCCTGCATCTGGCGCCCAGGGTGATTGATCTGCATCCACACGTGCGCGCCGCCCGAGCGCGCGATCTGCGCCCAGCGGCGGAAGCGATCGAGATGCGCGTCGCCTTCGAGCACGACGCCGTTCGGCCCCGTCATCGCGCGGCCGTCCACCATCACGTTGCCGGTCAGGATCAGGCCGACCTGACCGTCGGCCCACGCCTGGTACAGGCGCAGCAACGCGTCGGACGGCGCGTGGTCCGCGTCGGCCATGTTTTCTTCCATCGCGGCCTTGGCCAGACGGTTCGGAATCACCGCCCCGTTGGGCAGTGTCAGGGGCGCAAACAGATTCATGGTGAGCATCCTCGATTGACGATGCCCAACGATAACTTTAAAGTCAACTTTAAGGTCAAGCCCTTTTGGAGCCCACCATGAAAATCGGCGAACTGGCGAAGGCGAGCGGCCTCGCGGCGTCGCGCATCCGCTTCTACGAAGCGAGCGGCCTGCTCGAACCGGCCCGCCGGCAGGCGAACGGTTATCGGGAATACGGGCCGGAAGCGTTGACGCGGCTCGCGATCATCGACCGCGCGCAGTGCGCGGGCTTCTCGCTCGACGAAATCCGCGCGGTGCTGCCGCCGGATCTCGGCGCATGGCCGCACGACGAACTGCTGGTCGCGCTGCGGCACAAGGTCGATGAAATCGCGCTGCTCGAACGGCGTCTCGCGCAGAACCGGCAGCATCTGGAAACGCTGATCGACGCGATCGAAAACAAGCCGGCCGGCGAGGATTGCACGGGCGCCGCGCAGCGGATGCTCGACCGGCTGTGCGAGCAGGCCAGCGAGCCGCTGGAACCGGCGCCCGTCGTGCGGCCTGCGCGCAAGCGGGCGTGATGGAGTGTGCTGCGGGATTGCGTCGCGTCGTCCGTCGATCGATGCGCTCGCGACCTGAAGCGCGACACGGCGCGGTTGTCGCGATTTGCTTACGTCGCAGGTAATCGACGCGCGCCGCCCGCGCCGCGATCATGGCCCCATCGACTCACGCACCGCATCCCGCCAAGGAGCCCGCCATGACCGCCTATGCCATCGCCCACCTGCACGACGTCGAGATGTGCGACGACATCGTCGAATACCTCGAACGGATCGACGGCACGCTCGCGCCGTACGACGGCCATTTCGTGATTCACGGCGCACGGCCCGAAGTGCGCGAAGGCGTGTGGCGCGGCGACCTGATCGCGATCGCGTTTCCCGATCTCGACGCGGCGCGCGCGTGGTACGACTCGGATGCGTACCGGCAAATCCAGCCGCTGCGCGCACGCCACGCGAGCGGCCCGTTGATCCTGATCGACGGTGTCGACGAACGGCACAAGGCAACCGATATCCTGCGTTGACGATTGACGCCGGCGACGCCGGCAGCGCTTACGACACCTTCCGCTCCATCGGCTCCCCGACGACGAACCCGCCGCCCTGGAACCGCTGCGCGGGATCATCGTACTCGGCGGTCGGCGCCGTCACCGGGAACAGTTCCGCGAACTGCTCGGAACTGTCGCGCGGGCGGAAGCCGAGGAAGCCGACCTTCGTGTTGTCCCACCACTTCACCGGGTTGTCCGACGCGCCGTAGACGATCGCGTGCCCGACGCGGTTCGTCAGCAGCGAGCAGCGCACGAGCTCGATGAAATCGCGATAGCTGAGGAACGTGACGAGCATGCGCGGATTCTTCGGCACCTCGAACGACGAACCGATCCGCAGGCATACGGTTTCGATCCCGAAGCGGTCGAAGTAGTAGCGCGACAGCGATTCGCCGAAGCATTTCGTCACGCCGTACAGGCTGTCCGGGCGCAGCGGCGCATCGGCATCGAGCACTTCGGTGACCGGATGGAAACCGATCGCATGGTTCGAGCTCGCGAACACGACGCGCTTCACGCCGTGCTTGCGCGCGGCTTCGTACAGGTTGTACGTGCCGGTGATGTTCGCGCCGACCAGATCGTCGAACGGCGCATCGACGGAAATGCCGCCGAGATGGACGATCGCGTCGACACCTTCGACGAGCTGCATCACGGCCGGCCGATCGGCCAGATCGACGACGCGGAGCTCTTCATGGGCGGCCGCGTCGCCGAGCGCCGCGATGTCGCTGACGCGCACGACGTCGGCCCAGTCGGCGAGCGCGCCGCGCAACTGGCGGCCGAGGTTGCCGGCCGCGCCCGTCAGCAGCAGGCGGCCGAACGGTTTGCGCGCGGCGGTGGATGAGGCGTTCATCGAATCTCCTTGGATCTGATCTAAACCGGAAAACGTTTTCCAACTATACGCGGACGCCGCGCCGAACGTCAATGGTCGGACCTGTTCGCGGCCATCCGCATTTTCCCGATATCGCCGTACGGCCGCACGCGGGCTTTTTCTGCCACAATCCGGCGTTATCGAACGAAAACGTTACCCTTCGGATGAAAAAAGTTTCCCCGACGATCCGCGACGTGGCCGCGGAAGCCGGCGTGTCGGTCGCGACGGTATCGAAGTACGTGAACGGCACGCAGCGCTTCTCGCCGACCGTCGAGGCACGGCTGAAGGAAGCCATCGAGCGGCTCGGCTACCGATCGAACCCGCTCGCGCGTTCGATGATCACCGGCCGCACGCGCACCATCGGCCTCGTGATCCTCGACATCAGCAACCCGCACTTCACGAACGTCGTGAAAGGCGCGAACCGCGTCGCGCTGCAACACGACTACACGCTGCTGCTCGTCGACACCGAGGAGAACCAGACGCGCGAACGCTCGCTGATCGAAGCGCTCGCGCAGCGCGTCGACGGGCTGATCGTCAGCACGCGGATGCCCGACGAGGAAGCCGGCTGGATGCTCGACCTCAACAAGCCGCTCGTGCTGCTGCGTCGCAGCCCCGGCCTGCCGATTCCGAGCGTCGGCATCGACAACCGGCTGTCGACCTACATGCTCGCGCGTCACCTGCTCAACCTCGGCCACACGCGCATCGCGTATCTCGGCTTCGGCACCGCGCGCGTGAACGACGAACGGATCCAGGGCGCGCGCGACTGCCTCGCCGAAGCGGGGCTCACGCTCGACGTGCACGACGCGCACGCGCCGACCGCCGAGGCCGGCGAGCGCGCGTGCTCGCGCGTGATGCTCGGGCCGCAGCGCCCGCAAGCCGTGATCTGCTACAACGACCTGATCGCGCTCGGCTTCATGAAGGAGGCCGCGTCGCTCGGCTTCCGGCTGCCGCAGGACGTGTCCGTCGCCGGCATCGACAACGTGCCGTATGGCGCATACGCGGCGCCCGCGCTGACGACCGTCGACATCCAGAGCGAGAACATGGGCGAGCTCGCGATGCAGAAGCTGATCGACGCGCTCGCCGGGCGCACCGACGCGAGCTATTCGACGTTCGAGCCGCGGCTGATCATGCGCGCGTCGACGGCCTCGGCGAGCTGACGCGGTCGCGACGCGCACTTTTCCCCAACGCAAAAAGGAAGCGCCGCCCGAGGGCGGCGCATTCGTTTGCCGGAATGCGCTTACGCGTCGAGTTTCGCGGGCTTCATCTTCGGCGTGAGCACATGCATCACGGCCAGCGCGATCAGATAGGCCGATGCACCGATCGCGAACAGCACCCAGTAGTGGCCGGTGCGCTGCAGCACCTGGCCGATCACTTCCGAGAACAGCACGCCGCCGATCGAGCCGGCCATCCCGCCGATACCAACCACCGACGCGACCGCGCGGCGCGGGAACAGGTCGGAGGCCGTCGTGAACAGGTTCGCCGACCAGCCCTGGTGCGCGGCGGCGGCGAGGCCGACGATCAGCACCGCGATCCACAGGCTCTGCACCTGCGACACGAACGCGATCGGCAGCACGCAGCATGCGCAGATCAGCATCGCCGTCTTGCGCGCACGGTTCACGCTCCAGCCCGCACGCAGCAGCATCGACGACAGCCAGCCGCCGCCGATGCTGCCGACCGTCGTCAGCGCATAGATGCAGACGAGCGGCAAGCCGATGTGCTGCATGTCCATCCCGCGCGACTCGTTCAGCCACTTCGGCAGCCAGAACAGGTAGAACCACCACACCGGATCGGTCAGGAACTTGCCGACCAGAAAGGCCCACGTCTCGCGCTTGCGGATCAGCTCGCCCCAGCGCGGCGCGCCGGCGTTCGCGTTCGCCGCGTCGAGCGCTTCGGCTTCGTCGCGCGGCTCGTCGTATTCCGCGGCGAGCGCGCGCGTATCGGCCGTGCGATACATCACCAGCCACACCGCGAGCCACACGATGCCGATCGCGCCGATGATCACGAACGCCGCGCGCCAGCCGTAGGCCACCGCGATCGCCGGGATGATCGCCGGCGCGAACACCGCGCCGATGTTCGCGCCCGAGTTGAAGATGCCGGTGGCGAGCGCGCGTTCGCGGCGCGGGAACCATTCGGCCGTCGTCTTGATCGCGGCCGGGAAGTTGCCGCCCTCGCCGATCCCGAGCAGCGCGCGCACGAACGCGAAGCCCGCCACCGAGCCGACGGCCGCGTGCAGCATCGCGGCGATGCTCCACACCAGCATCGCGACCGCGTACGACACGCGCGTGCCGAGCCAGTCGACGATGCGCCCGAAACCGAGCAGGCCCAGCGCATAGAACGCGGAAAACGCCATCACGATGCGGCCGCACTGCACCTGGCTCCAGCCGATGTCGTGCTGGAGCATCGGCGCGAGCAGGCCGAGGATCTGCCGATCCATGTAGTTGATCACGGTCGCGAAAAACAGCAGCGCACAGACGGTCCAGCGGTAGCGGCTCGCGGCCGCGCGCACGGCGCCGACGACGGCAGAGGGCATGAATGTCTCCGATGCGCGGTCGCGCCCGTCGCGCCGCACCAAGTTCGTTGACCGGCGACCGGCGCCGGGGCGAACGGCCCGCGCGCTCGCGCATAGGCCCTTTCACCAACCAATCTGGAAAACGTTTTTCAAAGGATAGGCCGCCTACCGGCACCGTGTCAGTCGGGGATTTCGATGAGTCATCTCAAATTGGTCGCGAGAAAAGAGACGACTGTTTCGCAGAGTGGTATTAACCGTTTTTCCGCTGATTTTCCCGCCGCGGCGTGGCGGCCGCGCGGCCGCCGAAACGCACGACCGATTCCGGCCGGAATCGACGTCGAGGATGGTTTACAGTCGTCACATGCGGCGCGCCGGGCGCCGTGACGCGCGTATGCCGCACTGCATGTGCGGCGCCTTCATGGAGATGTGTCGCGATGACTCCCGCTCACCTGATTCCGAGCCCGCTGGGCGACATCGCCGTACGCATCGAGGACGATGCGCTGACCGGCCTGTACTTCGTCGGCCAGAAATACTTTCCGTCGCTTGCGATCGCGACCGAAGCGGACGCGCACGCGATGTCGCCCGTCGCCCGCCAGGTCGCGGAAGAAATCGCCGAGTACTTCACCGGCGCGCGCGACACGTTCTCGGTGCCGATCCACCTGCGCGGCACCGCGTTTCAGCGACGGGTATGGAAGGAATTGCTCGCGATTCCGTTCGGCGAACTCGTGTCGTACGGCGACATCACCGAGCGCGTCGGGCTGCCGATGAGCGGCGCGCGCGCCGTGGGCGGCGCGGTCGGCCGCAATCCGATATCGATCATCGTGCCGTGCCACCGCGTGGTCGGCGCATCGGGCAGCCTGACCGGCTATGCGGGCGGCATCGAGCGCAAACGTGCGCTGCTGTCGCTCGAAGGCGCCGGGTTTTCGCGCGGCATGCATCAACCGATGCAGCAGGCGCTCGCGTTCTGACGCCATTCGGTGAACGACAGCCCCGTGTCCTGCCGGAACAGCCGCGACAGCGCTGCCGGTCACCCACGCTATGTGCGCTTGCGCATCGCATGCGCGACCCGCGCGTTCGCTTCGAATTTCGCGCGATGCGTCGAAAAAAACGTCCGCACGTTGCGGACGTTCGACGCGCCGGTGAACAGCCGCCGCGCGAATTCGTCGTATTCGGCGACGTCGGCCAGATCGGCGATCACGACGAAATCCGGCCCCGGCGACACGCGGTAGCACTGCGTGACGGCCGGCTCCGCGCACACGTACGCTTCGAACGTGTCGTAGTCCTCGGCCGTCTGCCGGTCGAGGCTGATCTCGATCAGCGCGGTGACGGCCGTGCCGATCGCGACCGGGTCGAGCACCGCCACCTGCCGGCGAATCACGCCGGCCTCCGTCAGCCGCCGCACGCGGCGCATGCAGGTGGGCGGCGACGACAGCGCGCGGTCGGCCAGTTGCAGGTTCGACACCGACGCATCCTCCTGCAGGATCGCGAGGATGCGCAGGTCGAGATCGTCGAGGGTGATGCCGGGCATCGGCTACTCCTTCCAGCTAGAAGGTGAAATTTAATTTCAACATGATAGTCTATCAACGGTTAATTTCACCTATCACTATTTTTTGAAATTTAATTCCATTTCGCTGGCTCTACCATCGCTCTCACTGATCCAGACAGGACATTTACGGAGCGCGATATGTGTGGAATTGTCGGGGCGGTAGCCCAGCGGGACATCCTGCCGAACCTCGTCGACGGCCTGAAGCGGCTCGAATACCGCGGCTACGATTCGTGCGGCGTCGTGGTCTACCGCGACCGCGCGCTGGCGCGCGCCCGAAGCGTCGATCGTGTCGCGAATCTGCAGCGCGAGATCGCCGCGCAGGCGTTGTCCGGTTACACCGGCATCGCGCATACGCGCTGGGCCACGCATGGCGCGCCCGTCACGCTCAACGCGCATCCGCATTTCTCACCGAGCGACGCGAATGCGCGCATCGCGCTGTCGCACAACGGGATCATCGAGAACTGCGATCAACTGCGCGCGGAGCTGCAGGCGCACGGCTACGTGTTTGCCAGCCAGACCGACAGCGAGGCGATCGCGCACCTGATCGATCATCTGTACGACGGCGATCTGTTCGAGGCCGTGCGGCTTGCGGTCGCGCGACTGCGCGGCAGCTATGCGATCGCGGTGATGTGCCGCGATGAGCCGCACCGGATCGTCGGCGCGCGCGACGGGATGCCGCTCGTCGTCGGGGTCGGCGAAGGCGAGAATTTTCTGGCGTCCGATGCGATGGCGCTGTCGGGCATCACCGATCGCATTGCGTACCTGGAGAACGGCGACGTCGCCGATATCCAACTGCATCGCTACTGGATCGTCGATGCGGCCGGCCAGCGCGTCGAGCGCGCGGTGCAACGCGTCGCCGCGCATAGCGGCGCGGCCGATCTCGGGTCGTACCGCTACTACATGCAGAAGGAAATCTTCGAACAGCCGCAGGCCGTGGCCGATACGCTGCTCGACGTTTCGTCGATCATGCCCGAGCTGTTCGGCGACGGCGCGTGGAGGGCGTTCAACGACGTCGATTCGGTGCTGCTGCTCGCGTGCGGCGGCAGCTATCACGCGGCGCTGACCGCGAAGTACTGGATCGAGAGCATTGCGAAGCTGCCGGCCAGCGTCGAGATTGCCAGCGAGTTCCGTTATCGCGACAGCGTGCCGAATTCGCGCACGCTGGTGGTTGCGGTGTCGCAGAGCGGCGAGACGGCCGATGTACTCGGGGCCGTGCATGTCGCGAAACGCAGCGGGATGATGCACACGCTCGCGATCTGCAACGTCGCGACGAGTGCGTTGATGCGCGAATGTGCGTTGCAGTTCGTGACGCGTGCGGGAATCGAGATCGGGGTGGCTTCGACGAAGGCATTTACGACGCAGCTCGTCGCGCTGTTCCTGCTGACGCTGTCACTGGCGCAGGTGCGCGGGCGGTTGAGCGACGACGAAGAAAAGGAACATCTGCGTGCGCTGCGGCACCTGCCCGACGCGATGGCGAAGGTGCTCGCGCTGGAACCGCAGATCATGGCGTGGTCGGAATTGCTCGCGCGACGCGACAACATGCTGTTTCTCGGGCGCGGGATGCATTATCCGATCGCGCTCGAAGGCGCGCTGAAGATGAAGGAGATTTCCTATATTCATGCGGAGGCTTATCCGGCCGGCGAACTGAAGCATGGGCCGCTGGCGCTCGTCAGCAACGAAATGCCGGTGATCGCGGTCGCGCCGAACGACATGCTGCTCGAGAAGCTCAGGTCGAACATGCATGAGGTCAGTGCGCGCAATGGGCGGCTGTTCGTGTTCGCGGATGTGGACTGCGGGTTGGTGCCGAGCGAGGGGATCGAGGTGATTCGGCTGAACGAGTACTACGGGCCGTTGTCGCCGATCCTGCATACGGTGCCGATGCAATTGCTCGCGTATCACGCGGCGCTCGCGCGGGGGACGGATATCGATAAGCCGAGGAATCTGGCTAAGTCGGTGACGGTGGAGTGAGGGGGTTTCCCCTCGTCACCCGATAAAGCCACGACGCGCACGCATCGTCTAATGGCCGCTCTTCGCCCCATGTCCGGCGGCGGCCGCCCCCACCCGAACGAAATGATGCTCGACCCTCGTCCGGAGCACGCCATCGAGCGCGGCGAGCCGTTCACGCAGCCGAACCGCTTGCCCTTCCGTCATCTCGCCGAGCACGATCTTCTGCTCGAGCACGTCGCCACAGCGGGTGATGGCCCACCGGTCGACCGTCGCCGTTTCACCTTCGAGTACGGCAGCCGCGGTCGAAACGATGCCCGGATTCCGTCTCGAAACGAGATGAACCGTATGCGTCAACGTGAAACCGGGAAGAAAACGCGACCAGTCTTCACAGACCGTCGGATGGGAAGCGGAGGAAACTTGGCTCATGGTTGCTCCGGATGAATGGTTATCGAACCGGTGCCAGCCATGCTGTTCCCGTTTCGTTGCCGTCAATCGGCCGCATCGCCTCGAGGGCGTCCACCTTGCCCGGGAGGGCAGGTTGGCGTCGGAAAACCCGACTCTGGATGCTTGAATTCTCACGTTCGACATTCCGAACGTGGGTCCATTATACCGAAAGCCCGGCGTTGAACAAGCGGCCTCGGAACGCGCCGCTTCGGCCGGATGGCTCCGCTGATCCGGCCCTTCCCTATCCGTGCGCCTGCATGACCGGCCCGCCGGAAACCGCTACTTCGACAACCGCAGCTTCTTCGAAACCACGACGCCGCTCGACGGACTCACCAGCCAGATATCGCGGAGATCCATGTGCAACGTGGAGATCCTCGTCGAAATGTCCGTCGGCTCCTCGATACTCGGATCGGCGTGTTCGGTTTGTTCGGTCAGGTAAGGCCGAACCAGGCGCCCGGAAAAAACGAGTGCGAAGTCGCCTTGCGTCCGCGCGTACTCGGCGGCCGAAAGCCGCATGCGGCTCCTGACCGTGGTCTTTTTGCCTTGTCCGGCGTCGAGTTCGATGATGTCGACGTGCTGGATGTACCCTTTTGCCTTCGCCTCCGGCGCAATCACGAGCCCGCGCCCTCGCGGCCCCGTCGTCACCCTTCTGAGCAGGATGCCTGCCCGGCCGTCGCGCTCCGCATCGAACAGGTCGACATCCAGCGTCAGCAGGTGCGGCCGTGACCGGTATCTCAGCCCGTACCGCACCGGCACCACGAATGTCACGTCACGATCCAGACCGACGGCCGCCAGGTCGGGATCCGGGCCGGGCCGGCCGGCGGCGCCGGAGACCGCGCCGCGAATCCGGTCACGCAACGAAGGGGGGAGCGTATTGACGTGCAGCTTCTGCAACGCTTCGCGGATGGCAACCGGATCGTCGCCGACGATCGGTCGTGCCGGCGACGTGCCGTGATCGACAGCCGCCGCGACGTGCGTCGCGCCGTCGCCAGCCTCCACTTGTGCATGCGCCGCGACTGGCGCCAGCATCGTCGTCACGGCGACGATGCACGCGAAGCGTGAACAACCCAATTTGAATCTCCGGTGAAACACGACGAACTCCCGAACGCGTCCAGATCGATCAACGACGAGCACTATAGGGTGGAATGATCGGCCACGCACCCGCCATCTGAAATTGGCCGATGCCGGCACGCGTTGCCACAGATTCATTGTCGGCCCGGCGGCACGTCAATGGGCAACACTACCGTGTTGCCTTGGCGACAACAACCGACGCAAAGCGCGCGGCGGCGCCCGTCGCGCATCCGCAAACGCATCCCGCGCCATCGCCTGACTCGCGAAACGCGTTCGGATCCGGCTCGACATTTACGCGCGCATTCGCGCCGCGACTCGCCCGCCGATAGTCCGGCGACGCATACCCGCTTTGACAACCGGTAGTGAAGCGCGGCGCTGATCAAATCATCCTGCATTTTCGACATTCGATCGGCGGGTGGGCATATCGCGCGCCAGAGCGCAAGCCCGCCCGCATCGATTTCAATGGCATGACATGTCGCTGCTCGCATTGAGTCGGGACAATTCCGATTTTTCAACCTCCCACTCAATCATGTCCGGACAAAAAAGCCCTACTTCGACGATATTGGAAAATGAGTCGAGACAAATACCAATCCAGAATATTTGAATCGACACATTCTCATTCACACAAAATCCCCACCCAAACCAAACAAACATTAACCATTGTTTCAAAATAACTTATTTTCCATCTCAAAATAAAAATATCAATTAAAGATAGAAATAGCTTGCTATTCTTCGCTCCGAAATTCGAAAGACCATCGCCTTGTCACCCTGAGAGGCGGATTCGAACTCATCCGAATCCGGAACAATAAATAACGAGATTGTCGTTATGTCGATTGCAGCAACTTTGCGAAACTTTGCGTCGGCTCTGGTCGACCGGAACAAACGACCGGTCGCCCTTCATTTCGGTCAGGCGCAACGCGCAGTCGGTCATCTGCTGGCGCTCCATCATGCCGATATCCGCGAGGGGCTCATGTCGGGCATCGAAGGGCAATTGACCTGCGTGTCCACCTACGATCATCTGCCGCCTGCGCTGTTTCTCGGTTTGCCCGTATCGGTCCGGCTGACGACCGATCGAGGCGACATCCGGGCCATCAACGCAATCGTGCACGAAGTGCGGGCCGGTCAATCCGACGGCGAACTGACCGTCTATCAGTTGCATGTATGCGACGCCCTGTCGCTGATGGACCGTCGCACGAACGCGCGCCTGTTCCGCTCGCGCAGCGTGCCGGACATTCTGGCGACGCTGATGAACGAGTGGAAACAGCGCAGCCCCGCGCTCGCGCGAGCGTTCGATTTCGACCTGTCGACCTTGCGGGCCGATCGCTATCCGGCACGCGAGCTGACGCGGCAGGTCAACGAATCCGACGCACGCTTCATCCGGCGTCTGCTGCGCCGAGAGGGCATCACGGTCTTTGCGAAGGCCGCCCCGGTCGACGGCAGACGCGGCGTGACCGACGAGCGGCCGATTCACACGCTCGTGTTCTGCGACGATCCGCATCGTCTTCTGGACGCGCCGGCGGGCACCGTACGCCTTCACCCGCGCGACGCCGGCGTCGAGCAACGCGACACCGTGACGCTCTTCGCGTACGACCAGCGTCTGTCCGCGGGCAAGGTCCGCCGCCCGTCGTGGGATTACAAGACCGCGCGCGTGGACGATTTCGAGGCCTTCACCGACATCGACCAGGGCGAGTCGGGGAACGATCTCGCGCGTTTGCTGACCGACGTCGCGATCGACATCCCGCACGTCGGCGACTCGTGGAACGATCACGCACGCATCGCGCACGACCGGATGCTGGCCCATCAGTTCGAAGCCGCACGCTTCGAAGGCATCGGCACCGTGCGCGACATGCTGGTCGGATACGGATTCACGCTGGCGGGCGACCCCGAGCTGGATATGAAGCCCATCGATCGCCGTCGGTTCGTCGTCACGTCGATTCGACACGTCATCTGGAACAACCTGCCGAAAGACCTGTCGGGCCGCGCAAGCGGGCTGTTCGCGGCAAGCCGCAACCTGACGCCAACCGTTCCGCCGCCCGATGCATCGGGACAAACGGACACGCGCTACGAAAACAGCTTCACGTGCGTGCAACGCGGTGTACCGCTCAAGCCGGCCTACGATCCGACGATCGACGTGCCGCCGGTTCACCTGCTGACCGGCACGATCGTCGGCACGCAGGGCGAGCAGGTGTTTTGCGACAAGACCGGCCGCGTGCGTGTGCAGCTTCACGGTCTCGATCCGGCGGACCACGCTCATGCGCAAGGCGCCGGTACGAACGGCCTTGCCGGCGACAGCGCGCCGATTCGCGTCGCGGCGAGTCTCGCCGGCGAATGCTTCGGCGCGCTGTTCCTGCCGCGTGTCGGGATGGAAGTCCTGCTTGGGAGCCTGTCGGGCGATCCGGACCGTCTGGTGATCATCGGCGTGTTGAGCAACGGTGCGAACCCGCCGGCGACCTTCAGCGATACCGGCGCGCTTCCAGGCAATCGCTACGTGTCCGGCATCAAGACGCGGGAAATCAGGGGCCGCCGGCACAACCAGCTTCGCCTCGACGATACGCCGTCGCAGATCTCCGCGCAGTTGGCAAGCGAACATGCGCACACGCAGTTGAATCTCGGCTACCTGACGCAGCCGCGCATCGACGGCCACGGAGACGATCGGGGCGAAGGCGCGGAGCTGCGCACCGACGCCGCCGCGGCGTTGCGCGCCGCCCAAGGCATGCTGTTGACGACCTATGCGCGTTCGCACGCAACCGGCGGTCAGCTCGATCGCGACGAGCTGATCCACTTGCTCGATCAATGCACGACGCTGTTCAAGTCGCTCGGCGATCATGCCGGCCAGCATGGCGGGCATTCCCCCGACACGGCCGGCCAGGACACCCTCGCCGATGCGTTCCGTCACTGGAAACCCGGCAGTTCCGAATCCGGCGCTACCGGCGACGCCCGCGCATTCATGGCGTTCGGCGCGCAAGCGGGTTCGCTGAACGTCACGCCGAAAACGCACGTCACGTATGCGGGCGAGAACATCGATCAGGTCGCGCAGCAACACGTGCAAATCACGAGCGGCGAGCGAATCAATCTGCATGCCGGGCATGGCGTCGCGATGTTCGCGCACGGCAATGGCGTATCGGCGATCGCGCATCAGGGGAAAGTGGCCATTCAATCGCAGCACGACGACACGCAAATCGAGTCCGGCAAAAGCATTCAGTTGACCGCGGCCGGCGGCAAGCTTGCCGGCACGGCGAGCGACGAAGTCGTATTCGTCACGGCGGGCGGCGCGTATCTGAAGCTGCGTGGGAGCGATATCGAACTCGGATGCCCCGGCAAGTTCACCGTGAAATCCAACGGTCACGCGTGGGACGGCCCCGCCAGCATGAGCGCCGATCTGCCGGCCTTCGATCGACATACGCTCGGCCGCGTCCCGAAGCTGATCCGCCCCACGGACGGCAACGCGGCGCCGGGGTTCGAAGGGCAGGTTCGAAAGGCTTCGGGAACGCTGTCGAATTTGACGACCGACACGGCCGGGGAACTGCCGGCGGTCGACACCGACCGGTTCGAGAGGCTGGCGGTGCAGTTCACCAAGAAGAATGTTTAACGAAAGCGCAGGATTCCGGATGAATCAGTCATCTCTCGATCCTCGACCGGAAGAGGACATCCGCACCAACGAGCACGCCGCGAAGGCCGACGTGCCCGACGCGGCCGCGTCGCGCCCGGAGGCGCCGCAGATCGTCGTCGGCCGGACCGACGGGGTTGCGATGTGGACGAAAGACACCCGCCTGATCTGCGTCAAGCAAATGCCGTTGCCCGGTGTCGTCATCTTCGTGCATGGCGTTAACTCCGAAGGCGAATGGTTCGAGGCCGCCGAGCAGGGGCTGTGCGATGGCCTGAATCGCCGGCTCGGGCGGCTGGACGATCAGTTGAAGTATCACGGCATCGATGCCGGGCAACTGGTGCCGGCGAAGTACACGGAAAGCGTGACGCCGGACGGGTTTTTGAATCCGAAGCTTTGGTCCGGCAACTACATCAAATCCGACCCGTCCTACTCTCCCGTCATTCATTTTCGATGGGGCTATCGGGCGACCGCCGCTGAGTTGAAAGAGTACGGCGACAAGATCTTCCTGAACGAGAAGGACTACTGGGGCGGCGGCCCGTTCACGAACGGTTGCGCGAGCCTGCCCGATCTCTGGCAAGGCGGCCTCGACGACCGCGCGGCCGGGTGGTTGACCGTCCAGGGGATCAACCCGACCAATCGACCGCTGTATCGCGCGCCACCCCGCGCATATGGCGTGCTCGCGGCGTTGCGCCTTGCGAGGTTGATCGAGTCGATTCGCCGCATGCAGGCCGACGTGCCGATCACCGTCGTGTGCCATAGCCAGGGCAACATCGTGGGCCTTACCGCGGCCTTCTTCGGCGATGCACTGCCCGATGTCGAAGATCCGTGGGGACGTAGCGGGCATTGCGTGGCGGATGCCTATGTACTGGCGAATGCGCCGTACAGCCTTGCGCGTGCGGACGGCCCAAATCCATCCGATACGTTCATGGATACCTGGTCGCAACGCGCGACCCGAGACGGTGGCGGCCGTCGCGGACGACAGACCTACACCGCCCGCACGAAAACGTTCGGCAAGTTTCTGTCGATCATCGGCACGCGGAAGGCCTACGAACTGCCCGCCGACAAGATCGATGAAGACATGGCGAACGAACGGGTATCGCCGACCAGCAAGAAATCTTATGCAGCACAAGAGGATCGGATACGCCACGGCCTGAACGGATCGACGTATGGTCGCGTCACCGCGTATTGCTGTCCGCATGATCAGGTGATCTCGGCGGTCACGGTTCAAGGCATCGGCTGGCGCGGCATCGACAAGAACGAGCTGAACGATATCGGCGTGCCCGGCGTGCTGACGCAGCGCGTCTTTGCCTCCGGCTTCCGGGTTGGCGTGCAGAAGCACTATCGGTATTGGGAAGACGACTGGCGGCATGGCAAAAAGGGAACGACTTCGGGCTTCTGGTATCCGCCTTCGCCACCTGCCAAGTTCAATCTCATCGGTGCACTCAAGGGAAACGAGTCTGTGTTCGGGGTGGCGGCCACGCTTGCATCCGCGCCGATCATGTTTTTCGTCACCCAGATCAGCTCGGCATTGAACATGTTCCGCGTGAACGCCGTTCCGCCGCAGGGCTGGACCGTGGTGGCGGACGCGCCGGCACTCGACGAACCGTTCGCGCCGAAGGCGTTTCGGTTCGGCAAGCCCATCGAAACGAAGGACGGCAATGCGACAAGCGACTTCAACGAAGGCAACGATCCGCCGGCCGCATGGCGCGACGCAGGCAAAAGCGAGGCAGACAAGCGCGCGGACGATCCCTACGATCAGTACAAGGCGAAGAACGCGGACAGTGTCGCGCAAGGGACGGCAGAGAGCGAAGCCGGACAGCGTTATGAGGATCGCGCGTTGATGCGGATGGAAGCGCGGCGAACGCTGAATACGGAATGGCTCGATGGTGATGGCCACGTAATCGGCGAGGACGGCAAGAGCGAAATGCCGGAGGGCTACAAGGAATGGCGAGATCAGCAGATTGTCGATTGGCTCGATCGTGGCGCGACCAACAGCCCGACGAATCACTCCACGACGATGACGAATCCGAAGCATGCCGAAAAGGCGCTTGCGTACGACGTGGCGATCGGGGTTTGCTATCTGACGCCGGATCAACTCTACGACTTGCGGATTGAGGCGGATTGGCGAATGGGAGACGGTATTCCCGACGACAGCCCGAACAAGAAATACACGGAGTACTTTATACGCGGAAAGTTTGACGATCTATCGATACAAAGTTGGATCCATGAGGAGAACAGCGAAGGCAGAATGCCGACCGCGATCACGGACGAACGCGAAGGACAGTTTTATCTGAAGGTTGGGGGTTCGGTATGAAGGTGCTGATCGTTACATGGCCGCGACGTGTTGCCGTTTCGGTCGGAGCATGGATCATCGCAGCCGTACTCATGGCCTCGCTGATGGCACACGTAGAACAACCGGACCCGACACAGTTGGAATTTGGAGATTGGATGAAGCGATTGGTAGTTGTACCCAGTTTGGTAGCGCTCATGGTTTTTCTGTTTACTACGGCCATGACCCGTTCCGCGCATTCCGCGCCAACCCCTGAGTTCGTAGCGAACTCAGCTCCGGCCGCCGCAGAGCCGGCGAAGCCATTTGTTGCCCAAGTTGTCGGTCTGATTTGGTTGAATCCATTGCAACGCATGGATTACCCGACCGAATGGCAGTTGTTGTGGACGCAAGGGCTTTCCGGGCCGAACAAGAATGACGATATGGTTCGCACCGACCCGCAGTCCTTTACTACTCTCCAATCGGTAGCAGGCATCGCATATGGCAACCGCGGAGCAGAAACATTTAGAGGGTTCTATCGCAAGTACATGACCAAGTTCCCGCTGCTGCTTCACTCACGCTACGCGAGCAACGCGAAATACTTCTACACGGTCAGCCCTGACGATAAAAAGAACTGGCGCGAGTTGGCTGGCATCCGTGTCGAGCTTGCAATTCCGGAACGACTTGACGCAGCCGAATCGCAAAGCTACTTGCAGGACTCGATTCGAAAGACGTTCTCGATCGGCAACCCACATTTCCCGACGATGTGGAGCCGCAACGAACTCCCTGACGTACAAGTCACACAAGGCGGCCCAAACACCGGATTCACATCGCTGAACAAAGCCCTGGACTACTTGCAGGCGAACCCTGACAAGAGCGTCTGGGTAGTGAACTGGGACGCACCCAACTTCCCGCCCACGGACGCACAGATCAACGAGAATCTTGTCGTGCTGTTCCTCGCCGGCCCGACCTTCAACACCGAGCGTGAGCCCCTCGCCTGGATCGGCAAGGCCGCGACCGGCAACACGCATGATTTTCCGAAGAAGACCGGTACGACGCGAATCGTACAGGCGTGGAAGGCAACCATCGATCAAGCCGCACGCAACGCCGGCATCGCGGCCCCCAACCTCAACTACATCGTTCACGACGCGGGTAAAGGCAGCGACGCATCGTCGGCACGTCTTGCCGCGCTCGCGCAGACGTTGACCGAAACCCTTCCCGAATACGACCACCGCAAGCAGACATTCAACACGGCCGCCCTGCTCGGCGACATGGGAACCGGCAGCGCATTGACCGACGTCGCGCTCGCCATCGGCCGAATCAATCACTTCGGCGGCAACGCACTCGTCGCCGGCACGACCGATCCGGAGCACCCGGTCGCGGTCGTTGTCCGGCCACCGTCGAAGCTCACGTCGATCGATCCCGACAAGGACTGGTTCCGCGCACGCGGCGGAAACAACGCCTACCTGCCGTGGTGGGGACGCCGACACGATACGAATTACGGCATGCAAGGCTATTCATGGTGATGCGCACCGGCACGGCAGCGCGTTAAACGTGAACGTAGATGTTGTATCGGGCAGCAGGAGGTGGGATGAAACGATTTGTAGTTGTACCGAGTTTGGTGGCACTTGTGGCGTTTCTGTTCTCGACGGCCATGATGCGCTCGGCGCATTCCGCAGCCGCCGCTGAACCGATAGCGAACGCAGCTCCCTCCGTCGAAGAGCCGGCGAAGCCATTCTTTGCCCAGGTCGTCGGACTCATTTGGTTGAATCCGTTGCAACGCATGGACTATCCGACCGAATGGCAATTGCTGTGGACGCAGGGCTTGTCGCACCGAACAAGAATGATGACATGGTGCGCACCGATCCGAAGTCTTTCGCTACGTTGCAATCAGTAGCCGGAATCGCTTATGGAAATCGTGGCACGGAGACGTTCAAGGGCTTCTACCACAAGTACATGGAAAAATTTCCCCGTCTGATGAGTAGTCGTTACGCGATGAACGCGAAGTACTTCTACACAGTAAAACCAGATGAAAAGAAGGATTGGCGCGAAATTTCCGGGATTCGTATCGAGGGCGCAGTCCCTGAGCGCCTCGATTCGGCTATCGCCCGCGACTACCTAACAGAGTCGCTTCGAGAAACCTTCTTTATCGGCAACACACATTTCCCGACGATGTGGAGCCGCAACGAGCTCCCCGACGTACAAGTCACACAAGGCGGCCCCAACGCCGGATTCACATCGCTGAACAAAGCCTTGGACTACTTGCAGGCGAACCCCGACAAGAGCGTCTGGGCGATGAACTGGGACGCACCCAACTTCCCGCCCACGGACGCACAGATCAACGAGAATCTTGTCGTGCTGTTCCTCGCCGGCCCGACCTTCAACACCGAGCGTGAACCGCTCGCCTGGATCGGCAAGGCAGCAACCGGCAACACGCGCGATTTTTCGCCGAAGGTCGGCACAACGCGCGCCGTGCAGGCGTGGAAGGCGACCATCGACCGAGCCGCACGCAACGCCGGCATCGCGGCCCCCGACCTCAACTACATCGTTCACGACGCAGGTAAAGGCAGCGACGCATCGTCGGCACGTCTTGCCGCGCTCGCGCAGACGTTGACCGAAACCCTTCCCGAATACGACCACCGCAAGCAGACCTTCAACACGGCCGCCCTGCTCGGCGACATGGGAACCGGCAGCGCATTGACCGACGTCGCGCTCGCCATCGGCCGGATCAACCACTTCGGCGGCAACGCACTCGTCGCCGGCACGACCGACCCCGAGCACCCGGTCGCGGTCGTTGTCCGGCCACCGTCGAAGCTCACGCCGATCGATCCCGACAAGGACTGGTTCCGCGCACGCGGCGGCAACAACGCCTACCTGCCGTGGTGGGGACGCCGACACGATACGAATTACGGCATGCAAGGCTATTCATGGTGATGCACACCGGCACGGCAAATCGCTTCGTCCGAACGTGATCGCCGCGTCAGACCTCAAACCATTTGGAGGAGGAAATCCCATGCGGGGAATTATCCGGGTAGAAGATACGCACACCCACGGCGGCCGGGTCGAATCCGGCGCCCAAACAAGCACGGTGATGGGGCGCGCGGTCGCGCGTATCGGCGACGCGTGCTCGTGTCCGATTCATGGCGCCTGCGAGATCGCCGAAGGCGACCCGAGCTTCGACATCGAAGGCCGGGCCGCCGCTTTCGACGGCCACAAGACTTCGTGCGGCGCGGAATTGATCTCGTCACTTCAACATTCGGGGCGGATCTGAATGCAAACGACCCGACGCATGACTGCCGAACAGTTCCGGCTGTTGCGGCTTCAGGATACGCGGACCAAGCCGCTGAACCAGTGGGCCTTGCACGAGATTTTCGTGAAAGGCAGATCCCAACGGGCGCTGGCCGCCGAACTCGGCATGACGGACTCCGCGATGTCGCAACTGGTGCGAAAAACCTGGCGGCGCTATCTGGAATTGCCCAGCAGCGCCACCCGCCTCACGACGCTCACGGTCACGATCCCGTCGAAGTACGAGCACGCACTGCTGGCGTGGGTGCGGGATGCACACCGGTTGTCGACCCAATCCGGCCCCGATACGGCGACGTGATCGGGCCGGCGTGCTCATATAAAAACAAATTCCCCAATTCCGCAAATAAGCAAAACGTTATTCCACGTTAGATCGGATCGTCAGCCAACTTTGGATCCTTTTTCCCTTCTGTCCCCCGTATCATTCCGTCACCACGCAATGAGCAAGAGACGGACATGAGCGACATCCCCCCGCTGCACTACCTCGACTACGCAGCCACGACCCCTGCCGACCCCCGTGTGATCGAAGCGATGACGGCCTGCCTCGGCTTCGACGGCATCTTCGGCAACCCCGCGTCCAGCTCGCACGCGGCCGGCCGACGGGCGAAAGACAAGGTCGAGCACGCCCGTGCGCAGGTCGCCGCCCTCATCGGCGCGGATGCCGACGAGATCGTCTGGACGTCGGGCGCCACCGAATCGAACAACCTCGCGCTGAAGGGCTATGCGGAAAACGCGACCGACAAGCGCCACCTGATCACGAGCCGCCTCGAGCACAAGGCCATTCTCGACACGATGGCGAACCTGTCGAAGCACGGCGCGCAGGTCACCTTCCTGGCGCCCGACGCCAACGGCGAAATCACCGCCGACGCAGTGGCGGCCGCGATCGGCCCCGACACGGGCCT
Organism: Burkholderia sp. AU32262; assembly: GCF_020419985.1. Lineage (NCBI taxonomy): Bacteria > Pseudomonadati > Pseudomonadota > Betaproteobacteria > Burkholderiales > Burkholderiaceae > Burkholderia > Burkholderia sp. AU32262. The sequence continues at coordinate 301,821 of NZ_JAIZRS010000002.1, forward strand.
CGTGTCGCTGATGCTCGTGAACAACGAGATCGGCACGCTGACCGACATCGGCGCGATCGCCCGCGTCGTCCACGCCGCCGGCGCGCTGCTTCACGTGGACGCCGCGCAGGCGCTCGGCAAGACGCCGATCGACGTGCGCGCGCTCGGCATCGACATGATGTCGATGTCCGCCCACAAGGTGTATGGCCCCAAGGGCATCGGCGCGCTGTTCGTCCGTCGCGAGATCGCGAGCCGCATCGCGCCGCAGATTCATGGCGGCGGCCACGAGCGCGGGCTGCGCTCGGGCACGCTCGCCACGCATCAGATCGTCGGCATGGGTGTAGCCTGCGAACTCGCCGCTGAAAAGCTCGACGGCGAGGCCGCGCGGATCGCGGCGCTCGGCGCGCGGCTCACCGGCGCGCTGTTCGCGCTCGGCGACGTCACGCAGAACGCGGCCGCCGCCCGCCGTATCCCGCACACGCTGAGCCTGACGGTGCATGCGCCGGGCTTCTTCCCGTTCATGCTCGGTGAAGCGCTTGCCGTGTCGTCCACCTCCGCATGCAATTCGACGAGCGGCGCACCGTCGCACGTGCTGACCGCGATCGGCCTCGATGCCGAAACGGCCGGACGTACCGTACGTATCAGTTTCGGCCGTTTCACGACGGAAGAGGACGTCGACTTCGCGATCGCCTGTTTCACGCGGGCGATCGAGCAATGCCGGGCGGCGGCGGCGACCGGCTTCACCGCGTCGCGGCAGATCACGCCGGCCGACCTGAAGGCGATCCGCAATGCCGGCTTTCGCGCGGTGATCTGCAACCGGCCCGACGGCGAAGGCGCGGATCAACCGGCGTTCGAGGAGATCGCCGCCGCCGCGCGCGAACTGGGCATGGATGCGCGTTACCTGCCGGTCGAGCGCGACCGCATCGGCGAAGCGGAAGTCGACGCGTTCGGCGCACTGGTCGACACGCTGCCGAAGCCCGTGCTCGCGTATTGCCGCAGCGGCAGCCGCTCCGGCCTGCTGTGGAATCGGCTGTCCGCTCGGCGCACGGCCTGAGTCGCCGCTGTCCCGCCATGACGCGTGACGACCCGCGTTCACGCACGAAGCAGATGCTTCGCTGCGTGGCCGTCGGCGGGCGCCCTTCACATCCGCATCACGCCTCGTCATCGCCGTTTACCGGCGTATGGATCGCCAGCTTCAGCGCGGGATCGTCATTCTTCGCATAGAGATCGTGGCTCGTGTGAAACAGCGCGATCATCCGCGGCGCCTCGTCGGCCCGGCTCGCGGCGAACAGCGCACGCGCGTGCGGCGCCTCGAACATGTAGACAAGGATGTTGCGATCGGCTGGCGCCGGCCGGTCACGTAGGCACGCCGCCGAAAATGCGCGACGAGCTGCGCGATGATCGGCGGCCCGCGCGAGGGAAAGCCGCGCCGGCCGCCGCCCTGCGTTGCTACGTCACTCGTCCTGCTGCTCCTGCTGCGCCTGCACCTGTCGCTGCCGGATGAACTGCCGTACATCGCTCATCGTCACGCGGCCGGTGTGCTTCGCATCGATCTCGTCGAAGTGCTGCGACACGAAGCCGAGCCCGCTGCTCTGCGCCTGCGCCTTCGTCACGGCCGCGCCGTTGCTCAGCACGGTATTGCCGCCGAGCCGCGCGTCGACGCGCTGCTGCGCCTGCTGCTGCAGGGCCGCACCGGTCGACGGCAACACCGGCGCCGCCCGCGTGGCCGGGAAGAACGGGCCGTCGACGCCGCGCCCGCCGTGCGGCAGCTTCACCGGCGCCACCGCCTGCGGCGGCAACGCGTAGGCACTGCTCATCACGGCACCGAGCACGATCAACGGGGACATACGCCGCATCAATTGGATTAGGGACATGATCGCTCGCATTCAATGGATGAATAGAGGGTTCCTTTGACAAGGAGTCCGTCGCTCAGGGGGCGGCCGCCAGCGTCGTCGCCGCTGTCGCGCCCGGCGCGCTGCCGGTCGGTACGCCGGGCGGGTTTTCGTCCGGCCACGGCGGCGGCAGCGTATGCAGCGTCAGCGCCGTCGGAATCCGCGCGCCCTTGTAGAACGTCTGCAAGTCCCGCTTCATCTGCGGACGGGCAACGTCGTCCAGATAGATCATGTGGCCGCCCTGGAAGAAGTTCACCTGCAGCTTCGGATTCAGGCCCTTCACCGTCTGCAGCCGCGCGAGTTGCTTCTCGGTGTTGAAGAACGGCGTCGCGAGATCGTGGTAGCCGTTCTCCGCGAGCACGCGCAGCTTCGGGTTGAGCTGCAGCGCACCGAGCAGATCGGGGATCGTGTCGGGCATCGGCTGGCCGTCGTGCGAGAAATCCCAGACGCCGATGATGTCGTCGTTCAGCGGCAGGTACGTCGCGTTCGGGGCCGTATAGCCGAGATAGTCCGGCATCTGCGTCGCGAGCGCGTTAGTGAACGGCTGCGAGATCAGGATGTCGGACGGATCGCCGTCGGTCTGCAGCCGCGGGTCCGAATTCGGCAGCGACACGCGCCCGTCGTACCGGCCGATCGTCGTGCCGGGCACCAGACTCGTGCCGAACGGATTCGCGTTGAAGTAATCGCGCAGCGCCCGCTGCGTGAGGCTCGACGGAATCGACCACAGCCTGAGCGTCGCATCGCTCGGGAACACCGGCGTGCCGAGCGCATCCGGAATGCCGAGCTGGCTCAACACCCACGACTGCGAATACTTCTGCAACTGGCTGTAGATCAGCGTCGTGAACAGTTCCGTCTGCAGTGCGTACAGATCCTGGTTCACCGGCGCCGGCGACACCTGGTTGAAGTACGCCGCGACCGCCGCGTAGCCGGGCAGGTAGCCGGCCACCGTATCGGTATCGAGCAGCAGCCCTTCGGTCGACTGCGTGATCGCCACCGCTTCCACCGCGTCCGCGAAGTAGTTGAGGATCGACGACTGCAGCACGATGCCCGTCAAGTGCACGCCGGCCGATTCGAGCGCGAGCGCGAGCATGTCGGTACGCGGCGTGCCGTACGATTCGCCGTACAGGTAGATCGGCGACGTGCCGCGGCCGTTGACGTTCAGGTAGCGCTGGATGAAGTCGCGCATGATGTTCACGTCCACGTCGGAGCCCCAGTACTTCTGGTTGGTGTTCGGCAACACGGCTTCCGACAGCCCGGTGCCGGGCGGGTCGATGAACACGAGGTCGGTGGTGTCGATCAGGCTGTCCGCATTGTCGACGAGCGGATAGTTCGGCCAGTTGGTGCCGAACAGCGGATCGGGCGTGGCCACGCGGGTCGGCGCGAACGAGCCGAGCCGCAGCCAGATCGACGACGAGCCGGGCCCGCCGTTGTAGACGAACGTGACCGGGCGCGGCTTGCCGTTGGTGCTGGGCGCCGTGTACGCGACATACGACATCGACGCTTCCGGATTGCCGTTCGCATCCTGCGCGGTCAGGTGGCCGGTGGTCGTCGTGTAGTCGATCGTCTTGCCGCCGCCTTTCCACTGGTAATGCATGACGGCCGCTTTCTCGGACACCTGCGACGGCGCGAGGCCGTCGGTCGCGTTCATCGAGTACGCGACCGGGTCGACGTACGGCTGGTTGGCCGCCGACGCCTGGGTGCCGGCCGCCTGCGCGCTGGCCTGCTGGCTCGCGGTGGCCTGCGCGAGGCTCGACGCGCCGACGGACGACGAATCGTCGCCGCCGCATGCCGCGAGCGCCAGCGTCATGGCGGTCAATGCGCCTAGCCCGGCCACCCGGCCGCGACGGACACGGCGGCTGCCGGTATTGCTCTTGTCTGGTTTCATCTCTTTCCTTCGGCTTCGGATACCGCATCACAAAGGCCGCCAACGCCCGCGACACGCGCAGGCCTACCCCGCGACTCGCGTTGCAAGGTCGGCAGTCGGCGGTTGGGAATGGGACTTCTCAGAGACTGAACTTGATACAGACACAGCAAACTGCTGGCGAGAATGATGCCCGGACGCGCCCCCTGCAGTTTGGCCAACTTTTGTATTACCGGAATTTACGACATGACAAAAATAGGCGGTGCTGCGCCGCGTTGTCAAAGATCATTCGGATATTAAAAATCCCGCGATGATGCGAAGGGCAGATAGTGTCTGGGATTTGAAAGAAAACGGAATTATTCGTGCAAGGTAAGCTTTATCAGCTAGGTCGCGCCGACTATTTTACTTTTTCAGCACGGCGCAGAAGCCGCTTCCCGTATTGGCGCAACGCATCGAAAGCCTTCATATCGACAGGATCATTCTTTCAATTTTATTATCGCCAATCGATTAAGACGATGCAGCATCATGCACACGCCATTCGATGATTCTTTCCACTTCAATCGCGTTTCAATCGAAGTGCCGATGTGCACTGCGTCATCCATAAAATACCGGTTCGACGAATTATTCGCGGCATTATTTACCCGGTATTCGAACGGCTTTCCGGGACGGGCGCGACGCGCGGCATTGCCGCACATCGCGCCCGTCGTCGCAAAGACTCAAACCACGATTACTTCCCGCCGCCCGGCAGCGCGATATCGATCAGCACCGGATCGTGATCCGACGAACGATACGCATCGGCCGCGTAGAACGTCTTCTGCTGCTCGGCCGACTTGTACGCGAGCGTGTATTGCAGCGCGAGCGGCTCGTCCGCGTTGATGTGCCATTCGTGCACGGCCTTCACGTGCGACGCGAGCGGCAGCGTCGCGAGCGCGTGGTCGAGATAGCCGGCTTCGCCGTTGTACACATAGCTGTACGCGTTCGCGCCGATCCAGCGCGCGACGAGGTTGCGATAGCCGCGCGATTCGAGCGTGCGGATCGGGTCTTCGTACGTGTAGCTGTTGAAGTCGCCGATCAGCAGCACGCCCTGGCTCTTGACGCCCGTCGGGTTGCCGGCCAACCAGTCGGCCACCTTCGCCGCCGCGCGCGTGCGCGTCGGGTTCCAGCAGCCCTGGCCATCGCCCTGGTCGAGATCGTCGTTCGCGGCGTCCGGGCAGTTCTTCGACTTCAGGTGGTTCACGGCCACCGTCAGCGCCTGCTTGTTGCCGCCGACCAGCCGGAACGACTGCGCGAGCGGCTGGCGGTTCTTGTCGTCGATCGCGAGCGTCGCCGCGCGACCGACCGGTTCGACCTTGCGGCTGTCGTAGATCATCGCGACCGCGATCGCATCGCCGCCGAGCCGCGACGTGCCCGGATCGACCACGCGCCACTGATTGCCGAGCTTCGCCGCGAGCTGGCGCACCGCGCTCAATTCGCCGTAGCCGTTGTTCTGGATTTCCATCAGGCCGATCACGTCGGCGTCGATGGCCTTCAGCGCGCTGACGATCTTCGCTTCCTGGCGCTGGAATTCCTGGAACGTCTTCGCGCCGCGGTTGTCCGGATCGTCGAAGCCGCCGCCGAGACCGTTGCCGTTGAAGTAGTTGAGCACGTTGAACGACGCGACGCGCAGGTTCGATTTCGGGTCGCGCGCGGGTGCGTTGGTGCGCGGGTTCTCGCGCTTGTCGAACGCCGGCACGGCCGCGCCCGGCAGCGGCTGCACGCGCCATGCGCCGTAACGCACTTCGAGCACGCCCTCGACGTCGCGCACGGTGTAGCCCGCGCGCAGCGTGTTCGCGGCCGACAGGCCCGGCGCCGGATACGGCACGGTCGCGGGGTTCTGCTTGTTCGAGCCGTCGTCGAGGATCAGGCGGTTGCGCGCGTTCGCGTCGATCTGCGTCTGCGCCTGCGCGGGTGGCACGACGCTCGTCGGCGTCCGCAGGCGGCCGTTGCTGAGCATCACGCTGCCGTAGCGGCCAAGCTCGTAGTTGTCGGTGACGCTCAGCGTCTGCGGCAGGCGCACGCGCATCCCTTCGTATGCGGCGAACGCGTTCGGGCCGTCGACCGGCAGCGTGAGCGTCGCGGGCGTCACAGTCTGGCCGTTCGCGCACACCGCGATCGCGCCCGACAGCGTGAGCTGCGTCTGCCCGTATTTCTCCTCGACCTTGCCCGTCACGTGCACGAGATCGCCGGCCTTCGCACGCACCTTCGGCGCATAGACGAACAGGCCTTCGGACACGCCCGGCTGGTTGCGGCGCTGCGCGTCGGCCTGCTGGACGAAGAAGCCGCCAAAGCCGTCCGTGCCGCCGAAATCGGCGGTGACGACGGCCTCGATCGACGCGTTCTGACCGGCGAGCGGCGACGGCGCGCCCGGCCCCTGGATATCGGCGATCGGCGTCGTGCTGCCGCCGCAGTTCGGGCTGACGGGCGCGGCGGTGGCGCCGAATACCGGCGCGGCGAGCGTCGGGAGCAGCAATAGCGGGGCAAACAGGCGGATTGTCGAGCGCATGGCGGGAATCCCGGTTGTGAGGGTGGCGAAAGCTTAGCGGCGCTCAATGACAGTTTTTGGTAATCGCGAGACAGGCGTATGTAATTTACGGCAACCGTCGGACGACGACCGTTACTCGGGCTCGGCTTCGATCCTTCATCGAGTCCCGCGACAGCTGCAGCATCGCCTTGCTCGCCTGTTTCGTCTGTTTCGCATGGCCACATGCTTGCAAGGCGCACCTCGCAACGACACGGAGCGCGAGGACCGCGGAATGACGATGCGCCCCGCATTTGCTCCCGGTTCACACCGCTTCTCGCCACCGCGTTCGGCGCTAGCGATCCCGCACGGCGCCGAACGACGTGCGAACGCACACGAGCAGCACGATGGTCGCCGCGCTGAATACGGCTCCCGCGTAGAACGTGGCGGCGGCGCCTGCCCGGTCCCACAGCGCGCCCGCGACGACGCTCGATACGAGCGTCACGACCCCGCTGATCAGGTTGAACACGCCGAACGCGGTCCCTCTCAGTTCGGCCGGCGCGGCCTGCGCGACCATCGTCGCGAGCAGCCCTTGCGTCATCCCCATATGAAGCCCCCACAGCGCGACGCCGACGAGCACGGTCGGCCAGTGCGCGCCGTGCGCCAGCACGACATCGGCGGCGATCAGCAGCACCAGCCCGATCACCATCAGTTTCGTGTGGCTCGTCGTATCGGCGAGCTTGCCGAACGGGTAAGCGGACAACGCATACACGACGTTCATCGCGACCATCACGAGCGGCACAAGTGCGACGGGCACGCCGCTGCCCATCGCGCGCAGCACCAGGAACGCCTCGCTGAAACGCGCGAGCGCGAACACGCCGCCCACGGCCACGACCCACCAGTAGCGGGTGCCGAGTTGCGCGACGACCGCACGGCGGATCGGGTTCACGCGCTTCTCGCCGGATACACGCGCCGGTTCGTCGATGCCGAACGCGAGCAGCGCCACGGCCAGCACGCCGGGGATCACGGCGAGCCAGAACGCGAGGCGGAAATCGTCGCGCCACGCCAGCATGATGACGACGGCCAGCAGCGGCCCGAGGAACGCGCCCACCGTGTCGAGCGCCTGGCGCAGTCCGTACGCGGCGCCGCGCAGGTGAACGGGCGTGACGTCGGCGACGAGCGCATCGCGCGGCGCGCCGCGAATCCCCTTGCCGACGCGGTCGACGATCCGCGCGGTCACCACGACGCCGATCGTCGGCGCGATCGCGAACAGCGGCTTGCTGAGCGCGCCGAGCGCATAGCCGGCCACCGCGAGCCATTTGCGATTGCGCAGGTAGTCGCTCAGCGTGCCGGAGAACACCTTGACGACCGGCGACGTCGCCTCGGCGATCCCTTCGATCAGGCCGATCGTCGTCGCGCTCGCGCCAAGGCCCGCCATCAGGAACATCGGCAACAGGCTGTGGATGATTTCGGACGACACGTCCATCAGCAGGCTGACACAGCCGAGCACCCACACGCTGCGGGGAATCTGCCGAAGAATGCCGGTCGATGCGTCGGTCTGCATGGGTCGCTCCCCGGTTCAGGAATCCTGAAGCTGAATGCCCGTGATGCTACCGCACGCCCGCGATGCCGAGCCGGGGAACGCGTGCCCTTGCTATTCCGCCGTATCGCGCTGGAGCTTCGCCTGCCGGCGCTTACGATCGTTCAGTATCTGATGCCGACGATGATCGGTCAGCTTCTTCCAGTCGCGCGCCTCGTCGCGCGTGCGCAGGCAGCCGACACAAAAACCCGTGCGGCCGTCGAACGCGCACAGGTCGATACACGGCGATTTCACGGCCACGATCAGGCCGCCTTCGCAGGTGTCATCACTTCGACCGTCACGTGCGACATGCCGTCGAAGCCCGCGAGCAGCGCATGGTAGAAACGCGCATCGCGCGCGGCGTCGCCCGATTGGACCGACACGATCGCACTCATGTGCCCGGGGCCCACGCGCCACACATGGAGATCGTTGACCGTGTCGCCGAGCGCCTCGATCGCGCGACGCACGTTGTCCGTCAGCGGGCGATCGACGTTGACGTCGAGCAGGATCTCGCCCGTATCGCGCATCAGCCCGTACGACCAGTTGGCGATCACCAGCGCGCCGACGATGCCCGCGAGCGGGTCCATCCAGCCCCATCCGAACGCACGCGCAAGCAGCAGGCCGACGATCGCCAGCACCGACACGGCCGCGTCGGCGATCACGTGAACGTAGGCCGACCGGATGTTGTGGTCGCGATGCGCGGCCGAGTGCGAACCGCGATCATGGTGCGCGTGGTCGTCGTGGTCATGGTCATCGTGGTGGTCGTGCCCGTGCGCGTGGTGATGGCCGTGACCATGCCCGTGATGGTGGTCGCCGCTCAGCAGCCACACGCTGGCGAGGTTCACGGCGAGCCCCAGCACGGCGATCGGAATCGCTTCGTCGAAATGGATCGGCACCGGCGCCAGCAGGCGCGCGATCGCCTCGTAGCCGATCAGCAACGCAATCATCGCCAGCACGATCGCGCTCGTGAAGCCGGCCAGGTCGCCGAGCTTGCCGGTGCCGAACACGAAGCGCGGATCGTCGGCGTACCGGCGCGCATAGGTGTAGGCCAGCGCGGCGATCAGCATCGCGCCCACGTGCGTCGACATGTGCAGCCCGTCGGCGACCAGCGCGAGCGAGCCGAACAACGTGCCGCTGACGATCTCGGCGATCATCATCGCCGTGCACAGGCCGATGACCATCCACGTCTTTCGCTCATTGCGCGTGTGCGCGGCGCCCAGAAACGCGTGGCTGTGCGCACCGCCGGCCGGCGAGCCATTGAATTCGTTCATGTTCCGGCCCGGTTACTTGAAATAGCTGTGCACGACGTCGATCAGTTGCTCGGTCGCGCTGCCCTCGTGCGCGTCGGCCGTGTCCGCATCGACGAGATGCGACCGGATGTGGTCTTCCAGCACGACGGCCAGCAAGCCGTTCATTGCGCCGCGGCAACTCGTGATCAATTGCAGCACGTCGTTGCAGCCGCGCTCTTCTTCCAGCGCCCGCTCGATCGCCTCGACCTGCCCCTTGATACGGCGCACGCGGTTCAGCAGCTTCTGTTTTTCGCGAACGGTATGACTCATCGGCGGCTCCGGTATAGGGTAGGGGAGTATATATCCGGAAGGCTGACCCTATAGGGTGGAGGGGTATATTTTTCGAGACGAAGGCTTGTCGAAGGAAAACCGCTCGGCTAGACTGATTTCCGTCTTTGGGGAGTAGCCTGCTTTCCGTCCGCCGGAAAGCGAACGCGTCAACACACTCGGCCTGCGGCCGTGGCGCGTTCAGCCTGATCGGCCTGGCGAGACCATCGGCACGTCGCGTCGTTCCTGGTCGGACGGCGGCGGATGTGTCATGGTTCGTCAGCGTCCGACCACGGAGTCCCCATGTCCCTCCCTGCTCACCTCCCCCGCGCCACCGCTGCCTGCGGAGGTGCCGCATGACGTTCATGTTCGTCGAACTGGCGTTCATGCTGATCGTCATCCTCGTCGCGGCCGAACTCTTCACCAATGCGCTCGAACATCTCGGCGAACGCCTGAAGATTTCCGAAGGCGTGACCGGCTCGCTGTTCGCGGCCGTCGGCACCGCGCTGCCCGAAACGATGGTGCCGCTGCTCGCGCTGGCCGGCGGCACGTCGAACCAGGCCGTGAACGAGGAAATCGGCGTCGGCGCGATTCTGGGCGCGCCGCTGATGCTCACGACGCTCACCACGTTCCTGATGACGCTCGCCGTGATCCGCTCGCGCGGGCTGCGCGGCACGATCGCGCCAGAACGCACGGGCTTCGTGCGCGACATGAACACCTTCCTCGCCGCATTCTCGCTGGCGACCGTCGCGATGTTCGTCCCGCATCACAACTGGGCCATGCGCGCGCTGCTCGCCGCGATGCTGGTCGGCCTCTACGTGATGTACGTCGTGCTGACGTTCCGCGCGTCGACCGGGCTCGTCGACGCCGGGCACGGCACCGAGGCGCCGCACGCGATGTTCCTGTCGCGCGTCGGCCTGCCGACCAACCTGGCGACGATCGTGCTGCAACTGCTGATCGGCGTCGCGCTGCTGGTCGGCGGTGCAAAGGGCTTCATTCACGGCGTGGAAGGCGTGTCGCACGTGCTCGGCGTGTCGGCGCTGCTGCTGTCGCTGATCATCGTGCCCATCGCGACGGAACTGCCGGAGAAGGTCAACAGCGTGCTGTGGATCCGCCGCGGGAAGGACACGCTCGCGTTCGGCAACATCACCGGCGCGATGGTGTTCCAGGGCACGCTGCTGCCCGCGATCGGCATCATGCTGACGCCGTGGGAGCCGCGCCCCGAAGTGCTGACCGGTGTGATCATCACGCTTGCGGCGGCCGCCTGGCTGCGCGTCAATGCGCGCACGCGCGGGCTCGCGATCTGGGCGTTGCTCGCGAACGGCGCCGGTTATGCGGGATATCTGGTGCTGACGCTCACGCGCTGAATGCGCCGGTGGGGCGCACCGGCCGACCGACACGTCGGCTCGGTGCGCGTCGCTGCATGCGATGCGGGCGACGGCAACGCCCGCATCCGGACGCTCAGGAAGCCTTGACGAGCTTGACGATCGTCAACGTGCCGTCGACCTTCTCGATCCGCACCTTGACCTTGTCGCCCGCATGCGCGTGCGCGAGCATCGCCGCATCCTTCGCCTTGAACGCCATCGTCATCGGCGGCATCCCGACATTCTCCAGCGCGCCGTGCTTCAGCGTGATCTTGCCGCTCGCGGCATCGACCTTCTTCACTTCGGCGTCGGTCAGCGCGGCGTTCGAATCCGCCGCGCCGCCCGACGACATCTTCATGCCGGACATGTCCATGCCCGACATGTCGCCGGCGGCGGACGCCGGTACCGCGAAAGCACTCAGCGCGACGACAGCGGTTGCAGTGGCGATCAGTTGATTCATCTTCATCGTGATTCTCCGGTGGGAAGGGATGGCACGTTCGTGCCGGAAGGAACTGCATCGGAATGCCGCGCGCGGCCCGCGCTTCGCGCACGACGGCGCTGAAGCAGAAGCCACGCGGCGGGAATGACGAACATCGACAGCAGCGGCGCCGTGACCATGCCGCCGACCATCGGCGCGGCGATCCGCTGCATGACTTCGGAACCGGCGCCGTGGCCGATCATGATCGGCACGAGCCCGGCGAGCACGACGGCGACCGTCATCGCCTTCGGCCGCACGCGCAGCACCGCGCCTTCGCGGATCGCATCGAGCAGCAACGCATCGGTCGGCGGTTCGCCTGCGTCGAGCCGGCGCTGCAGCGCACCCTTCAGGTACAGCAGCATCACGACGCCGAATTCCGCGGCCACGCCCGCCAGCGCGATGAAACCCACCGACGTCGCGACGGACACCGCGTGTCCGAGCGCCCACACGAGCCAGAACCCGCCGACCAGCGCGAACGGCACCGTCGACATCAGCAGCAGCGCGTCGGCCGCCGACTCGAACGTGACGAACAGCAGCACGAAGATCACGACGAGCGTGACGGGCACGACGGTGCGCAGCGTCGCCGCCGCGCGTTCGAGATACTCGAACTGCCCCGACCATGCGATCGAATAGCCGGGCGGCAACGCAACCTGCCGCGCGACGGTCTGCTGCATCGCGCGCACGGCCGTGCTGAGGTCGGTACCGCGGAGATCGACGTACACGTAGCCGGACAGCCGCGCGTTCTCGCTGCGGATCATCGGCGGCCCGTCGGCGATCGCGATACGCGCGACGTCGCCGAGGCGGATCTGCGCGCCGCGCGCGGTGACGATCGGCAACTGCCGCAGGTTCTCGAGCGAATCGCGGATCTCGCGCGGATAGCGGATGTTGATCGGGAAGCGCTCGCGTCCCGCGATCACTTCGCCGACGTCCTCGCCGCCGATCGCCGACGACACGACCGACTGGATATCGGCCACCGACAGCCCGTAACGCGCGGCGGCGAGCCGGTCGATGTCGACGTCGATGTAGCGGCCGCCGTTCAGCCGCTCCGCGAGCGCGGACGTCACGCCCGGCACGCGCTTCACGGCGGCCTCGACCTGCGTCGCGATCGCGTCGATCCCCGCGAGGTCCGGCCCGGAAATCTTCACGCCGACCGGCGTCTTGATCCCGGTGGAGAGCATGTCGAGCCGGTTGCGGATCGGCGGCACCCACACGTTCGACAGGCCCGGCACCTTCACCGTCCGGTCGAGTTCGTCGATCAGCTTCTCCGGCGTCATGCCCGGCCGCCACGCGCTGCGCGGCTTGAAGCGGATCGTCGTCTCGAACATCTCGAGCGGCGCCGGGTCGGTCGCCGTATCGGCGCGGCCCGACTTGCCGAACACCGTGTCGACCTCGGGCACGGTCTTGATCAGCCGGTCGGTCTGCTGCAGCAGCTCGCTCGCCTTGTCGGCCGAGATGCCCGGCAGCGCGGTCGGCATGTACAGCAGATCGCCTTCGTCGAGCGGCGGCATGAATTCGCCGCCGAGCCGCGACAACGGCACGGCCGTCACCACGAGCACGACGACCGCGACGCCGATCGCGGCCCACGGGCGCCGCAGCGTCGCGTCGAGCAGCGGCCGGTACAGGCGGATCAGCACGCGGTTGATCGGGTTCGCGTGCTCGGGCGGAATGCGGCCGCGCACCAGATAGCCCATCAGCACCGGCACCAGCGTCACCGACAGCCCCGCGGCGGCCGCGATCGTATAGGTCTTCGTGAACGCCAGCGGCGCGAACAGTTTGCCCTCCTGCCCTTCCAGCGAAAACACTGGAACGAACGACAGCGTGATGATCAGCAGCGAGAAGAACAGCGCGGGCCCCACCTCCGCGGCCGAGGCCGCGACGAGTTCCCAGCGGCGCGCGGCCGTGATCGGCTCGCCGGGATGCGCGCGGTCGTACGCTTCCAGATGCTTGTGCGCGTTCTCGATCATCACGATCGCCGCGTCGATCATCGCGCCGATCGCGATCGCGATCCCGCCGAGCGACATCAGGTTCGCGTTCACGCCCTGATAGCGCATCACGATGAACGCGGCCAATACGCCGAGCGGCAGCGACAGGATCGCGACCAGCGCGCTGCGCAGATGGAACAGGAACACCGCGCAGACGACACCGACGATGACGAATTCCTCGATCAGCTTGTCCGTCAGGTTGTCGACCGCGCGCGATCAGTTGCGAACGATCGTAGGTCGTGACGATCTCGACGCCGGCCGGCAGCGAACGCTTGAGCTCGGCGAGCTTCGCCTTCACCGCGTCGATCGTCGTCAGCGCGTTCTTGCCCGAGCGCATCACGACGACGCCGCCCGTCACCTCGCCCTGCCCGTTCAGCTCCGCGATGCCGCGCCGCATCGCCGGGCCGACCTGGATGCGCGCGACGTCGCCGAGCAGGACCGGCGTGCCGGCGTCGTCGGTGCGCAGCACGACGCGACGGAAATCGTCGAGCGTGCGCAGGTAGCCGGACGACCGCACCATGTACTCCGACTCGGCCAGCTCGACGACCGAGCCGCCGGATGCCTGGTTGGCCTTGCCGAGCGCCTCCGCGACCGCCGCCTGCGTGATGCCGTACGCGCGCAGCCTGTCGGGATCGAGCACGACCTGGTACTGGCGCACCATGCCGCCGATGCTCGCGACTTCCGATACGTCCGGCACGGCCTTCAGCTCGAACTTCAGGAACCAGTCGTTGAGCGCGCGCAGCTGGCCGGGATCGTGATGGCCGGTGCGATCGACGAGCGCGTACTCGTAGACCCAGCCGACACCGGTCGCATCCGGGCCGAGCGACACGGTCGCGCCCGCCGGCAGGCGGCTCTGCACCTGGCTCAGGTATTCGAGCACGCGCGAGCGCGCCCAGTACGGATCGGTGCGGTCGTCGAACAGCACGTAGACGAACGCGTCGCCGAACGACGAATACGCGCGCACGGTTTTCGCGCCCGGCACGCCGAGCAGCGTCGTCGTCAGCGGATAGGTCACCTGATCCTCGACGATCTGCGGCGCCTTGCCCGGATACGACGCCTTCACGATCACCTGGGTATCCGACAGGTCGGGCAATGCGTCGAGCGGCGTCTGTCGCAGCGAATGCACGCCCCATGCCGCGAGCAGCACGGTGGCCAGCAGCACCAGAAACCGGTGGTGGACGGACCAGTGAATGATGCGCGCGATCATCGCTCACCTCGCTGCGGCTCGACCTTCGTCAGCCGGTAGCCGTCGTCGGTCTGCGTGAACGCGAAACGCACGGTCTGGCCCGGCTTCACGTCGGAAAACGCGTGCGCCGACGGCTTGCCGAACGCCATCGTCATCGCGCCCCAGCCAAGCGCCGGCACCGGCTGATGCGAGAACGTGATGTCGTCGGCCGTGACTTTCTCCACCTTGCCGGTGGTTTCGTAGACCGGCGCGGTTGCCGGCACGGACGATGCGGCCGCGCTTGCCCCGGCCGCCCGCTCCAGCCGCGGCAACACGCTTTTCAGGCTGGCTTCCGAATCGATCAGGAATTGCCCCGACGCGACGACCGTGTCGCCCTCGTTCAGCCCGTCGAGCACTTCCGTTTCGCCGCCGACGTCGTTGCCGACCGTCACCGACGCCGGCTGAAGCCGGCCGTCGCCGTGCTTCACGATGACGATCGTGCGCCGGCCGGTCGCGATCACGGCCTCGGAGGGCACGAGCAGGCGCGACACCGTCTCCTTCTCCGCGACCCGCACGCGCATCAGCATGCCGGGCGTGAGCGTCAGCGATGCGTTGTCGATCTCCACGCGCGCCTGCAGCGTGCGGCTGCCCGTGCTGATGCCCGGCAGCACTTCGCGGATGCGTCCGCTGAAATGCCGCGCCGGATCGCCCGCGAACGTCGCGTCGACCGACATCCCCGGCTGCACGTTCAGCGCGAGCGCCTCGGGCACCTCGACGATCAGCCACAGCGTCGACAAGCCGGCGATCTTCGCAAGCGTCTGGCCGGGCGCGACCATCGCGCCGTCGCGCACGTTCAGCTCGCTGACGACGCCGGCCTCCGGCGCACTCAGCACGACGTGCGTCTGCGCGCGGCCGGTGCGGTCGAGGGCCGCGATCATCCCGTCCGGCATCGACAGCGCCCGCATCCGCGCGCGCGCCGCGTCGAGCAGGCTGCCGTCCATCCCGCCGCGCTTCAGCGCGAGATATTCCTCCTGCGGCGCGAGCCAGTCGGGCACGAACAGCGATGCGACCGGCGCGCCCTTCGCGATGCGCTGCATCGGCGCGCGTGCATACAGATGGTCGATGTAGCCGGTCACGCGCGACTGCACGACCGCCGAGCGCGCTTCGTCGAACTGCGTGGCGCCCACCGCGTCGAAGCCGGCCGCCGTCTGCTGCCGGCGCACGGTCGCATAGCGAATGCCCAGGTTCTGCTGCAGGCCCGGATCGATCCGGACGCCCGGCGCGTCGCCGCCTTCGTCCGCATAGACGGGCTGCAACTGCATGTCCATGAACGGCGATTTGCCCGGTTTGTCGAAGTGCTGGTTCGGCACCATCGGGTCGTGCCAGTACAGGACCTTGCGCGCGGCCTGCGGCGCCGGCGCGCCCGACGGCGCCGCAGCGGGCACGGCGGACGCCACCGCGCCGTTCATCGCATGGCGGACGCCGGCGACATAGCCGGCGCCGACGAGTATCGTGCCGGCGGATGCGATCAGCGCCGCACGCATCAGTGATTGCCTTGTCATGAGCGTCTCCTTCACTGCGCGGCGGCCATCGCCGACGGCACGACCTGATATTCGAGCCGCGCCCAGGTCTGCGACACGTCGCGCCTGAGGTCGAGCACCTGCAACTGCGCTTCGAGCTGCGCCCGCCGCGCGGCGAACGTGTCGGCGAGCGACCCCGTGCCGGCCCGGTACGCGGCCGTCGCGAGCTGCACGCGCTGATCGGCGGCGGGCAACAGCGCGGCGCTCAGGTTCGCGATACGTTCGCGGCCGCTCGCCAGCGTGTCGGATTGCGTACGGATGTCGGCCTGTACCTGACGCAGCGTGTCCTCGTACATCAGGCGCGCCTTCGTCGCGAGCGCCGCCTTTTCGGCCACGTCGCGGTTCTGGCGATTCTTGCGATTGAGCGGCAGCGGGATCGAGACGCCCACCGACACCATGTTCGAATACGCGCCGCCGCGCTGCTGGTACGCGATTTCCCACGTCCAGTTGGGGCTGCGCTCGCTGTTCGCGACCGCGGCGTCGGCTTCGGCCACCGCGATATCGTCCGCGGCGGCGACGAGCGCCGGCTGCGACACGCGCAGCTCGTCCGGCGGCAATGCCGATACGACGGATTCGGGCGCGGGCGGTGTACCCGTCACGTCCGTCACGGGCGTCGCCGTCCAGCGGGCCAGCGCGACGAGCGCGGTGCGATACGCCTGCTGCGCCTTGAGCACCTGGTCCTGCGTCTGCGCGAGCATCGCGCGCGCCTGCACGACGTCGCCCGCGCTCGCCTTCGCGCCGCGATACGACGCTTGCGTCGCGTCGAGTTCATGGTTCATGTGACCGAGCAGCGCCTGCTGAAGCGCGAGCGCCTGCTTCGCGTAGACGGCATCGAGCCACGCGGCCGCGGTCTGCCGGCGCACGGCCGCCAGCTCCACGAGATAGCCCGCGCGCTCGCGGCCGACCTGTTGGTCGGCCAGCGCGGTACGCAGCCGCCGCTTGTCGCCGGACACCCACTCCTGCTCGATGCCGATGCGGCGCATCGTCATGAAGTCCTGGCCGACGGTGAAGCGCTGCCCGCCGTTGATCGGCAGGTTGTCGATGCCGGCCTTGAGCATCGGGTCCGGCAACTGGCCGGCCCTGACGGCCGCTTCGGCACGCGCGAGCACGGCAGCCTGCGCGGCCTGCATCGACGCGGAATGATCCGTGGCGGACTGCAGCGCGGCGTCCAGCGTGAGCGGCGACTGCTGCGCGTGAACCGCGCCCGCCATCAGCAGCGCGGCCCACGATACGGGCGCGCGCCGGCATGCACGCGGCATGCGCGGCGTGCGGAAAGCGAATGACATGGTGTAACCCCAAATCGGAACCCAAAGGGATTCCACGTCCTGCGCACAGGACGAAACCTCACCGCGTGCGCGGTGAACCGGTCAAATCGGGATCAGCTGATGCGTGGCGGGCGCCACAACCCGTTCGGGTCGCGAGCCGGGACGGACTGCGTGTAGTGGAAGACGATCGTGCTGGCGAAGGCAGCGGGACGGCTGACGTCGACGCGGGCGGCCGGATGATAGAGACTGCCGAACTGGCATTGGGCCGTCACCTTGCAGGCCATGCCCTTGGCTTTGGCCTTCGCGTGATCGGCGGAGGGCGGCTGCATCGAATCGCAGTTGCTCATGTCGGCGGACATGGCCATGTTCATGCCCGTATCCGCGTCCATCGACATCGTGTGCTGCATCGGACATTCACCGGTCAGGCCGCTGGCTGCCAGCCCAGTGATGGGCAGCACCGCGCACAGCAGCAGCAGGATGAAAGTCCGAAACAGTTTCATGGCGGCGATTATAGCGCGGCCCGTCGCGGCATGGCGCGGCGTCGCGACGAAGAAACGACGCGTTTCCCGCGGCGGCCGCCGCGCGTCATCGCGGCAGGTCGTCCGCCGCCAGCACGGCCTGCACGGCCGGCCGCTCGCGCACCCGCTCGTACCACGCCCGCAGATGCGCATGCCGGCTCAGGTCGATATCCGCGTTGTACACCGAACGCATCCAGCCGGCCTTGCCCCAGCCCGTCAGCGCGAACAGGTACGCATCGGCGACGGTAAACGTGTCGCCCGTCAGGAAAGCGTTGCCGGCGAGTTGGCGGTCGATCCACGCGAAGCGACCGTCGAGCTTCTGCCGCACGGGCTCGACGTACTTGCCCGCCTGCACCGCATACAGCAGCGGAATGAAGCCCTTGTGGATCTCGGTGCCGAGAAAGTTCAGCCATTCCAGCAGCCGGTAGCGCGCGAGCGTGCCGTAAGCGGGCGCGAGCGCGGCTTCCGGGCGCTGGTCCGCGAGATACTGCGCGATCACCGGCCCTTCGCGCAGCATCGTGCCGTCGTAGAGTTCGAGCAGCGGTACGTAGCCGAGTTCGGTCACGTCGTAGTAATCGCGGCCGTCCTCGACGACATGCTTGCGCGCGTCGACCTCGACGATCTCGGCGTCGAATCCGCCTTCGCGCAGCACAATGCAAATCGCCTGCGAACAGCTGCCGGGAGCGTGATAGAGCTTCGTGCGTTTCCTTCGTGGGTTGTCCATGTATCGATTCGCCGCGACGCGGGCGCTAATATCTCGCATCGGCACGGCACCGGGAAGACGCGAGCCTCGTGCGGCGCACCGTCTATCCGGAAGTGCCGGTGCGCGTCGAGTACGATCTCACCGCGGACGGCGACCGGCTGCGGCCGGTGGTCGACGTGATGCGCGAACTCGGGCTGTGGCTGAAGGCACGCGACGCGCACGCCGACGCGACACCCAACGCCCCGGCCGCAATCGAGCCGACGGCGCATGTCCCCCGATAACCCCACGCAGGAACCACGCTCATGGAACTTCACGCTACCGTCGGCGCGGCCACGTCCGACCTCGACGACGACGAAAGCTTCGCCAACATCTACTGTCACGACGCGGAGCAGGACTATTGCTTCGCGCTGTCGCGCTTTCCGGACGACACGCTGATCGAAGTGATGGTGCGCGACCAGCTCAACCTGCGCGTCAAGGATCTGTCGGTGCGGCTGACCGACGACACGATCGACGTCGAGATCGAACCGGGCGTCGCCGCGCGTCTCGACGGCCACACGCGCTACGTGATCCATCTCGCGCCGGGTCAGTACGATCCGGTGACGCTGCGCGCCGCGTTGAAGGAAATCTTCGTCGGCAAGGACGGCTATCGCGACGACAGCACGCGCGGTTGATCGGTCGCCTGCACGCTCTTCCTCGCCACGACAACCGCCCATGACACGATTTCCGCGATTCCACCCGCTTGCCCGTGTCGCCGCGCTGCTGTTCGCCACGTGTGCGTCGATCGCACCCGCCGCGCACGCCGCCCGGCCGCTGCTCGAGTTCAAGATCGACGATGCCGTCACGGCACGCGTCGAGCGCACCGACGGCGCGCACGTCACGGTCCGCTTCCTGCCAAGCGGAACGACCCAGACGCTGGCCGTCACCGCCGCCGACGAGGAAGGCCGCTACCACCTCGCGACCGACGACTACAACTTCGACGGCCATCGCGATCTCGCGATGCGCGCGGTGCTCGGCATGGTCAACGAGAACTACGGCATCTACCTGTACGACCCCGCGCGCCAGCGGTTCGAACCGCTGAAGATGCCGGCGGGCAACGGGCCGCACGGCAATTGCGACGACCTGATCAACGTCGAAGCGAAGCCGAAAACGCGCACGCTGTACAGCTCGTGCCGCGGCGGCCCGATCTGGTACACCGATGCGTACCGCTTCGGCGGCAACGGCAAGATGTATCTGTATCAAACCAGCGAAGCGATCCCCGACGATCTGCGCGATCTGCGCGATCTGCTCGACGGCGACTCGGGCCCGTCGTCGATGCTGCTCACCTACGACGAGCACGGCAGGCGCGTGTCGCGCCGCCCGCAGGATCATGATGGCGGCACGGTCACGTTCAAGGTGCGGCCGGCGCGCCTGCCGCTGCACGTCGCGATGGCCGACGCACCCACGCGCCGCTATGTCGTCGCGGGCGACACGGTGGAGGTGATCGACGCGAGCGACGATTTCCGGTGGTTGAAGGTGCGGTATCGCAATCCGCAAGCCGGCGCCGTGCAGGGCTGGGTCAGTGCGAAGGAGGCGATGGGAAACTGAGGCACGATGCAGTGCTCCCCCGCCGCCACATATCGAGCGCTGAACATCCCATTAACGGGATGCCTGCCCAAATGTCACGCACGCCGCGCCACGGCTCCAACGTTCGCTCCAACGCCATTCGATCCGGCCGCCTCGTTCGCGCGCGCCGGCCGGCGCATAGAACACAGGAGACGACCGTGGCCCACCTGCATCGCCGCGATGGCGCTCGCGGGCAGCCATCGTACGGGCTGCTCGTCGGCGAGGTGGCACGCATCGACGCGTAGCCGCGCAAGAAAAAAGGTGGAGATGCAGTGACTCGTTTACACTGCCCCGGTATGCCCTCTTCGGGGTGACGCGCGACGTTTTACGGGGCGAACGGCAAGCGCTAGAATCCAGCCGCGTCAAGGGCGTGCTCCCGCGGATGACGGGCGGGCGGTCGGCCCCGCCGAGGGCCGGCCCGACACCTGTTTTTTTCGTATCAGGGGAACGCGCGTCATGGGCGGAACAGGCCCTTCGGAACCGCATGCTGCTCAACGTGAATTCCTTCCACCGCGACAACGATCGCTTCAACGTATCGTTCAAGGCATTGGGCGAGCTGATCGAGACGGTCGGCACGCCGCACTTCGTGCCGCGGCTCACGCAACTGCTGAACGATGTCGTGCCGCTCGACGTCGCACACGTCGAACGCTCGCGCGTCGACGCGACGATGCCGACCGGCTACCGTTGCGAATGGATCGGCAGCAGCGGCATCGGCGCCGCGTCCACCGGCGTCTCCGACGTGATGACGCTCTACTACGAGCGCTTTCTCGACAGCGACCCGCTGTTCGCGGGGCTGCGCGGCAAGACGGGCACGATGCTCGTCGTGCGCGACGTCGCGGCGATCCCGCCTGGCGAGTTCCGCCAGCGCCTGTTCGACGACGTGCATATCGGGCACGAATGCGTGCTCGCACGCGGCACGCGCTATTCGCAGCATTCGATCGCGCTGGAGCGCGGCCGCGACCGGCCGCCGTTCACGCTCGCCGAGATGAACCGCTTCCGCAGCATCAGCGACATGCTGTTTCCGCTGCTCGAACTGCATGCGTCGACCACCGCCGCGCGGCGCATCGCGCACGCGACGCCCGACGTCCATCCGCTCGCGCAATTCGATGCGCGGCTCGCGGCCGACGGCGTGAAGCTGTCGAAGCGCGAATACGAAACCTGCAAGCACCTGCTCTCCGGCAAGACCGTGCCGGAAACCGCCGGGATTCTCGGCGTGCGGGTCGCGTCGGCCGAGTCTTACGTGAAGCGTGCTTTCGCGAAGCTCGGCGTACGCACGAAGCGCGAACTCGCCGCGTGGGGTTCGGCCACCGCCGCGCGCCCCGCCGCCGAAGCGCGCGACGGCGGCGCGCCGCCGGCCATCTTGCGCTGACCTGCGCCACCGCGTCGGCGTCCCGGCATCGCTGCAGGCGGTGCGCTGACGCACGGCCATCGGTCTCATCGATGCCGCGTCGTTGCCGCGTTACTTGCGCGTCGCCACGATGAACAGGCGCGGAAACGGCAGCAGCACCGTGCCGTCGCCTTGCGCCGGATAACCGTCCGGTCCGGCCAGCGCGTCGCGATAGCGCGCGACGAACGCGCGCTGTTCGGACGCGTCGAGCGCCGCGAGGAACGGCCGCAGCGCACTGCCCTTGAACCATTCGACGACCGCATCCGCGCCGCCGCGCAGCGGGTGGTAATAGGTCGTACGCCACACGTCCACGCGCGAGCACAGCGGCG
The DNA here is from genome assembly GCF_020419985.1 of Burkholderia sp. AU32262. Taxonomy (NCBI): domain Bacteria; kingdom Pseudomonadati; phylum Pseudomonadota; class Betaproteobacteria; order Burkholderiales; family Burkholderiaceae; genus Burkholderia; species Burkholderia sp. AU32262. The sequence goes on from NZ_JAIZRS010000002.1 coordinate 323,558, forward strand.
CGAGCAGCGCATGGTAATAACGCGCATCGAACCGCTCGGTGCGCGCCGCGCCTTTCAGCTTGTCGGCCCACGGCCCGGCCGCGGCGACTTCGCGCATCAGCCGGTGCGCGGGTTCGTCGAGATTGTCGGGCATCTGCACCGCGAGATGGCCGCCCGGCGCGAGCCGGTCGACGAGCCTCGGGAACAGCACGTCGTGTGCCGGCACCCATTGCAGCACCGCGTTCGACAGGATCAGGTCATAGCCGCCCGGATCGTCCCAGGTGGAAACATCGGCCACGTCGAAACGCAGCGCCGGCAGGCGCTTGCGCGCGGCCGCGATCATGTCCGCCGACGCATCGATCCCGTGGATCGTCGCGTCCGGCGCGCGCGCGATCAGCGCTTCCGTCGAATTGCCGGGCCCACAGCCGATATCGATCGCCGTATGGATCGGTGTGTTCGGCACGGCGGCCAGCAGGTCGCGCACCGGCCGTGTCCGTTCGTCCTCGAACTGCACGTACTGATTCGCGTATTGATCGAGCGGGGTCGTCACGATAGATCTCCTTGTCGGCATGACCGGCCGCCGCGCATCCGCGCGGGGGAAGCGGCTGGCCATCGGTCCAGCGCATTCTGCGACTGCCGCCGGCCTTCAGTAAAATGAATTTAATATCGTGATTGATTCAAAATTCTGATGAAAATCGATACGCTCGGTGTCCAGGCTTTCGTCGCGATTGCCGACGGCGGCAGCTTCAGGCAGGCTGCCGATACGCTCCATGTCACGCAAACGGCGATCACGCAGCGGCTGCGCAAGCTCGAGGCGTATCTCGGCGTCGCGCTGGTCGAACGCACGACGCGCCGCACCACGCTGACCGAGATCGGCCGGCGTTTCCTGCCGCAGGCGCGCCGGCTGCTGAACGAGCTCTCCGATGCGCTGACCGAAATCCGCGAGACGGGCCTGAGCCAGCGCGGCGACGTCACGATCGCGTGCGTGCCGACGGTCGGCGTTCAGTACCTGCCGCGCATCCTGCGCGCGTTCTCCGGGCACCGGCCGCACGATCGCGTGAAGATTCTCGATCACGCATCGGCGTCGGTGCTGCAGGCCGTGCTGCGGCGCGAGGCGGAATTCGGCATCAGCATCGCCGGCGACCAGCACCCGGAACTCGTCAGCGTGCCGCTCACGCATGACCCTTACGTACTCGTGTGCCGCGACGATCATCCGCTCGCGAAGCGGCGGCGCATCCGCTGGGCGGCGCTGCAGCCGCATCCGCTGATCTTCGCCGGCGAAGTGAGCGGCAATCGCGGGCTGCTCGAAGGCGCGCTGAAAACGAGCGGCGTGTCGCTGCATTCGTTCTACGAGGTGCAGCGTAGTTCGACGGCGCTCGGGCTCGTCGCGGAAGGGCTCGGCGCGGCCGTCGTACCGAAGCTCGCGATCCAGAAGAATGCGTATCCGATGGTCCGCACGATCGAGCTCATCGAGCCGTCGGTGTCGCGCACGCTCGTGCTCGTCACGCGGCGAAGCGCGCAACTGTCGCCCGCGGCGCGGGCGCTGTACGACATGATCGTCGAGCGTGCGACGCCCGGGCGGTGATTCGCGAGCCGTGCGGGGCGACCGGCGCGTCGCGAGATGTCAGGAAGCGGCCCGTTGCCGCTCACAGCACCTTGACCATGAACACCCGCGCCGCGCCTTCCGGCTCGCACGGCACTTCGCCGAACGTCTCGTAACCGTGCTTCCGGTAGAAGTCCGGCGCCTGGAACGAGATCGTGTACAGCACCGCACGCGCGCAACCGCGCCGCTTCGCCTCCGCTTCCGCCTCGCGCAGCAGCCGGCTGCCGAAGCCACCGCCGCGCAGCGATTCGGGTAAATAGAACAAATCGATGAAGAACAGGCCCAGCGACGTCCGGCCGGTGAGGCCGCCCAATACGTCGCCGGTCGCGGGATCGGTCACGTAGACGTCGAGCGCGGCCGTATCGGTGCGCCCCGTCATCGCGTGGTTGAATTCGCCGAGCTTGCGGCTGATGAAGTCCCGGGCGGCCGGCTGCTCGGTGTCGGTCAGTTGAAGGGTGACGTCGGGATGGGCTGTCATGGAAGCGAACGCGTACGTGAATAGGCCGCCGGCTGCGCAGCACACGCGGCGGATATCGCACGACTATAGCGCGTCAGGTCACAACGATCGCGGCGAACGAAACGCGCGTCAGTTGTACCCGAGAATCGCCACCGCCGCGACCTCCGGCCGGTCGAGCGTATTCCCGACGAGCGACGTCATCGGTTCCTGCAGCACGGCCTGATACGACGTCACGCGCATTTCTTCCGGCATACCCGCGTCATCCGCGGCCGGCTCGTCGAACGCGGCATCGAAACCGCTATAGAACGCCGCTTGCTTCTGCGAAAAAGTCATCTCCACTCCTTTGCCTTGATAGGTCGTTGATGTTTTAGCTGGCCCGCTTCAACGCCGCCGCATGCACGGGCGCACCGTCATGCGCCGCCTCCGAACGCGCAAGCTGCGCACGCGTGCGTCGCGTGATGTGGATCACCGCGAACACGACCGGCGCGATCAGCAGCCCTTCCGCCAGTTCGGGATCGACCGGCAGGTTCATCACGTGCAGCGCCTTGAACGCCGCCGTCGCGAGCGATAGCACGTAGTACGAAATGGCCGCCACCGACAGCCCTTCGACCGCGTGCTGCAAATGCAGCTGGTTGCGCGCGGTGCGCTCCATGCCGGCCAGCAGCCGCGTGACGTCCTTTTCCTGCGCGAGATTCACGCGGGTGCGCAGCAGGTCGACCGCACGCGCGATTCGCGCGGCGATCTGCTCGTGGCGCGCCCATACGCTGCGGCACGTTTCCATCGCCGGCGCGAAGCGCCGCTCCATGAATTCGGCGATCGTCGGCATCCCTTCGATACGCTCCTCGCGCAACTCCTGAATACGCGCGAGCACGAGCTTTTCGTACGCGCGCGACGCGCTGAAGCGCGCCCCCGATCCCGATAACGATTCGACCCGCACCGCGAGATGCGTGAGCCTGACGAGCAGCGCCGCGTCGTCGCCGTCGGCGCCGCTCGCGTCCATCCGCTGCATCAACGCATGCAGCGCCGCATGGATCTCGTCGAGCTCGCGGCTCATCCGGCGCGCGACGGGCAGCGCAAGCAGCGCCATCATCCGGTACGTTTCGATTTCGTACAGACGCTGCAACAGCCGGCCGCCCTGCTCCTCGCGGAAATCCTCGTCGACGACGAGAAAGCGCATGAAGCCGTCGTCGCGTACGTGCCAGTCGCAGAACACCTTGCCGCCGCCGAGCACGTGGCTGCCGACGAGCGCGGGCCCGTCGATCCAGCGCCGCAGGTCGCCGCACACACGCTGCGCGGCATCGCCCGACAGCAGTTCCATCCGCACCGCGACGAAGCGGATGCCCGCCAGCCGCGCGAACCACGCAGCCGGAATGCCGGTGATCGCGAGATCGTCGAAATAGCCGGCGTCGCGACGCGGCGCGACGAACGTGAAGGTCGAGAATTCGGTGTGGCGCTCCCACTTCAGGTGCCAGCCGCACGGCGACTGCACCGCGTGGTGCGTCGCGCCTTCGTGCGGCGCGTCGATGCCCGTGTCGCGGCACAGCGCGTGCAGCAGCGTTTCGTGGATGTCGGGCTGGCCGTCCGCATAGATCGCGTAATGCGTGAGCGATACGGCTTCGGCGAGCCGCAGGAACGGCCGCGCATGCAATTCCGCGGCCAGTGCGGCGCGCAACGGATGGTCCATCATCGATTCACCACGCTTCCCTGTTCGGTCCCGCACGCCGGATCGTCCGGCCCGAGCGCCGCGCCTCGTCGGGCGAAGCGCCAGCGTGATCGCACTATGGCAGACACACAGCAACAATAAAAACGCATAATGCTGATCGTTACGTTCAGTTTTCCTGATACCCCATGAAGATGCTCGATCACGACGTGCTGGCCACCGTCGTCGCCGTCGCGGAAACCGGCAACATGACCCGCGCGGCCGAGGTCGTGAACCGCTCGCAGTCGGCCGTGAGCATGCAGATCAAGAGCCTGGAAGACGCGATCGGCCGGCCGCTGTTCGTGCGCAAGCCGCGCAGCATCGTGCTGACGCGCGAAGGCGAGGTGCTGCTGGGATTCGCCAGACGCATGCTGGCGCTGCGTGACGAGGCATGGGCGGCCGTGGTGCGGCCGGAAGTGACCGGCAAGGTCGTGATCGGCGTGCCGGACGACTATGCGTCGTCGCTGCTGCCATCGGTGCTGAAGAAATTCTCCGCGACCTACCCGAAGGTCGAGATTCAGGTGATGGGGCTGCCGAGCAGCGCCCTCGCGCCGCTGATCAAGGAGGGCACCGTCGATCTCGTGTGCGGGACGCGCATCAAGGGGCTGTCGGGCGACTTCATCCGCCACGAGCCGATGGCGTGGGCCGCGATGACGAACGGGCCGCGCGTGTGGGAGGAGCGGCCGCTGCCCATCGCGGTGTTCATGCCGGGCAGCGTCGCGCGCGAGAACGCCATCCGCAGCCTCGAACGCGCGAAAGTGCCGTACCGCACGTCGTATGAAAGCCCGAGCCTGCTCGGGCTGCTCAGCATGGTGGAGGCCGGCCTCGCGGTCGCGCCGCTCGCGCGCTGCGCGATTCCCGCGCAACTGTCGATGCTCGGCCGCTCGCACGGGCTGCCCGATCTGCCGCCGCTCGAGCTGATCCTCGCGCGCAGCACCAAGTCGAAACGGCCGCCGTGCGACTTCCTCGCGGAACAGTTGATGGAAGACCTGCAACGGCAGACCGGGCAGACCGGCGACGCCTGAGCCCGCCGGCGCTCGCTCGCCGCAGGCTCACCCGTGGCCCGTCGCGCCATGTCCGGCCGCGCGCAACGCCGCGTTGACGATGCCGGCCACCGTGTCCACGAGCGCTTCGAGCGTGTCGCCGTGCACGTGCCGCCCTGCCGGCGGAACGTGCTCGCTGCGCCGGCCGCCCCACTGCGAGCCGGCCGTGACCGACAGCGTCGCGCTGAACCGCTGGCCGTGTCGCCGGCCGAAGATGCCGATGCGCCGCTCGGCCACATAAGCCTGTTCGGGAAGAAACAACCGGATCTCGACCGCGACTTGATCGGGGTCGGCTGCATTCGCATCCCCGTCCGCATCGAACGCCGGTGCGAGTGACTTGACGATGCGGAACGTCACGTGGGAATCCCACGCGGCGAGCGGCCCGCCGGCCGCATCGACGCGTTCGGCGTCGACCGACCACTGATGGCGATCGGGCACGCGAATCGCCTGGCGCAGCAGCACGTCCGCCGCGCGAACCGTCACCATCAATTGCCGGGCAAGCTGCCTGCCCGACGGCAACGCCGCGGCGTGCGCGCGACGGGCGGCCGGGCGCGCGATACGCACTTCTTCCGTAAGGTACATGGGCCCTCCCTGTTCAGGGGTAGCGCCGCGTTCGACGCAGCGCACAAACGGCCGCCGTTGCCGGCCGGCGGACAGCACGCCGGCCGGCGAATCGGCGGCGGATTAGCCGAGCAATCGGCGTTCCCGGCTCAGCGGGCGGCGGGCAGAACGCCCATCGAACGCGGGAAAGGGATGAATGAAGGTCATGGCGCGGACGGAAGCCGTCCCGGCTGTTCGACACGTCCCCAGCTTAGAAGCGACCGTATAAAAGCCGTGCAAAAAAACGGGGCGGTCGTGCAAAAAACGGCATGCCGCGCGACGGACGGATCCTGCTGTTTTACGAGCCGAGCTGCCGCGTGGCGCTGCCGACGTTCGACAGGGGCAAGGCGGATACGACGGGCAATCGAGTCGACATCCGATCGGCCGTTTGGCGGACTCGGCCCGCCGGGGGCGCGGCGATATGCTGGGCGCTTTCCACTCGTCGCCCGCAGCCATGACCGTTCAGCGTGTCGATCTCAGTCACGTCCTCCCATACGAGACGATGTACTTCGACGATCCGCTCACGGTCGATCGAAACGATCTGGATATCTCCGCGTGCCTCGGCGTGGACGGCGACGTGCCGGACGAACTGCTGGTTTCGCTGTGTGGTGCGCCTGCCGGGTCGGACGTTCAGGTGTATCTCGATAGCACGAATCGACTGACGTTCTCCGTGACGCATCCAGGACTCATCCGATCCGAGAACCGCGTATCCGTGCTTCAAACCCACGATGCGTCCATACTCGAGCTTGGGATCATCGATCTCGTCGATAACGCTGTCGTCGGGCTCGGCGCGGCGATGCTGTGGCGAATCGTCAGGGCATGTGATAGGTTGAAGATCGCGCGGATCAGCGCATTCGCAATAGGCGGCCGCAAAGTACCACCCGAACCCGGCGGGCCTCGGCTCTGCGGATATTACGCGTGGCCGCGGTTTGGTTTCGATGCGCCCATTCCCGGCACGCATGGCGACGAGGCTGCACTGTTCCAGTGCTTCCAGGGATATCCGGTCGGCTTGGCCGACGGATCGCTTCGGTCTCTGCATGCGCTTTACGCGACGCGATCCGGACGAGACTTCTGGCGGGCGGCCGGATCGCATCGCGTGATGACATTCAACGTTGCGCCTCATGGCGCGTCAGTACTGGCACTGCAACGATACCTGATCGAAAAAGGGATATACGGATGACTCGGAAACACCGTCCAATTGCCGGCTTTCGGATCGTGAAGCCCACGGCCGGACGCGGTCGCGCGCCGAACACCCATCTTCCCATTCGCTTCTCGCAGTTCAAGCAGTTCATCGACGCGCTCATCACGCACGAACGTCATGACGGACACTCGCAGGCGTCAAATACGACCACCGTCGCGCCCGATACACTGCCGGCCCTCCACTCGCCCGCGCCACCGCAACGAAAAGTCTTCGACGTGGGGCCGATCGACCGATCGAAGAGCACGCTGAGCGTCATCTCGATAGCCGACGCCGAAGCGCGTTGCCGCCGCGAAACGCTCCTGCACTTCGGGTTGGATCCGGACCTGTAACGCGTCGCAAGCCCCGGGCAGCCGCCTCCCCCTGCCACCATGCGACAACCGCGCCGGTCTGCGCGAGGTGTCTTTGTCCGCCCGCAGGCACAGGCCGGCCGCGAGCCTCTCATCGGCGTGACAATGCGTGTGATCGACACGAGCCGCTGGACCCGGCGAGGGTCGCCATGCGCGCCCCGTCAACCATGACAGGTCGACAGTCGGCGATCCGCCGATACACTGTGGCCCACCCCGACGGCCTCGATCGTGCTCACCCATGCCGACCGTCGGCTTCGATTGCGCACGGCCCTCCCGCTTCCCGCCCGCCCCGCGCACCTTCCGCACGCTTTCCAAGGAGTTGCACTTGAAGCCCTGGCGCCATGCGCTGTTCGCCTTCGCCGGCCTCGCGGCCGCCGCGCCGTCTCACGCCCATCCCGTTTGCACCGTCGTCGCCGACGCCGACACCGGCACGGTGCTCGTGCAGCAGGGCGACTGCACGACCCGCGTGACGCCGGCATCGACGTTCAAGGTCGCAATCGGCCTGATGGGCTTCGACGCCGGCGTGCTGAAGGACGAGCACACGCCCACGCTCCACTTCCACACCGGCTACCCCGACTGGGGCGGTGCGCCGTGGCGCGAGCCAACCGACCCGGCACGCTGGATGAAACTGTCGATCTTCTGGTATTCGCAGCAGGTCGCGCAGGCGCTCGGGCAGGCACGCTTCCAGCAGTACACGAGCGCGTTCGGCTATGGCAACGCCGACGTCACCAGCAACGACGGCGAACGCCCCGGCGTGATGGGCGCGTGGGTCAATTCGTCGCTACGCATCTCGCCGCTCGAACAAGTCGCGTTCATGCGCGGGATCGCGCGACGGACGCTGCCCGTCAGCGCGCACGCGTACGACATGACCGCACGCATCACGCTGATCGACACGCAGCCGGGCGGCTGGACGGTGCACGGCAAGACCGGCACCGGCTCGCCGGGTATCAAGTACGATGCCGCGCACGCATACGGCTGGTTTGTCGGCTGGGCGACGAAGGGTGCGCGCACGCTGGTGTTCGCGAACCTGATCCAGGACGACGAGCGGCAGACGCCGAACGCCGGCCTGCGCTCGCGCGACACGTTCCTCGCGGCGCTGCCGACGCTGGCCGAACCGGCCCGGCCGCAATGAGCACCGCCCCCCGCAACGCCCGCATCGACCTGCTGCGCGGCGTCTCGATCCTGCTCGTCCTGCTGCATCACTTCAACATCGCGTATTCGCTGCGCGACACCGCGCTCGCGCGCGTGCTCGGCTGGGACACGATCCATGCGATCGTGCGCAATGGCAACTACGGCGTGACGATGTTCTTCACGATCTCGGGCTACCTGATCACGTCGAACGCGCGCCGCCGCTGGGGCGGCCTCGGCGCGCTCGACGTGCGCGCGTTCTACGTGTCACGGGTCGCCCGGATCGTCCCATGCCTGCTTCTGCTGCTCGCGCTCGTCAACGGTCTCGCGGCGGCCGGCGTGCCGATCTTCACGAACCATGCGCCGCAGGGCATCGCCGTGTCGTACTGGCTCGTGAATCTGGCGTCGCTCACGTTCTGGATGAACGTGCTGATCGGCGCGTACGGATGGGTCAATTACGCGCTCGGCGTGCTGTGGTCGCTGTCGGTCGAAGAGGTGTTCTATCTGTCGTTCCCGCTGCTGTGTATCGCGCTGCGTCGCGACACGCGGTTGTTCGCGTTCTGGCTGCTGATTGCCGCGATCGGTCCCGTGTACCGCTATACGCATCCGGGTGATGAAGGCGGGTTCCTGTACGCGTACTTCGCATGCTTCGACGGCATCGCGATCGGCTGCTGCACCGCGCTGCTGGCCGCACGCGCGCGATGGCAGAAGCTTGCGGCCGCGCCCGTGCAATGGCTCGCCGCCGCACTGATGACCGCGCTCTATCTCGCGTGGCCGATCGCCGAAAGCCATGTGTTCGGTGTGTCCGCGATGGCGCTCGGCACGGCCATACTGCTGATCGGCGCGCATGCGGAACGCGGCGCCGCTCGCGGTCGCACGCTCGCGCCGCTGCGCTGGAGCGGCCGGCTCAGCTATGAGCTGTATCTGTTCCACCTGATCGTGCTCGGCGCGCTGCGCACGTTCTGGCCGCCGTCTGCCACGCACGGCAACGGCAAGCTGGCGCTGCTCGTCACCTATCTGGCGCTGTCGGCCGGCGTGAGCGCGGTCATCGCACGCGGCTACGCGACGCCGCTCGATCGCTTCATCAAGCGGGTCGCGTCGCGGCCCGGGGTGCAGGTAACGGACAGCGCGCGTGTCTAGCGCGTGACCATATCGCCAGTATCGCCGACACGACACCGGCGACCTGATCGCAAGCATGGCTCACGACGCGTCGACCCATCCAGCGGCAAGAACCGGACATGACGGCACGATGGATGGAATCTGGAAGAGTCGGTATGGCCGCTGCTAGGATGCGGCAGCGCGCCGGGGCCAGCTCAGCCGGCGTATTCGGCGGCGGCGCAGCGCACGGTCACGATGCGCGCCGGCGGCAGATTGGCCCAGACGATCCGGCTGTCGCACGCGACGAATCCCGGATCGCCGAGCGGATGACGGCCGGGCGGGCGCAGATCGTATGTGAACTGAATCATCACGCCGTCGGCCGACAGCGCGCGTTGACATTGACCGAGGATCGCCGCCACGTCCTCACGCGGCAGCGTGCGCAGCGGCAGGCACGACACGATCGCGTCGACCGTGGCGCCCGGCGGCAGCAGCCGCTCGAGCTGCCGCGCGTCGCCCGACACGATCGAGATGCCGGGAAAGCGGCGCCGCAGATGCTGCACGAACGCCGGCGAGCGTTCGACCACGATGAGGCGCCGTGGCGCGACGCCGCGTTCGAGCAGCGCCGCGGTGACTGCGCCAGTGCCGCCGCCGAGCTCGACGACCAACCCGTCGCCGCCCGGCACCGCGTCGGCCATCTCGCGCGCCAGATGCCGCGAACTCGGGCACAACGCCCCCACCGAGGCCGGCCGGCCAGCCCACTCGCGCACGAACAGTGCCGAGACACGCCACGCGTTCGGCCACGTCATAGGCGCGCCTCCAGCGCTTGTGCGGTCAGCGGCGGCGTGCCGACGACTGCGCGGAACAGGGTTACGGCGACACGGGCAAGGTTCATGTGCATCCTCCTGGCGAATCGGTCCGCCGCAGGACGCGCGACGGTCAATCGATTCTAGGAAACGCAAACTTAAGGCGACGTGAAGATTGACCCTGATTCGCGTGACCCATTCGTGCCCGACCACCCGCCCGTTCCACGCGCGGCGATCGACGCGCCGCGGCAAGCGCGCGGCGCAACGCTCGCCGACGATCCATACCTGATGCCGCGTCGTCTCTCGATCGCGGCGAGATCGTCGGCCCGCGACCTCGTGGTGACGGCCGAAATGGGGTCTGGACAATGATGCGGAGTGCCATTCGCCCGCGCCCCACCCGCCGACGGCGTCGACGGTGGTCTTCGATGCCATGTGCGAGCAGGCGGCACTGCCGGCGCTGTGCACCGCGCGCCATGCTGATTGCACGACGCGCAGCACACGTCACCGCAAGTTGGTTCTCGCGAGTTCGACGATCTCGTCGCCGCGCCCGCTGAGGATCGCGCGCAGCATGAACAGGCTGAAGCCCTTCGCATGCGCGAGCTCGATCTTCGGCGGCATCGCGAGCTCGTACTTCGACGTGACGACGTCGACCACCGCCGGCCCGTTATGCGCGAATGCCGTACGCAACGCGTGCTCGACGTTCTCCGAATGCTCGACGCGCACGCTGAAAATGCCGGCGCCTTTCGCGATCGCCGCGAAGTCGGTCGGGCTCAGGTCGACGTTCGTGTCGAGATAGCCGGCCGCCTTCAACTCCATCGACACGAAGCCGAGCAGGCTGTTGTTGTACACGACGATCTTGATCGGCAGCTTGAGCTGGCGGGCGCTCAGCAGATCGCCGAGCAGCATCGACAGCCCGCCGTCGCCCGACAGCGACACGACCTGCCGCCCCGGATGCGCGCCCTGCGCGCCGAGCGCCTGCGGCATCGCATTCGCCATCGACCCGTGGTTGAACGAGCCGTGCAGTTGCCGCTTGCCGTTCATCGTCAGGTAGCGCGCCGCCCACAGCGTCGGCGTGCCGACGTCGGCCGTGAAGATCGCATCGTCGGCCGCGACTTCGTCGATGATCTTCGTCAGGTACTGCGGATGAATCGCGCGGCCCGGCGGCTCGGCCACCGCGAGATCGTCGAGCCCCTTGCGCGCGGCCGCATAGTGCTTCAGCGCATTCTCGAGGAAGCGCCGCTCCGTCTTGCGCGTCAAGCGCGGCAGCAACGCCGCGATCGTCTCCTTCACCGTGCCGACGAGCCCCAGCGCGAGCGGCGCGCGATGGCCGAGCTGCGAGCCTTTCCAGTCGATCTGCACGACCTTCGCGTTCGCCGGATAGAACGGCCGGTACGGGAAATCCGTGCCGAGCATCAGCAGCGTGTCGCACGATTCCATCGCGTGATACCCGGAGCTGAAACCGATCAGCCCCGTCATCCCGACGTCGAACGGGTTGTCCCATTCGACGAATTGCTTGCCGCGCAGCGCATGCACGACCGGCGCGCCGAGCGTGTCGGCCAGCGCGACCACTTCGTCGTGCGCGCCCTGCGTGCCGCTGCCGCACAGCAGCGTGACGGCGTCGGACCCGTTGAGCAGCGCCGCGAGCCGGTCGAGATCGGCATCGGCCGGCACGATGGACGGCGGCGCCGACTCGCTCCAGACAGGCGCCTCGTCGGGGCCGTCGCCGAGCGCGATGTCGCCCGGCAGCACGATCACCGCGACGCCGCGTTCCTCGATCGCGGTGCGCATCGCCCGCGCCAGCACGCGCGGAAACTGCGACGCGTTCGTCACGAGTTCGGCGAAGTGGCTGCACTCGCGAAACAGATCCTGCGGATGGGTTTCCTGGAAATAGCCGAGGCCGATCTCGGTCGACGGGATGTGCGCGGCGATCGCGAGCACCGGCTGGTGATTGCGGTGGCAGTCGTACAGGCCGTTGATCAGGTGCAGGTTGCCGGGGCCGCAGCTGCCCGCGCAAACGGCGAGCCGCCCGGTCGACGCGGCATCCGCGCCGGCCGCGAACGCCGCGCTTTCCTCGTGCCGCGTATGCATCCAGCGAATCGAGCCGATCTGGCTCAGGCTGAACGACAGGCCGTTCAGGCTGTCGCCCGTCACGCCCCAGATGCGCTCGACGCCCGCTGCCGCCAGCGTCTTCGCCAGGTATTCCGCCATCGTCTGTCTTGCCATGATGCCCTCACAGTTAGGTTATCGCGATATGCGGCATCTGCCCCGCATGGGCGCATGATAGTCAAGGACGCAAACTGACGTCTGATCGGTGCAATCGCGGCCCGTTGCGCGCGGAACACCCGCGCGAAACCGGCCGTCACGCCGCGCGACAGCGGCAACGCGTGCGTGGACAGGATCTCCGCGAGCACCATGAACGCGCATCCGCTCGGCGGGCTCGGCTTCATCGGTTTCGCGGACGAAGTTCGCGCGCAGGAGGCGCAGCCCGGCGCGGCGCCAATCGGTTCAGATGCCGGCCAATCTCGCCAGCGCGGCCTCCATCGCCGCGCGTATCTCCGGCCATTCCCGCTTGAACGCGTCGAGACCGCCCGCAGCCAGCATACGCTCGCCTTTCGCGCATGCTTCGCTCGACTCCCCATCGCCGGCCAGCGCGAAACCGCCTCGCATCGAATGCAGTTCGCCGCGAAGGCATGCGACGTCCCCGCGCAGCAGCGCGGCATCGATCGTCGCCAGCGAATGCAGCGTCGAGGCACGCAATTTTTCGCGTATCTCGTCCGTCATGGGCGGCACCGGCCGGGCGGCACGATCGGCCTGATGCGACGCCGCAGCGCCGCGTCCTCCGTGGCGCCGCAACACCGCGCCGAGCGCATCGATCGACAGCGGCTTGAGCACGACCTCCGCGACGCCGGTCTGCGCGCAGCGCCGCCGATCCTCCTCGGTCGCATGCGCGGTCATCGCGATCACCGGCACCTTCGCGCCCTGCTCGCGCAGGAAGTTCGCGAGCGCGAAGCCATCGAGTTCCGGCATGCCGAGATCGGTCAGCACCACGTCGAACGGATGCGCGAAGAACGCGCGCATCGCCTCCACACCGTTCGCGACGAGCATGGCGTCGCAATGCAGCGCATCGAGCTGATCGCGCAGCAGCGCGCGGCTCGCCGGATGATCCTCCGCAACGAGCACGCGCAGCGGAGTCTCGCCCGCCGCGTATGCCGGCAACGACGACGCGGCGGAATCCGTCTCGTCGAACTCGGCGCGCCATCCGGACGGGGCGTCGCGCAACGGCAGCGACACGATGAACGTCGCGCCCTGGCCCGGCCGGGTCTCGACCGCCAGGTCGCCATGCATCAGCCGCGCGAGGCGCCGGCACAACGGCAGGCCGAGCCCCGTGCCGCCGAAGCGCCGGTAGATCGACGCATCGGTCTGGACATACACGTCGAACAACGTCGGCAGACTCTCCGGCGCGATACCGATACCGGTGTCGCGTACCACCACCTCGACGCCATGCGCTCGACCGTCGGCGCCTGTCGGGCGCGCCTCGATCGTCACGCTGCCGCGCTCGGTGAACTTGATTGCGTTGCTGACGAGATTCGACACGATCTGACGCAGGCGAGTGGGGTCGCCGACATGACCGTCGGCCAGCCGCGGATCGATCCTGCATTCGAGCGCGAGGTGCCGGGCGGCGGCGAGCGGACGGAAAATCGCCGCGACGTCGCGCACAACCGCACGCAAATCGAACGGCACGGCCTCCAGCACCATCTGGTTCGATTCGACCTTCGACAGATCGAGCACGTCGTTGATCACGCGCAGCAACGCATCCGACGACGACATCACCGTCTGCAGGCGTCGCCGCTCGTCGGCCGGCAGCGGCGCGCGCTCCATCAACTCCAGATTGCCGACGATCGCGTTCAGCGGCGTGCGGATCTCGTGGCTCATCGTCGCGAGGAACGTCGACTTCGCCTTGTTCGCATCGTCCGCCGCCTCCCGGGCCTCGCGCAGCATGCCCTCTACCCGCTTGTGGGCGGTGATGTCGGTCAGCGTACAGAGCAACACATCGACGCCGCGATAGCGCGTACGGACGATGTGCGCGGCGAGAAAGGCCGTCCCGTCGCCGGCGAGACTGACCGGCAATTCGTGCGTGACGACACGTGGCGTCCGCCCACCCGCCATACTGTCGTGATAGGCCTGCCAGATGCGCTTGCCGAGCGGCGGCTCGGTTCGGGTGTCGTCAAATGCCTGCGCGGCCTCGTTGCGCACCATGGTGTCGCCGTTGGCGAGCGACAGCAGCATGAGCCCGGCCGGCGCCGTGCGAATCAGCGTGCGGTTCAGCGCCTCGCTTTCGATCAGCCGGATTGCACGACGGTTCATCGGGCGCAGCGCGCGTCGGTCGAACATCACGATCGCGAACCACACCATGCCGATCGCCAGCACCGCGAGACCGATCGCGATTCCGAGGCGGGCAGCCACGTCGTCGAACAGGCTGCGCCACGAGATGGTCGCGATCAACGCCGCGCGGAACCCCGCCATCTGGTCGCCGATGACGATATTCATGCCGACGCGATGGAGCGCCGCCCTTTCATCGCGCGCCCCTTGCGCAAAGTCGAGTGCGCGGGCAGTCAGCGCCGGATCCGCTTCGCGCCCCGTCAGGACATGCGCGCCCGGGGCGACCAGCGCGTAATCCTTGCCGACGGACGAAGAACGCAGAAAATCGTCGATCGCAGGTCGCGTGACAAGGGCAAACCAGGCGATCGGCTTGCCCTGCGCGTCGCGTACTGCCTGCACGAACCGCAGCACCGAACGCCCGACGAGCGGGTCTTGTCGCCGGTCCAGCAGGATCTTCCGGTAATCCGATTCGGCCGCCGCCGATATGAACTCGGGCGGCGGCTGCAACTGCCGGATCAATGCCTTGATGTCGAAGCCCGCGGGCAGCGCCAGCACCTGCTTGACCAACGGATACCCGGCGACAATGACGAAATTGCCTTCCGGATCGATCAGATATCCGCCCATTCCCGGATCGCCGGGCTGTTGTGCCGGCATGGTGCCCGTGACCTCGCTCTGCGCGAGCAGCCTGCCCAGCCACGGAGCGTAGGCCTTTGCCGACTGCGATGACGAAGCGACCGCGAACGCGGCAAAGGCCACCCGCCCCGCCTCGCCAACGACGACCAGCCTGCCGCGATCGTCGGCGAAGCGCCCGAGCGTATCGGGCGCCACGGCCGTGCGGTTCCTGGCGATCAACTCGATGTTCTCGACATAGCGGTTCTGCAGCGCCCTGACCACCTCCATCTCCGTGAGCAGGTCGGCCTTGCGCACCAGAAACTCCGAACGGTACTGCGTAAGCGATTCCTGCAGGTCGAGTCGCACGACAAGTGCCGCGCAAACCAGCACGAACACCGTGATCGCCACACCGCTTCCGTACAGCAGCCATTGCTGCTGGCGCCGCACGCGCCCGGGCTCGAACGGCTTGCGGCCCGGGGCGGTAGCGTGCGCAATCAGCGCTTTCAGTTTGGTGGGCATAAGAGACGCTGGCAGAATGATTTTTGAAGTTGCCGCCAGCAGAGGATGCAAGCGGCGATTTTCATGAACGCCTCGCGTATGGCAGCGAGGCGTTCGAACCGGATACGCAAGCGCCTGAAGTTGCGCAGCCATGCGAAGGGGCGCTCGACGCCCCAGCGGGTTTGTCCGAGGCCACTACCGTGCGGCTCACCTCGACGGGCGATCTGCATAGCAATATTCTCGTTGGATTTTCCAGGTGTCGTGGAAGTCGCCTCGGCGCCGGTGCAGCCGCCTGCGCCGCCCGGGTCACGGTTACCGCCCGCCGGTTGCCCGTCTACGCATCGGTCCCAGGCATGTCGGGCAGATGGCCCTCGCTTGCATAGCGGATCAGGTCCGCGTCGCGGACGATGCCGAGCTTCTTCATCGCGCTCGACTTCTGCGAGCTGATCGTCTGCTTGCTCCGGTGAAGCTGAATGGCGATCTCGCCGACCGTCATGCCGGCCCCGTAAAGCCGGACGACCTCGATTTCGCGGGCCGTCAGCGCACGCGTGCCCGTCGATTTCTCGGTGCCCTCGAGCAACTGCTTGACGAATGGCGACAGATAGTTCGCGCCGACATAGGCCGCGTGAACCGCGCCGACCAGATGCGAAATCGCATCGGACTTGCTGAGGATGCACCCCACGCCCTGCCGCTGGATCGCATGCAGCACACTGGGATTGTCGATCATCGTGATCGTGACGAGATGAAGCGCGGGATAGCGGCGCTGCAGAAACGACAACAACGTGAGGCCGTCGCCATACTTGCCGCCCGGCATCACGTAATCGACGACGAGCACGTCGCTCTGCTGCTCGTCGAGCATCGCCACCAGATCGGTCGAATTCGAGACAGTGCCGAGCAGCTTGATCGTGCTGCTGCCTGCGAGTGCCTGCGACATCCCGAGTGCGGACGACGGATGATCGTCCGCCACCATCACTCGCACAAAAAATTCATCCATCTTTATTCTTCTCCCGATACACGCGGCCCGACGTGCCATGTTGCGCGACGCGCCGGGATTCGAATCGATCTCGCAACGGTTGGATTGCGACGTTCAGCGAACCGGGCGGTGCGCAGCGTAATTTTAGGATAATAGACGGGTTCGGCGTCGCCACCGAGAATCGGGACGGGCGGCGCTTCCGCCGGTCCGCGCCCGTCGAGCTTCGACGCCACCGCCGACGCGCCGGCCGCCGGCTGGAACACGGCGCCGCGACGGCACGCACGTTCGGCAATCGGACGCCCACGCACACCCGATCGACGGCCCCCACACCGTCGATCCATCCCGTCCCGCAAAGCGCCTTGGCCCGTTGCCTAACGCCTGGCCACGGTCTTGTCCGGTTCATCCATCCTGTCGTCCGCAGCATGCTGCCACTCAGTGATCGCCCGCCGCTTCTGCGACGGCGACATCATCATGAACTCGTTCAGCCTCGTGAGAAAATCCCGTCTGGATTTCTCCGGTAGCGTCGCGAATCCAAGCAACAGCCCGAACACCTTCCCCATATAGCGCACGGCCTTCGCCCTCCTTGTTCAATCGAAATCACGCGGCATCCAGGCGATGCCGCGTGTCTGCCTTCCCAGTCTGGATACGGGCGATCTACGCCGCAGTCGCATCGTTCATTTTTATCGTCCTGGCCAGTGCGCCGCCGCAGCCACGGCTGCTCTCGACGTCGGCCGTTCGTCCGCGGCGGCGGCGGGAAACCGTATCTCGCGCTGTCGTGCGATACGGGCCAGGCTGCGACGCAGGTCGGCCAGCGTCACCGGCTTGGTCAATACGCAGTCGATGTTCGACGCCGCGTAACGACGCGCGTCCTCGGGCGTCAAATGCGATGCGACCGCGACCATGTCGCAAGGCAACGCGCGCGCATGGACGGCTTCCGCGAGTTCGCATGCCGACATGTCGGGCAGGTCGGCGCCGAGCAGCAGCACGTCCCACGCACCGCTGGCGAGCGTATCGAGCGCGGCGCCGCCGGACGACACGCACCGGACCGCGCAACCGAGCACCTCGAGCTGCTCGCGGAAAATCGACCCGTTGACCGACGCGTCGTCGGCAACCAGCACGCGAGGCACACGCGCGCCGGAAGTTCCCGCTGGCCGATCGTCACTCCCCTCCCGCGCCGGCGGCCGCCGCTGCTCGGCCGTCGCGACGCGCGCCTGCTCGATCGCCGTGTACAACCCGTTCAACGAATAGCTCGACACGCGGATCGTGCGGCCCGCGACGTTCGGCTGCAGCGGGCCGTCCGGTGTCGCGAGTACGACCGGCGTACCGCCGCCGAGACTGTCGAGCTCGTCGCGCCGCCACTGCTCCGAATCGCCGAAGAGTACGATCGCGTGAGCACGCTCGAGGCACCCGGCGGCAATCCCGATCGGACTCGGATGCATCGCGACATCGAAACCCCATGCACGCAGATGCGGAAAGGCGAACGCGCGCCACGCGTCGTCGGGCGACACGACGATCAGTGTCCGTCGCTCGCCCGTCACCGCCCGGGATTTCGGCGCAATCTCCATGCGCAGCGGCAATCGAACGGTAAACCGGCTGCCGACGCCCGGCGCGCTGTCGACCGAAATCGTCCCGCCCATCGCCGCGACGAGCCGATCGCACAGCGCGAGGCCGAGCCCCGTGCCGCCATAGCGCCGCGTGATCGACGCGTCGACCTGGGAAAACGGCTTGAACAGCCGGGCCCGCTGCGCGGGATCGATGCCGATGCCCGTGTCCTCGATGCCGATCGCGAGTTCCGGTACGCCGCCCGTGCCTCGCCCCGCCACCACACGGACGACGACGCGGCCTTCGCGGGTGAACTTGATCGCGTTGCCCAGCAGGTTGCCGACCACCTGCGCGAGCCGCGTCGGATCGCCACGCATGCGCTGCGCGCCGCTCGCGTCGATGTCGGCGAACAGCGGCAATCCCTTCGCCTTCGCGACGGAGGAAAATGCCGCCAGTTCGCGCTCGATCACCGCGATCACGTCGAACTCGATCGACTCGACCGACATCGCGCCGGCCTCGATCTTCGAGAAATCGAGGATATCGCTGACGATCGCGAGGAGGCCCTCCGCCGATGCGCGCAACGTCTGCACGCGGCTCTGCTGCGATGCATCGAGCGCCGTGCGCTCGAGCAATTCGAGGTTGCCGAGGATCACGTTGAGCGGGGTCCGGATCTCATGGCTCGTCGCGGCGAGAAACGACGACTTGGCGGCATTCGCCGAATCGGCCGCGCGCACGGCTTCCTCGAGCTGATGCACGAGCCGGCGCTGGGCACTCGTGTCGGCGAAGGACGCGATCATCACGTCCTCGCCCTGATAGCGCGCGCCGTGCGCGATGACCTCCAGATGCAGCGGCGCGGCGCCGGATGCGTCGAGCACGAGTTCGGTCGTCATCGTTCGGCCAGCGCCTTCGTCCGCGACGAACCCCTCGTATTGCGCGAGGACCTGCGCCGCCAGCGCCTGCGGATCGCCGCCGTACGGCACGAGCATCTGCGCCAGCACGTCGCTCGCCAGTATCACGCGGCGATCGGATCGTGACACGAGCCCGATGCCGACGGGCGCCATTCCGATCACGCTGCGGCACAGATCCTCGCTGTCGAACACGCGTGCCGAGCGCGCGTAGACGGGCACGAGCATGCGCCGGTAGAAACGCACCAGCAGCAGCCACATCACCGCGATCGCCAGCAGCGACGTCGCGACGAGCGCCCCGGCCTGCACGCCGATCGCGGCCGCGACATCGGCCAGCGACAGCGCATAGGCGATCGTCCAGCCGGTTGCGGCGAGCGGGCCGCGGAACACGATCGTGCCGTCGCGAAACATCGCCTCGGCCGGCGCCGCGTGCTCGTGCGCGACGTCCAGCGCGAGCAGACGCGCGTCGAGCGCCGGCGTGCGCTCGACCCCGGGATCGATCGTGATGAGCCGGTTGTCCGCGGTCGTGATGAAGAACACGCCCGCCGCGTGGCGATCCTGCAGCCACGACAGCAGATATTCGGGCGCGTACTCCGTCACGAGCACCGCGAACGGCTGGCCGTCGGCGCGCGCCTGCGCGGCGATCCGGATGCGGGCCTGCCCCGTCACCGGGTTGACGTAGGGCGGCAACCAATGCACGTGCGGCCGACCATCCGCGCCGAGTTCGGGCGTGGGTGTGAAATCGATGCGCAACGCGTCGAGCACATGCGCGCGCGCTTCGGCCGTGGCCAGCGCCGGGTTGTCGCCCGACAGGTGCGGCACCAGGCCGAACAGCCCCGTGCGCGTGCTGTAGTGGTAACCCTCCAAGGTGCGTCCGCGATTGAGCGAACTCGCCGCGCAGATACGCGACAGCATGAACGACAGCGCGAGGTAGCGCGCCACCTCGTCGCGCCGCGTCGTCTGGCCCGGCACGCCGACCACCAGCGACGGATACGGCTTGATCGCGAGTTTCTCGCCGTCGGCGAAGAATGCGTCGACGACGGACGCCGGCGCCGCATCGAGCTCTCGCCAGATCAGCTGCGTATTCGCGACGCCGTTGCGGAACGACGTCTCGCTCACCTGAATCTCGTCGACGGTTTCCTCGACGCCGTTCAGGAAATTGCGCCGCTCGCCGTCCAGATAGCCGTATACGATCGACACGATCCCGAGCCCGCAGGCGACGAGAATCAGGATCGTCACGACGATGGCGCCGCCGAACATCGAAATGCTCTGATAGCGGCGAATGGACTGAAGCGTGCTGTACGGCATGGCCTGGCGCGACGGCACGTCGGGTTCGGCGGTGAGCGGATGCTCGGCCCGGACGGACGTCACGATGGAATGAAAGGGATGGAGTTGTCCCGATCATGCCAAACGACTCGGGGGAAATCAGTCGAGTCAGGCCGATTTAGTACTCGTCTGAATAATTTGAATAATTGTTTTGGACTTGACCGAGTCTTTGGCGCGACATTTCGACCGATCCGGGCCGCGGCGTCACGCGGAGAACGGCAAAGCGCGGCGTATGCAGAAACGAAATACCGCCGGCAAGCCGGCGGCAAAAGATGCGCCCACGCATCGCGTGTCGCACCTGAGGCACTCGATGAGGCGCGCGCGGATCATTCTCGAATGAACGCCCCGCGCGGCGCGCCCGCTCAGTTCTGCGTGAGCGGATTCAGCGTCGTGCACAGGAAGCCCGTGCAGTTCTTCGGCGCGAAATAGAACGACGCCATCACGGGCGGCACGGTGGTGCCGAGCGCGATGTCGCTCAGATACGCCGAGCCCTGCGCGCCGAACGTGTTCGCCTGCTGCACGAAGTTCGCGCCGGTCGACTGGATCGCGGCCGACTGGTACGTGAAGGTCGGCGACTGCGTCTGGTCCTTCACGTAGACCCACGAGATCGCCGTGCCGAACGCCATCGCGCCCTTCGCGCGGTAGCCTTTCGCGCCTTCGCTGTTGGCCTGCGCGATGAAGTCGCCGACCGTCGACGTCGGCGCCAGCGCGTCGTACGTATAGGTTGCGTTCGACGCGTTGTTCTTCATGTAGACGTTCGCCTGCACGGCCCCGACCATCAGCGGGCCGACGAACCAGTACCCCGACTGGCCCTGGCCGTTCGCCTGTGTGAGGAACGCGTTCGCATCGGCCGGCAGCCCGGTCGTCGTGTACGTGTAGGTGGCCGACGAGCCACCGTCCTTGCGATAGAGATCGCCGTACGTGAGCGGCCCTTCGTAGCGGTAGCCGCTCGCCCCTTGCGCGTTGGCCGTATTGACGAAGGACGTCATGTCGGCCGGCGCCGTCTGCAACTGATACGTGTAGGTCTGCGCGGTGCCGTCATTCACGAAGATCGACTGCGTGCCGCCATTGCCCGCAGCGTAGAAGTAGTCGCCCAGATAACGATAGCCCTTCGCGCCTTCGTTGTTGACCAGCGTCAGGAAACTGGCCCGATCGGCCGCGACAGGCTGCGCCTCGTAGCGCCAGGTCAGCGTGCCGCCGCCCGAGCCGCCCGAGCCGCCCGAGCCGCCGTTGCCGCCGGAACCCGCGCCGCCCGTCCCGCCGCTGCCGCCGCTGCCGCCGTTGTTGGTCGTCCCCGAACCGCCGGACGACGCGGGAGATGAATTGTCGTCGCCGCCGCAAGCGGTCAGCGCGAGGCAAGTCAATGCGATCAGTGCAACGGCTTTCATCGGAATCACCTTTCCAACGAGCAGGACGAACGACGCCCGTA
Source organism: Burkholderia sp. AU32262 (assembly GCF_020419985.1). Taxonomy (NCBI): domain Bacteria; kingdom Pseudomonadati; phylum Pseudomonadota; class Betaproteobacteria; order Burkholderiales; family Burkholderiaceae; genus Burkholderia; species Burkholderia sp. AU32262. Next base: position 345,181 of record NZ_JAIZRS010000002.1, read on the forward strand.
CGCGCGGCTCACACCGCACGCACCGACCATCACGAATCAGGAATCAGGAATCGGGGCTCGACAAGCGGCCGGCGGCATCCCGCCGGCCCCGTCGGCGTCAGTTGACCTGAAGCTGGCCACCGCGGCCCAGCCCGCCCTTCACGTCCTGCGCCTTGTAGCTGCGCAGCGCGACGACCATCTTGTTCCACGCGTCGATGAACGCGACGACCGTCGCCTTGCCTTCCGGCGTCGTCGAGAAACCGGCGAGCCCGCCGCCCACCCCGCCGCCGAGGCCGCCCAGCGCCGCGCCGTAGTTCGTCGCCGTCGAGCTGCCCTCCGACGCCGCGATCTGCACCGCCGAGCGCACGTCGAACAGCGTCAGCGTCACCACCGACGCCTTCGTCTGCAGGTGCCCCGCCACCGCCGCCACCGCGCTGTTGCCGATCAGCCCGCCGATCATGCTGCCGATCCCGCCGATCGGCGAATCGTTGATCACGATCTGCGGCTCCATGTAGTAGTCGGCCGCCACACGCTGGCCCTTCTGCTGCTTCGAGCCCGCGCGATATTCGCCCGAGTTGCGTTGCAGCTGCGTGATGCGCGACAGGCGCGCGTCGCTCTTCTGGTTGCCGATCGACGTGATCACGAAGCAGTTCGACTGCTGCACGGCCAGCCGCAGCAGCGGGTCGATGCTCGTCACCTTCGTCGCGCTGCCGAACGGGCCCCACCAGTCGGCGTTGCGGCCGTCGTCGACCGCGATCGTGCCCAGCGGCGACGCGCAGCGCTGCAACTGCGAATCGGCGCCGGCGCTCGCGCCGCCGGCCGCCGCGCCCGTCACCCCGGCGTTTTGCCCGCCGGGCGTCACCATGCCGCCGCACCCCGCGACGGACGCGCCAAGCGCTGCAACCAGCGCACCTTGAATCAGACGTTGGGAAAGGTTGGTCTTCATGTCGTTGTCGATCGATTAGAGTCGTTGTTCGGCTTATGGGTCCGTGCGAACTTCGATAAGCCCCCCGGCGTGGCGCGCGATGGTGGTCTCCCCGCGGCTGCCCCCGTTGCTTCAGGCCCGGTCAGTAGTACCAGTACGTCTGCTGCCAGACGCCGTAGTACGGATAGCCCGAGTACCAGTAGCCGTAATAGACGTCACGCCACTGCGTGCGCCATTTCCAGTCTTCTTCGTCTTCCTTCTTCGCCTTGCGCGCGAGATCGAGCAGCTTTTTCGATTCCTTGTCGCCGCGGCCGGCCGCGATCGACAGCCACTTCTCCGCTTCGCGCGCATCGGCGCCCATTTCCTCGAGGCCGAACAGGTAGAAACTGCCGAGCGCCTTCTGCGCGTTCAGGTCGCCGCGTTCGGCGGCCTCGCGCATCCACTTGAGCGCCTGGTAGCTGTCCTGGCGCACGCCGTCGCCGCGGAAGTAGCGCAGGCCGAGGTCGTAGGCGGCCTTCGGCTGGGTCTTCGCGGTTTGCTTGAGCGCGGCGATGCGCGGATCTTCGCGGTCGTCCGCATCGTCCCTTTTTTGATAGGAGACCTGATCTTTAGGGCGATCGGAACACCCCGTGTCGTCGCAGATCCGTACCGTGCTGCTGGTGATGGACGGATCCTGCGCGCAGGCGGCCAACAGCAACAGCAGCCCCGGTGCGAGTAAACGGCGATACATGGGTACTATCCTCAGGTTCTTATTGGCACCGCAATGCTTCGAGCTATCCACCCCGTGAGCTCGTACCCGGTTGCGTGCGGCGCACCGGATACAATTCCATCCGCCAACGCCGACACGCATCCCAAGGCTCTCTCAGGTTCTCTCTTCGAATCGTTCCGTCACTGTTTATTGCCGCCGCTTTTCGCCGCCCGCCCATGGCCGGCATCGACCTCCAAACATGACGCGACAAACAATAGTGACGTGGTGAGCAATAATAATGGAGAAAAATGGCATGTCAAGTTCCATCGCGCGTTTAAAGTTTGCGTGGTGCGTCAGCTTTGATATGCTCTTCCTCGCCAAAACCCTTGGAGACCCCCTCGAGATGTCCACCACCGAGCAGGCCAACGTCGATCTCATCACCGCCAACAAGGTGCGCGATCTCCTGAACCGGAACGGCATTCCGCCACGAAGTCACAACACGACGATCGCGAACGTGCTCGGCCTGAGCTTCTCGGTCGTCACGCGCAAGATGAAAGGCCTGATCCCGTGGAACCTGTCGCAGTTGCAGGACATCGCGACGCACTTCGGCGTGCCGCCCGCGATCCTGCTCGACGACAAGGGCATGCAGCCGGCCGCGCCCGAGATGATCGACGCGACGTTCGTGATCGAATCGAAGCGCTTGCGCTGCCGCGCCGCGATCTCGACGAAGGCCACCAGCCAGATCGAAACGGATTTCGTCGCGCTGCAGTGGCAGGGCGAATGGATCGTCACCGAGCGTGCGCACGCGCGCGAGGGGCGCACGTATCCGGTCGACGTGATCGAGCTGCGCTCGGCGCAGCCGAACGCGTATGCCGCGCGGATCGCCGTGGTCGACGATTCGCACGACGTCGCCGAAACGGTCTGTGAATATTTCATCGAGAAAGGCGTGAACGCGATCCCGTACTTCGACGGCGCGAGCTTCCGCAAGGCGCTGGAAGTCGAGGATTTCGACGGCTACATCCTCGACTGGATGCTCGGCGACCAGACGGCCGCCGAGCTCGTGCGCGGCATCCGCTCGAGCGAGAACAGCGGCGCGCCGATCTTCCTGCTGACCGGCAAGATCTCGACCGGCGAAGCGAGCGAGGACGAGATCGCGCACATCGTGTCGCACTACAACGCGCGCTGCGAGGAAAAGCCGGTGCGCCTGCCGATCCTGTTCGCGGAAGTCGCGCGCGAACTGAAGCTCACGCTGCCGGGCACGGCCGCCGCGAACTGAAGCCGGAGCGACACACCACCACACGAACCACCAGACCGAGGGAAAGACATGCGCGTTTCAACCATCTGGATCAAGACCGTGCTCGCGGCCTGCCTGCTCGGAATGGCCGCCGCGGCGTGGGCCGCGTCGTCGTTCACGTTCACCGTCGACGGCAAGATCAGCAAGAGCAATCAGCAGGGGAAAACGGCCTACGTCTTTTCCGAGCCGGCGCTGATGGCGCTGCCGCAGCATACGATCGTCACGTCGACGAGCTGGACGCCGAAGGCGACCTTCACCGGCCCGCGCCTGTCCGACGTGCTGAAGACGGTCGGCGCGCAGGGTACGCAGATCGAATTCCACTGCATCGACGAATACACGTTCACGATTCCCGTTTCCGATGCCGACAAGTACGGCGTGATCCTCGCGCGGACGATGAACGGCAAGGTGCTCGGCAACGACAACTACGGCCCGCTGTGGATCATGTATCCGCGCGATCAGTATCCCGACGAGTTGAAGACGCCGCTCGGCGAAGCCAAATTCGCGTGGCAGATCATCGGCCTGACCGTGAAGTGACATGACGCGGCGGCGCTGGAGAAACAGAAAGATCATCCTGATCCTCGGCTCGCTGTGGATCGCGGGGTTCACCGCATGGGCGTTCCTGCTGTGGGATCTCCTCGCCACCTCGGTCAACGAGGGCGTGCTCGAGGGGCCGCGCGAAGGCGTGTTCTGGACCGCCGCGCAATACCGCAACGTCTATACGCGCTTCGACCGGCAGCTGATTCTCTACGCGACGCGCGAGGACGACGATTTCGATCACGTGCAGATGCAGCTCGACAGCCTGTCGGTGTCGTTCGGGTTCCTGCAGCGGCCGTCGGAAGTGTCACGATACTGGCTGCGCATCCCGCGCGCGCGCAACGAGATCGACGCGCTCGGCGAATTCATGACGCGCCTGAAGCGCGAGGTGCCGCTGCTGCGCGACGCGCCGAAGCAGGCGCATCAGGTGATCGACGAAGTCAATGCGTACTGGCCGAAGGTCAACGGCCTCGCGAACTACTTCCGCGCGATCGAAATGGCGCAGCGCGACTTCACGTTCCATCAATTGAAGGAAAAGCAGCGCGCGATCCTGATCCTCGGCATCGTGCTCGGCGTGATCCTGTGCGCGCTGTTCCTGCTGCTGTTCTATACGATGCGTACGCGCGACGACCTGCTGGCGCGACAAAACGCGGCGCTCGATGCGGAACGCAAGGCGTCCGACCGCGCGTTCGAGATGATCGAGGCGAAGAACGCGTTCCTCGGGATGGTCAGCCACGAACTGCGCACGCCGCTGCAGGCGATCTGCGGATCGATCGAGATCCTGCTGGCACGCCCGCAGTCCGACGCGAACCTGAAGACGATCCGGCGGCTGCAGAATTCCGCACTGTCGCTGGAAGCGCTCGTCAAGGACCTCACCGACTACATCAAGCTGCGCTCGACGAAACGCGTCGCCGAACTGGATACCGTCGGCATCGCGCCGCTGCTCGCCGAAGTGCTCGAACCGCTGCGCGGGAAGATCGCGGCCAAGCGGATCGCGGTCACGCAGCTCGTCGAGCCGCCCGGCCTCGCGATCCGCTCCGATCGCAAGCTGCTGCGGCAGGTGCTGTCGAACCTGATCGAGAACTCGGTCAAGTACACGGTCGGCGGCTCGATCACGGTGGCGATCACGCTCGCGGACGCGCCGGCCGGCGAGCAGGTGCGGATCGCCGTGCGCGACACCGGCGCCGGCATCGCGAAGCAGCATCTGCCGAAGATCTTCGAGCCGTTCTATCGCGCGAACGACGCGGTCGGGCTGCACGTGGACGGGATCGGCATGGGGCTCGCGGTCGTGCGCGAAATCGTGACGACGCTGCGCGGGCATGTGGACGTGCGCAGCGTGGTCGGCGAAGGCAGCGAGTTCGTCGTCACGCTGCCGGTCGAAGCACCCGGCGTCGAATCGGCCGGCAACGCAGCAGGGGACGCGCCCGCGCTACCGCCCGCGCTTCCGCCACGCGACCGGCGCGCGCTGGTGGTCGACGACAACGACAACGCGCGCGAAACGCTCGGCGCGATGCTGTCCGCGCTCGGCATCGAGGCCGACCTGTGCGGCACCGGGCAGGAGGGCGTCGCGCGCTTCGGTACGGGGCGCTACGACCTCGTCGTGCTCGATCTCGAACTGCCGGACCTGAGCGGATTCGACGTGGCGCGGCGCATTCGCGCGGTGGCGCAACCCGACGGCGACGGCCGGCATCCGGCGATCCTCGGCGTCAGCGCGTATGAATCGGCCGCGTTGCGCGAGAACAAGCGGGTGTTCGACGCGTTCCTGCCGAAGCCCGTCCACCTGCGCGAACTCGGCGCGCTCGTCGAGAAGCTGCTCGCCTGAGCCGCACGCCGGCGCGGCATCGCGCGCTTCGCGCTTGCCCGGCCACTCGCCTGCTCGCCTGCTCGCCTGCTCGCCTGCTCGCCTACTCGCCTACTCGCCTACTCGCCTACTCGCCTGCTCGCCTACTCGCTACTCGCCGATCAGATGCAGCACGATGTCGCGCCGGTGCGCCGCGCGGCGATGCTCGAACACATAGATCCCCTGCCACGTGCCGAGCACCATGCGCCCATGCTCGACCGGAATCGACAACTGCACCTGCGTGAGCGCCGTGCGCAGATGCGCGGGCATGTCGTCGGCGCCTTCGGTATCGTGCTCGTAACGCGTGTCGTCCTCGGGCGCGAGCGTCGCGAAATAGCGTTCGATATCGCGCCGCACCGACGGATCCGCGTTCTCCTGGATCAGCAGCGACGCCGACGTATGGCGGCAGAACACGGTGAGCAGGCCGGTGCGGATCGCCTGCTGATCGACGAACGCGCGTACCTGCGGCGTGACTTCGACGAGGCCGCTGCCGCGCGTATCGACGCCGATGTGCGTGATGGCCTGTTGCATCGCCGTGACCTCAGGCCAGCGCGGCGAAGCCGTCGGCCTCGATCTGCTTCGCGTCGGTGGGGCGCACGACGCGCGCGACTTCGACCCCGTCGCGCAGGAATACCAGCGTCGGCCACAGCTTCACGCCGAACGAACGGCCGAGCGGACGGCCGGGGCCGTCCTCGATCTTCAGGTGCCGCACGGCAGGATGCGCGGCGAACGACGCCGTGATCGCGGGCTGCGCGCCTGCGCAGATCCCGCACCAGTTCGCGCCGAATTCGATGACGGTTGCGCCGCCCAGTGCGTCGACTTCCGCGCGGGTCGGCGCGTTGGCGGTGTAGCGTTGCTCGGTGTCCATCGGGCCCTCGTGTACGTTGGCGAAACGTGACCGCGCGCGCCGGCGTGAGGCAGGCGCGCGCGGCCTTCGATTTCCTACTGTAGCGGAAAAGCCCGGCCGCTGCCGGCTCGGCCCGGCGCGGTACCCGTGCCCCTTTGCGCGCCTTTCGGAATGACACGACAAGAATCGGAGCGCCGCGCCGCCGCGACAGGATCAGCATGCGGACTGACCATCATCGAAGGACTCGACCATGAACGCGCCCCATTGCGTCACCGAACCGAACATCCTCTACTTCGGCACGCCCGTCGTGCTGGTCAGCACACTCAACGAAAACGGCACGGCCAATCTCGCGCCGATCTCGTCCGCGTTCTGGCTCGGCTGGCGCGGCGTGCTCGGCATCGCCGCCAGTTCGCAGACCACGCGCAACCTGCTGCGCACCGGCGAATGCGTGCTGAACTTGCCGTCGTCGGCGCAGGCGGACGCCGTGGACCGGATCGCGCGCACGACGGGCACGTATCCGGTGCCCGACGGCAAGCGCGCGAAGGGCTACGTATTCGAACCCGACAAGTTCGGCACGGCCGGGCTCACCGAGACCGCGTCGCAGACCGTCGCGCCGCCACGCGCGCTCGAATGCCCGGTGCATCTGGAAGCGGTCGTCGCGGCCACGCACGGGATCGGCGACGACATGCCCGACCTGCGCGGCCGCATTCGTGTGTTCGAGGTGCGCATCCAGCGTGTGCACGTGCATCCCGAGCTGCTGATGGACGGTCATCCGGACCGCATCGATCCGGACAAGTGGTCGCCGCTGATCATGAGCTTCCAGAACTTCTACGGGCTCGCGCCCCGGCAGGTGCATGCGTCGCGGCTCGCCGAGATTCCCGAGCATGCGTATCGCAGCCCCGATATCGAGCGAGCGCGCGAGGCGGGCGTACTGACCGATACCGTGCGGTCATGACGCCGCACGCGCCGGCACAGCGGCATCGCTGATGAACGTGACGCGGATGACCGGCGCGGTATTCGGCCGGGCGATGCCGGGCGCGCTGTACGACGCGTGCGGCGGTGGTGCGACCGGGCTGCGAGTCGCGATGCTGACGGGCGGCACGCTACAGCTCGCGGGCGCGGCGCTCGCGTGGCGCACGGCCGGCACCGGCGCGCGAGCCGGCGCGCCGGCGCCGATCGGATAAGATACGGCCGGCCACGCATCTGGGCCCATGACCGAACCGACGGAGTGTTTTCAGTGATTCAACCGACCGCAGTATTCAAGGACAACCTCGCGCAACTGCCGGCCATCGACGGCATCGCGCGCATCGATCTCGTCGGCGCGAACGGCGACGTGGTCGCGACCATCGAGAATCAGCCCGGCAAGCAGGGCTCGCTCGCGGTGTACCACTATCTGAAGCAGGCGTTCGGCACGCTCGACGCGAAAGCGGCCGAGCACGGCCTCGCGGTGTTCGCCGAGCATACGGCCGACGCGCGCAATCGTCCGGGCGCGCATCCGAACGTCGATCGCCTGCTGGCGATCATCGCGGGCGGCGATGCGCTGCGCATCGACGTGGTCGCGAAGGGCTGAGTCGATGACGACACGCGCGTGCCGCCTGGCGGTGCGCGCAACCGTGATGGACGGGCGGAAAAACGCGATTGCCGCGCCCGTCACACTTTCCCCGGAGACAGCCCGCGTGTTCCTTTCCGTTGCCTCATCGCTCACCCGCCGTCTTGCTTCGATCGTTTCGATCGCGGTATTAGCCGGCGCCACGTTCGGCGGCGCGGCATCGGCCGAGCCGCTGCGCACGGGCTCCGATATCGCCGGCGCGTCGCTCGTGCCGCTCGGCACGCTGCCGCACTCGCCTGAAAGCGGTGCGCTCGATCCGTTCTGCACGCAATATCGCGCGAAAACGACCACGGCCGCCGGCCGCGAAGTCGCGCAGCGTGACTGGATCGTGACGTCCGAGGCACCGCTCGGGCGCTATACGGTCGTGACCTTCGCAAGCGGATTCAACGCCGGCACGAGCGCGATCTGCTTCGCGCGCAACGGCAATATCGGCGTCTTCGACGGCACGACGCTCGTCGCGCTCGGCTACACCGCGCGCAAGGCCGGCTGGCAGCTCGGCCCGGTCGATCATCTGGAAAACGGCGCGCTGCTCGTCTGGGGCGGCGACGGCCCCGGCGCGCCCGTCGGCGAGTTGCACGCGGAAAGCGGCGGCCTGCGGCTGACCCGCGTCGCCGCCGAAAGTACGCACTGCAACGGCCGCGCGGTCGTGCCGAACGTGTATGGCAAGCCGCTCGACGCGGCACGCAAGATGCTGATCGCGCATGGCTGGCAGCCGCTGCGTCCGCGCGAAAAGCCGGATGCGGCGGATGGCGCGGCAACGCTCGCGAAGCACGGCATCGTCGAAGCCGAAGCGTGCTCGGGTACCGGCGTCGGGTATTGCGCGCTGCGCTACCGGAACGCGGCCGGCGTGCTCGGCGTAACCACGGTGGGTGGCGCGCCGGACAAGCCTTCCGAGAACACCGTGATCGACTATCAGGTTGCCTGCCGCAAACAGTGAGTGGCGTGCAGGCCGCGCACGCGCGATGCGTGCCGTCTGGCCATCGGGCCATCGTCCGTTCGCTCGATTGACCGGCCTCGGGCACCCTCCTAAACTGACTTCCCTTCAACGCCGCACCGGCAAAAGGGGCCGCCATGATCGATCTCTCCACGCTCGCGCTGTTCTCCGGCGCGTGTCTCGCGCTCACCGCCACGCCCGGCCCGGACATGTTGCTGATCGCGTCCCGCAGCGTGAGCCAGGGCCGGCGCGCCGGCTTCGCGACGCTCGCGGGCATTCAGGCCGGCACCTACTGCCATGCGCTCGCCGCGGCGCTCGGCTTGTCGCAACTCTTCGTTGCAGTGCCGCTCGCGTATGACGTCGTGCGCTTCGCTGGCGCCGCGTATCTGCTGTATCTCGCGTGGAAAACCTTCCGTTCGGATGCGACCGCGCTGTCGCCCGTCGCGTCGCAACGTCGCCACTCGACCGCGACGATCTTCCGCCAAGGGCTGACGACGAACCTGCTGAACCCGAAGATGGCGCTGTTCGTGGTCGCGCTGTTCCCGCAGTTCGTGCGGCCCGAACATGGCTCGCGCCAAGGGCACCTCTGAAGGAACTGGAAATCGCGCGTCGTCGATTGAAGGAGGTTCCAGATGGCAACGTATAAGGAACTACGTGAGCGGGCATTGGCCGACCCCGCGGTGCGCACGGAATACGAACGATTGAATCGCGAGGAATTCGCGCTGCTCGACGCGATGCTGGCTGCACGGCGAGAGGCTGGCTTGTCGCAAGCCGACGTGGCGGAACGGATGGGCACGAAGGCGCCCGCCATTACGCGACTCGAGCGTGCGCTCGCAACGGGGCAGCATTCCCCGTCCGTCGATACGCTGCGCAAGTATGCGGCGGCTTGCGGCAAGAGGCTCGTGATCTCGTTCGCCTGAATCACGCACGCTCGAAACGGCCGGCTACATGACGGATTTCAATACCGGCATGGCGCGCGAGCGCCGACCCCGTCAGCGCGTCGCGCCCAGCGCCACGCGCAGCCGCTCCATCAACTGCGTGTAATGCTTCAGCACGTCGTCCTTCGGCACGACGTTCGCGGTCGCGAAACGCTCCGACCACGCCGGCTTCCACTCATACGAACCGTGCACGCTGCGGTCGCCGTCGGGCGCCTGGATCAGCGAGCGGATCCGCGCGTCGCGGCCCGGCCCCGTATGCATCTCGAACAGCGCGTGGATGAACGTGTGATATGCGTCGTACACGTCGTCGTCGAACAGGTAGCGATAGATGTGGAACGTGCGGTCGAGGTCGCGCTTCGCGCGGATCACGTCGTCCGGCGAGATGTCCTTCCAGTAGCCGATCCACGTGTAGAAGCACAGCAGCGCATTGAGCTGCGGCGCGACCGTGTCGTACAGCGCCAGCCGCTTCTCGATCAGCCGCTGGTTGGTCCACTGCACGAGTTCGAGCCGCTTCAGCCGGCGCGCGACGAGCCAGCCGAGGCACGCGACCGACAACGGCGTCAGCACGCCGAGCACGAGCTTGACGATTTCCAGTGAATTCCACGGCGTATTGAATGGCTGCATGCAGGACTCGACAGGAAAAAACGCATCCGCACCGACGCACGACCCGGCGCGCCACGCCGCGCCGCTGGGCCGACTGCATCGGCATTGACCGTTAGTTGCTTGCACATCGAACAGTGCGCGATCGCACGGCTCATCCTGTGCGACGCGACCCAGCCCATCAGTTTATCGAGCGATTGTCACCGCGCGATGACCGCGCATCGATGCGCCGCCACGCGCCCACTCCTTGCTAGGTCGGCAGCGCCGACGTGAGCTTGACCTTCTGCATCGGAATGTCGGTCTTCACGCTCAGCACGCCGGGAATGCGCGTCAGGTATTCCATCTGGAAGCGCCGGTAATCGTCGATGTCGGCCGCGACGACGCGCAGCAGGAAATCGCAGTCGCCGGCCATCAGGTGACATTCGACGACTTCCGGCATTTGCTGGACGGCCTCGGCGAAACGGTTCACCGATTCCGCGTCCTGGCCCTTCAGCCATACGCGCGTGAAGATCGTCAGCCCCTTGCCGACCTTCGCGGGATTCAGCACGGCCACGTATTTCTCGATCACGCCGGCTTCCTCGAGGAGCCGCACGCGCCGCAGGCATGGCGACGGCGACAGCCCGACCTCGTGCGCGAGTTCCACGTTCTGCATGCGGCCGTCGCGCTGCAGCGCGCTCAGGATCCGGCGGTCGATAGCGTCAAGCTTCATTTGGCATCCAATTCCAAAAAATTCTCGCATTGCGCGTTCAATGCCAAATTCTGGGAAAAATCTGGCCACAACGCAACCCGATTCGAGTCAAAAAAGCAGACAATCCCTCCCCCGAAGGAGGAGTAATGAGCAGTAGCGTTTCAACGTCGTCCGGGCTTCGCGACAGGCCCGCCCATGTCGCCGAGATGGGTCGCGGTTTGCGCGCCGCGCTGCCCGTCATGCTGGGTTTCGTGCCGTTCGCGCTGGTGCTGGGCGCGCAGGCCGCGCAGAAAGGGCTGAGCCTGTTCGAGGTGCCGATGATGACGGGCCTGAACTTCGGCGGCGGCTCCGAATTCGCGGCGATCCATCTGTGGACGTCGCCGCCGCATATCGCGCTGATCGTCGCGATGTCGTTTCTCGTGAATTCGCGCCACATCCTGATGGGCGCCGCGTTCGAGCCTTACATCCGGCGCCTGCCGCGCCGCCGCGCGTTCGTCGCGCTGTTCTTCATGTGCGACGAGAGCTGGGCGATGTCGCTCGCCGACGCGCGCGAGCGCTCGGCCACCCACATCAGCGTGCCCTATTACGCGGGCATCTGCATGGGGCTCTATCTGACGTGGATCTCGATGACGACGCTCGGCGCGGCGGTCGGCCCGACCATCGGCAACGTCGAACAGTACGGCTTCGACATGGCGTTCACGGCTGTGTTTCTGGTGCTGCTGCGCGGGATGTGGAAAGGCGTGCGCGCGAGCCGCCCGTGGTTCGTGAGCCTCGTCGTCGCGGCAGCCACCCATCTCGCGCTGCCCGGTGCGTGGTATGTCGCGGCCGGCGCCTGCGCGGGGCTGATCGCCGCGCTGCTCTGGGAGCCGCGCAATGCCTGAGCTTCCGGATTTCAGCACGGTCGCGACGATCGTGCTGATGGCGTCGACCACTTACCTGTCGCGCATTCTCGGCTATGTGCTGCTGCGCAACCGCACGCTGAGCCCGCGGATGGCTTCGGTGATGGAGAACGTGCCCGGCTGCGTGCTGATTTCGGTGATAGCGCCGGCCTTCGTGTCGACGCGCCCCGCCGACCTGCTCGCGCTCGCGATCACGCTGCTCGCGGCGACGCGCCTGTCGATCCTGCCGACCGTCATCGTCGGCGTCGTGTCGGCCGGCCTGCTGCGCTATCTGCTTGGCTGAGCGGGGCCGGCCGGCCGCGCCGGCCGGCACATTCCACGACACGACGAACGGGCGCACGATGCGCCCGTTTTCACGTGTGCGCCGGCCGGCGCTACCGGCGCGACACGACGATCCCCGCGCCGGGAGTCATATCAGTCTTGTGGCTTGCGCCCCGCGACTGCGGCGTCAACGATAGCGTCGTCGACGTATTGCTCGGCGTGGTCGCAACGTCGCGCTGCCCGGCGAATATAGTGTCGACCTCTACGCCGGCCATGCGCCGTTATCGGTCAGATCGACGCGCGCGGCGCTCGCGTTTCGGCGCCGGACAACCGCTCCAGCGCGGCCGCGATCGTCGCGCGGCAGGCCGGCCACGCCGGCTCGAGCCCTTCCACGCCTTCATCCATCGCGATACGTTCCGCGCGGGCGCATGCGTCCCGTGTCCGCGTGTCGCCGGCTAGCGCGAAACCGCCTCGCAGCGAGTGCAATTCGGTCTTCAGCGTGCCGATATCGCCGCTCGCCAGCGCCGCGTCGATTGCCGCGAGCGAGCGCAGCGTCGCCTCGCACAGTTTCAGCCGGATCTCGTCGGTCATCGCCGGCTGCTTGCCGTGATCACCATGCTCCACGGCGGGCGAGCCGGAAGCCGCATGCCGCCTCAGCGCGGCATCGAGCGCCGACATCGACAGCGGCTTGAGTACGACTTCCGCGGCACCCACCCGTGCGCAGCGTCGGTAGTCTTCCTCCGTCGCATGCGCGGTCATCGCGATCACGGGCACCGTTGCCCCCTGTTCCCGCAGGAAATTCGTCAGCGCGTAGCCGTCGAGCTCCGGCATGCCCAGATCGGTCAACACGACATCGAACGGATGCTCGAAGAACGCCCGCATCGCCTCCACGCCGTTGCTGACGATTATCGCGTCGTACCCCAGCGCATCGAGCTGGTCGCGCAGCAACGCGCGGCTCGCGGGATGGTCCTCGGCAACCAGCACTCGCAACGGCGCGCGGGGTTGGTCATCCGGTTCCGGCCTGGCGTCGGCCGCCACGTCCTGCTCGAACGTATCCGCACGCCATCCGGCCGGGGCGGCCGGCAGCGGCAGTGTCGCGGTGAACGTCGTGCCTTCGTCGACGCGGCTGTCGACGGTCAGTTCGCCGTGCATCAGCGTGGCGATATGGCGGCATAGCGGCAGCCCGAGGCCGGTGCCGCCAAAGCGGCGATAGGTCGATGCATCGGCCTGGATGTAGACGTCGAACAAAGCCGGCATGCGGTCGGCCGGTATGCCGATGCCGGTGTCCGCGACGCGTATTTCGAGGCCGCGCCTGTCGGCGCCGATGCGCGCCGGCCCTGCCGAGAGCGTCACGCTGCCGCGTTCGGTGAACTTGATCGCGTTGCTGACGAGGTTCGACACGAGTTGCCGCAGGCGGGTCGGGTCGCCGACATAACCATCAGCCAACTCCGCCGACACGGCGCACTCGAGCGCCAGTCCCTTTGCATCGGCGAGCGGACGGAAAAACGCCGCGATGTCGAGCAGCAGACGGCGGGGGTCGAACGGCATGACTTCCAGCGTCATCTGATTCGATTCCGCCTTCGACAGGTCCAGCACGTCGTTGATCACGCGCAGCAGCGCATCGGACGACGACACGATCGTGCCGAGCCGGCGCCGCAGCGGCGGCGCCATCTGCGCGTGCGCCATCAACTCCAGGTTGCCGATGATCGCGTTGAGCGGCGTGCGGATCTCGTGGCTCATCGTCGCGAGGAACGTCGACTTCGCCTTGTTCGCGAGTTCGGCGGCTTCGCGCGCCTCGCGCAGCTTTTCCTCCGCCTGCTTGCGCACCGTGATGTCGAGCAGCGTGCACAGCAGCACGTCGATGCCGCGGTACTTGGTGCGCGCGATGTGCGCGTCGAAATAGACGATGCCGGCCCCCGCGCGCTCGACGGCCAGCTCTCGCGTCACGCGCTTGCGCGCGTTGCCGGCCGGGGCGCCGTCCCGGTACGCGCGCCACAGCAGTGTGCCGAGCGGCTCGCCCGCCACCTCCCGCTCGTACGCGATCATCGCTTCGTTGCGCATGATCGCTTCGCCATCGGCAAAGGACAACAGCACGAGCCCGGCCGGCGCGGTCCGGATCAGCGTACGGTTGAGCGCCTCGCTTTCGATCAGGCGGATTGCACGGCGATTCGCCGGACGCAGCGCGCGCCGGTCGAAAGACACGATGGCGCCCCACAGCAGCCCAATGGCGAACACGGCGGCCCCGAGCGTCACGCCGAGGGCGGCGGCAATGTCGTACAGAACGCTGCGCCACGAGAGCGTCGCCATCAGCACCGCATCCGATTCCCGTATCTGGCTGCCGATGACGAAGTGCGTGCCGACACGACGAACGACCGTTTGCGTGCGGCGCGCGTCGGCGAGCGCCAGGGCGGCTGTCACATCATCGGGTTGACGGCCGACCAGCAGATTGCCGCCGACGTCGACGAGCGCGTAGTCCGCGCCGATGCTCGACGGACGCACGATCTCGTCCATCTGCGGCCGGCTGTTGGTGATGAACCAGGCGACCGGCTTGCCGTTCGCGCCGCGCACCGGTTGCACCAGCCGCAACACGGCGCGCCCGAGCACCGGGTCGAATCGACGGTCAAGCGTGATCGCGTTCGCCGCGGAAGCCGCCGGGGCGGACGCGCCGTCGTTCAGCGGCCGCAGTTGCCGAACGAGTGCCCGCACGTCGAAACCGGCCGGCCACGAGAGCGCTCGCTTGACCACCGGATACCCCATCGCGACAAGATAATCGCCGTTCGAATCGATCAGATAGGACGCGAATACCGAAATCGCCGGTTTCGGCGGCAGCACGCCGGTCGTCTCCACCTGCCCGAGAAAGTTTTCGAGATAGGGCAGGCGCGTATTCGCCGGATCGGCTGACGGGATATCGACGAAGGCCGCGACCGCCACCGGCCCGATCCGGCCGACCAGGGTTTGTTTCCCGCGCTTGCCGTCGAACAGCCCGGGCGAGCCCGGCGCAATGACGGGGCCGTGCGCCCAACGCTGCTCCATGTTGTCGACATAGCGATTCTGCAGCGCCTTCATCACCTCCAGCTCGGCAAAGAACTCCGCCTTGCGCTCGGTGAAGTCAACGCGGGCGCGCTCGAGGGATTCCTTCACATCGAGCAGCACGACGAGCGCCGCACACACCAGAATGAACACCGAGATCGCGGCGCCGCTTGCATACAGCAGGAACTGCTGCTGTCGCCTCACGCGAGCCGGTTCGAATGACTTGCGCCCCGTCGGCGTGGCGGACGAAAGAAGTCTTTTCAGTTTTGCAGGCATGTCCTGTCGATCTCGTCACACGCGGCCGCGGATGCCGCATCGTTCACCGACTTCCACGCGTCGGCGCCCCGAAAACAGCGTTGTCGCGCGGCGCGCACCGCCGACACGCACATGCATCGTTTCAGCGGCACTGGCCCGCAGCGGAGTCGGAGCACAGCCGGCCCGCGGGCGCGTCACGTCCGCGACGCCTCGTCGTCGGGCGCGCCGTCGAGATCCTGCTCGCCGTTGTAGCGGATCAGATCCGCGTCGCGAACGATACCGAGTTTCTTCATCGCGCTCGACTTTTGGGAACTGACGGTCTGCTTGCTCCGATGAAGCTGCGTGGCGATCTCGCCCACCGTGTAGCCCGCACCGAACAATCGCACCACCTCGATTTCGCGCGTGGTCAATGCGCGCGCGGTGGGCTCGGGTTTGGCGTCGTGCAGGAGTTGCTTGATGTATGGCGACGTGTAGCTCGCACCGACGTACGCGGCATGCACGGCGCCGATCAGGTGCGAGATCGCATCGGACTTGCTGAGAATGCAGCTCACGCCCCGCTTGTGGATCGCGCGCAGCACGCTCGGATTGTCGATCATCGTGATCGTCACGATGCGCAGCGCCGGATAGCGCCGCTGCAGGAACGACAGCAGCACGAGCCCGTCGCCGTACTTGCCGCCCGGCATCACATAGTCGAGCACGAGCACGTCGCTCTGCTGCACGTCGAGCGCTGCAACCAGGTCCGTCGAATTCGAAACGGTGCCCACGAGCCCGATCGTGCTGTTGCCTTGCAGCGCCTGCGACATGCCCAGCGCGGACGCGGGATGATCGTCGGCTACCATCACGCGCACAAAAAATTCTTCCATGTTCCTGTTTCCGCCGAGGCTTTCGGTGATGCGCCGCTTCCCCGCCGCGATGGGAAGCATGCTCCCACCATCGTGTTGCAGGCCGTACTCGGCATACCGGGCAATAGCGGCTCGATTTTAGAATAATTTCCGGTTCGTCCGGAAATCGGCGTGCGGCCGAGCAGCGGACGGTACGCGCACTGCGCCGGCAGTGCACAGGATATGGCCGCACGTCCCCGTCGTGCGGATTTTTCGAAGTTATCGACGACTCGCCGTTTTTACACGATACCGGAGCCGGCCACGCGCCCGCGAGGCATGGTCGCCACGCTACGTGGCCCGCTTTGGACAGCTCGGCTCGCCGGGCAGTTGCGAATTGCCGGGATGTCGGTGAGGCACCGCATAACGGCATTACCTGAAGGCGAATCGCTGAAATTCTGGCAACATGACTCGAGAAACCGATCCCGGTCGACGCCGGGAGTCATATCAGCCTCGTGGCTTGCGCCACGCCGCACTTCCCCTCTCATTACCCTTCGCGAGGATCGTCCCGATGCAAGAAACCCGCCCGCCGTTCGACCGTGTCCTGCTCACCAACGACGACGGATTCGACGCTCCCGGCCTTGAAATACTCGAACAGGTCGCCACGCAACTCGCCCGCGAAGTGTGGATCGTCGCGCCCGCCGAAGACCAGAGCGGCACGTCGCATTCGCTGAGCCTGCACGAACCGCTGCGCGTGCATCGCAAGGGCGAGCGCCGCTTCGCGGTGCGCGGCACGCCCGGCGACTGCGTCGCGATCGCGGTGAGCCACCTGATGAAGGGCGCGCGGCCGGACGTCGTGCTGTCGGGCGTGAATCGCGGCGCGAACCTCGGCACCGAAACGGTGTTTTCCGGCACGGTCGGCGCCGCGATGACGAGCATGCTGGTCGGCGTGCCGGCCATCGCGCTGAGCCAGGCGTTCACCGATCGCAACGCGGTGCCGTGGGGCACCGCGCTCGCGCACGCGCCGGACGTCATTCGCCGGCTCGCCGCCGCCGGCTGGGACAGCGATGCGTGCCTCAACGTGAATTTCCCGCCGCGGCCGGCCGACGACGTGCGCGGCCTGAAGGTGACGAACCAGGGCGCCGGCACGCTGCAGGGCGTCGAAATCGTGTCGGGACGCGATCCGCGCGAGATCGACTATCACTGGCTGAAGCTCGCGCGTGCGCCGCGCGATGACGATGCGGATTCGGAAACGGTCGCGCTCGGCGAAGGGTATATCGCGGTCACGCCGCTGAAGTTCGAACGCACGCACGACCAGGCGCTCGCGCGGCTGCGGTCGAACCTCGGCTGATCGATCCCCCCTGCGAACGAACCCGGCGGTTGCGTACACGATGCGCGCACCGCCGCCGGTTCTCCGCGTCACCCCGTCACGTCAGGTTCAACCCGCCATCGAGCATCACGATCTCGCCCGTCACGTAATCGGACGCGACGAGCATCGCGACCGTCTGCGCGATATCGTCCGGCGTCGCCGCGCGACGCATCGGCGCATGCTCGCGCCACAGCTGCTGCGCTTGCGTCCAGTCGGCGGTCAGCGGCGTATCGACGAGCCCCGGCGCGACCGCATTGACGCGAATCGCCGGCGCAAGCGTGCGCGCGAGCAGCCGCGTCGTGTGATTGAGCGCGGCCTTCGCGGCCGCATACGGAATCGACGCGCCCTTCGGCCGCACGCCCGCATGCGAACTGACGTTCACGACGCATCCGGCACGCCCGTGCGACGCCGCGTCGCGCAGCGCGGCCTCCGCTTCGGCGACGAGCCGGAACGGCGCGATCACGTTGATCTCGTGCATTTCGCGCCACACGTCGGGCGTGGCCGCCGCGAGGTCGTCGTGCGCAATCACGCGGCTAACGCCCGCGTTGTTGACGAGCACGTCGAGCCGCCCGTGCACGGCGAGTGCGTCGCGGATCAATCTCACGCGCTCGGCGTCGTCGGCGAGATCGGCCTGCACATAGGCGCCGCCGAGTTCGTGCGCCATCGCACGCCCGGCGTCGGCCGAGGTGCGCGAATGCAGGATCACCGCGTAGCCGTCGGCCGCGAGGCGCCGCGCGACGGCCGCCCCGATCCCCGACGTCGAGCCGGTCACGAGCGCGACCGGCCGGTGCACGCGCGACGCGCGCGGCTCGCCGGCGGCTTCGGTTTCAGGAGCCGTTTCGGAAATCGGGGCAGACATCGGCGGGAGCGGCGCGTCCATGGCGTGGAACCTTTCAGTGGCGTTCCCGCATCATAAGCGCGACAGGGTCGCGAGAAGCGAATTCATCCTGATTGGCCGAACGGCCGCTCCGGCGATGACGTTCAATCCGCCGTCACGGCGCCTTCGGCAGCTCGACATACTCCTCGAGCTGGCCGGCGATATACAGCCGCTTGCCGATACGCGGGTATTCGCACACGTCGTGTTCGAGCCGCTGCCCGCCAACGAGCAGCTCCAGCGGCGCCTCGCCGGTGTTCTGCACCGTATGCGCGTCGCCGCCGCGCGGAAAACCCAGAAAATCGCCGGGCCCTATTTCGCTGGCGTGCCCGCCGATCGTCACCGTGCCGGTGCCGGACAGCACGTACACGAATTCCTCTTCGTACAGATGGCGGTGATATTCGGCCGATTCGTGACCGGGCATCAGTGTGAGCAGATGAACGCCGAATTGCGTCAGCCCGGTCAGGTCGCCGAGTTGCCGCTTCAGACGAACGGCATTGGGGTTGAGCGAATGCACCTCGCGCGTCGGTTCCATCTTCGCGATATCGGCGGCCTTCAGCAGTTCCCGGGGAAAGGAAGTCGACATGGGGATCTCGCAAGCGTGAATGCTTCGGTTGAACGCGCGGTGCCGGAGCGGCCCGCGCGATGACTATTGTCCGACATTTTCACGCTTGCGGATGTGTCGCGCGCCCCGCATGCCGCGCGGCACTTCATCGAACGCCAGAAAGTTGCGTACGCAACCGTTAGGACGCCGGACGACGCGTGACGCTCAACCCGCGTGCACGCCGCGCAACCTCGTCAGCAATGCGACGAGCCGATCGATGTGCGCATCCTCCGTGCGCCACGACGACACGCTGATCCGGAACGCCGGCCGCCCCTGCCATACGGTCGCGCCGAACCACACGTCGCCCGACGCCTGCGCGGCTTCGAGAATCGCCGCCGTTTCCTCGTCGGTGCCGGCGCGCACGAGCACCTGGTTCAGCACGACGCGGTTGATCACGTCGTAGCCGGCCGCGCGCAAGCCGTCCGCGACGCGCGCCGCCTGCGCGCAATGCCGCTCGACCATCGTCGCGACGCCCGCGCGGCCGAGCGAGCGCAGCGCGGCCCACACGGGAATGCCGCGCGCACGCCGCGAGAATTCGAGGTTCAGATTCTTCTGCGCATCCTGCGCGCCGCTCAGGTACACGGCGTCGCTGTTCATCGCGGTGGCGAGCGCGGCCGCGTCGCGGCAGATCACCATCGCGCCGTCGTACGGCGTGTTGAGCCACTTGTGACCATCGGTCGTCCAGCTGTCCGCGCCGTCGACGCCGTCCGTCAATGTGCGCTTCGACGAGGCCCGCGCCCACAGGCCGAACGCGCCGTCCACGTGGACCCACGCGCCGGCCGCCTTCGCGGGCGGAATCAGCGCCGCGAACGGATCGAATTCGCCGGTGTTCACTTCGCCGGCCTGCACGCAGAAGATCGTCATGTCGTCGAGCGGCGGCAACTGCGCCGGGTCGATCCGGCCGTGCGTATCGACCGGCGCGACGACGATGCGCTTCATCCCGAAGCCGAGCACGCGCAGCGCCTTCTTCACCGTGATGTGCGCGAGCGCGGAGATCACGACTTTCACCTCGGGGGCGCCGATCAGGCCATCTTCGTCGATATCCCAGCCCTTGCGCGCGAGCAGCGCGCGCCGCGCGGCCACCAGCGCGACGAGCGTGCAGGCCGTCGCGCTCGTGCCGAAACCGACCGCGCTGCCTTCGGGCAACCCGAGCGCCTCGACGACCCAGCGCGCGGCCTGGCGCTCGAGCGTCGCGGCCACCGGCGAATTCGCATACGACGACGCGCACTGGTCCCACGCGAGCATCAGCCGCTCGGCCGCCGCCGCGGCCGGCAGCGTCGCGCCGATCACGAAGCCGAAGTAGTTCGGGCCATTCGATGCGACCGTCGCGGGCGTGCCGCGCTCGTCGAGCAGGCGCAGCACGTCGTCGGCCGGGCGGCCCGTATCGGGCAGCGGCTCGTCGAACGCCGCAAGGCCGGCGAGCGCCCCCGCATCGGGAAACGCGCGCCGTTCGTTCGTCGCGGCCAGATACGCGTGCGCGCGCCGGTCGGCATCGGCCAGCAGTGCAAGTTCATCCATGTCGGTTGCCTCGGTCGGAGTCAGAGTTGCGAGAGATCGCGGCCGAGCTGCCGCAGCGCGCCGTCGATCCGCTTGTAGTACGTGAACTTGCCGACGCGGGTCGCCTGCACGAGCCCGGCATCCGCGAGGATGCGCATGTGGCGCGTGGTCGTGGCCGGCGCGATGCCCAGCTTCTCGGTGATGTACGTGCAGCACACGCCGAGCGCGTCGACATCGCCGTGCGGCTGCGGCGGGAAATGCTTGCGCGGCTGCTTGAGCCAGCGCATCACGGCCAGACGGCTTTCGTTGGCCAGGGCGCTGAGGCGGGTGACGTCGTCCATGGGGTTCGGCTTCGTTTGTCGTTTTGAATATTAGCTAAATGACGAAATGTGGGCAATGAATCCGGGGCGCGCTTTCGGCACGTGATGTGGGTCGCCACGCGCCGACATCGGGCACCGATGCAATCGCAGCAATATCGCCGCCGCAACCGCTCGCCGCTCGTACGCGGCGCAAGCAACGTGCCGCTACGCCAGCGCCTGCGCGAGCCTGTCGATCAACGCCCGCACGCGCTGCGGCTGCGCGACGCCGCCCGGATAGACGATCTGCAGATCCACGTCGCCCGGCGAGAACGCGGCGAGCACCTCGACGAGCGCGCCCGACGCGAGATCCCGCTCGATATCGACCAGCGACTTCAGCGCGATACCGTGCCCCGCGACGCACCACGCACGTACGAGCGCGCCGTCGTTGGCGACGCGCCGGCCGCGCACCACCACGCGCTTCAATGTGCCGTCGATGCTGAACGGCCATTCGGCATACAGATCCTGGCCGAAGCGCATCACGATGCAGTCGTGCTCGGCGAGTTCGTCCGGATGCCGTGGCGTGCCATGCGCGGCGAGATACGCGGGCGACGCGCACACCGCGCGCCGCGCCCGGCCGAGCGAGCGGCTGCGCAACGAGCTGTCGGCCAGCGTGCCGCGGCGGATCGCGAAATCGAGCCCGAGCCCGACGAGATCGACATATCCGTCGCCGAGATGCAGGTCGACCGTCACGCCCGGATGCTCGGCCAGGAACGCGTCGACGACCGGCACGACCCGCTCGCGGCCGAGATCGGCCGGCGCGCTGAGCCGCACGGGCCCCGACAGCGTCTGCATGCCCAGCCGCACACGGCTTTCCAGTTCGTCGGCCTCGGCCAGCAGGCGTCGCGCGCCGTCCACCAGCGTGCGCCCCTCGTCGGTCAGGCTGATCGCGCGCGTCGTGCGCGTGAGCAGCGCGGCGCCGTAGTGGCGCTCGAGCCCCGTCAGCCGTTCGGACACCGTGGCCGGCGACAGGCCGACCTCGCGGCCGGCCGCGGCCAGCCCGCCCTTCTCCACGATGCGCAGGAACAGCGCGAGGTTGTCGAGCAGCATTGTTCGCTCCATCCGAAGGATATTTTCGCCATCTTCCGGATTATCTGGAAAAGCCGCAAACGGTACAGTGATCGCGTGACGATCGACGCGCGGCCGCGCCGCGCTCACACGACGAAAGGAAATGCACATGGAATACCGTACGCTCGGCCGCTCCGGCCTCAAGGTCCCCGCCCTGAGCTTCGGCGCCGGCACCTTCGGCGGCACCGGCCCGCTGTTCAGCGCATGGGGCAATACCGGCGTCGACGAAGCGCGCCGCCTGGTCGACATCTGCCTCGAAGCCGGCGTCAACCTGTTCGACACGGCCGACGTGTATTCCGACGGCGCGTCCGAACGCGTGCTCGGCGCCGCGCTCAAGGGGCGCCGCGACCAGGCGCTGATCTCGACCAAGACGGGCCTGCCGACCGGCGACGGCCCGAACGACGCGGGCACGTCGCGCGCACGGCTGGTGCGCGCCGTCGACGACGCGCTGCGCCGCCTCGACACCGACTACATCGACCTGCTGCAACTGCACGCGTTCGATGCGAGCACGCCGGTCGAGGAAGTGATGTCGACGCTCGACGATCTCGTGCGCGCGGGCAAGCTCCGTTATATCGGCGTGTCGAACTTCGCCGGCTGGCAGATCATGAAGTCGCTCGCGGCGGCCGACCGGCACGGCTGGTCGCGCTACGTCGCGAACCAGGTGTACTACTCGCTCGTCGGCCGCGACTACGAGTGGGACCTGATGCCGCTCGGCGCCGATCAGGGCCTCGGCGCGCTGGTGTGGAGCCCGCTCGGCTGGGGCCGGCTCACAGGCAAGATCCGGCGCAACGCGCCGCTGCCCGAACGCAGCCGCCTGCATGAAACGGCCAGCTACGGGCCGCCGGTCGACGACGCGCGCCTGTACGACGTGGTCGACGCGCTCGACGCGATCGCGGAGGAAACCGGCAAGACGGTGCCGCAGATCGCGCTGAACTGGCTGCTGCAGCGGCCGACCGTGTCGTCGGTGATCGTCGGCGCGCGCGACGAGGAGCAGTTGCGGCAGAACCTCGGCGCGGTCGGCTGGGCGCTGACCGATGCGCAGATGGCGACGCTCGATGCGGCGAGCGCGGTGGAAGCGCCGTATCCGCATTTCCCGTATCGCCGGCAGGCGGCGTTCGCGCGGCTCGATCCGCCGATGCGCGGGTAAAGGGCAACGCTGACGCGGCGGCGCGACGCGTCGGTCGCGCCGATGTTCGATGCCCGCGAAGACGACTGCGACCAGCGGCAGAATTCGATTTCGCCTCGGGAGCAAGTTGATCTATTCGCTCAATCCCACGGATTCAGAATCGCGACACCGGTTTCAACAAAACCGGCAACGTTGCGCGTCACGACCGTCATGCCATGCACGATCGCCGTCGCAGCAATGAGCGCGTCCCGCTCGGATCGCCGGTCCGGCACATGGAGCCGTGCGCATCGTTGGGCGACGGCGGTATCGACCGGTAACACGCGCCCAGCGAACTCGGGCAGCACGTGCCCGTCAAGCCATGCCCTGAGAAGCGCCCCCTGTTCCGTGTCTCCGCGCTCTGCCTGCAAGACACCCGTCTCCAGTTCCATGATCGTGATGGCCGAGACAAACAGCACCGACGCATCGACGGTCGAACACCAGGCCGCCACGTTCCTGTCCGCCTTGCCCGCCCGCACTTTCCGGAGTTCCGAAACCACATTGGTATCAAGAACGAACATCATCAGAAGCCGACCTCCTTGATTTTGACGTTTGCGCGCGGCGGGTCGAACTCAATGTCCTCGACACCCGGCATAGCGAGCGAGTCGGCAATGTTGCGCCGCTGCCGGGTGAGACGCTGGTATTCCTCGAAACTCAGCAGCACATGGGCCGGCCTGCCGCGGTCGGTGATGAACACGGGGCCATCCTTCGTCGCCTTCTTTGCCTTGGTCACGTCCTGGTTGAGCTCGCGACTCGAGAGGGTGGTGATGGTCACGATGGACTCCTGGAAGCCATATATGTAGGTATGTTACTACAAAATGTGAATCCGTGTCACTCCTCGCCCTGTGCGCCGGGATTCCTCGCGATATCTGTAGCAACGTCCTACAGTTACGAGAAAACAACCGCACCGCATCCCCCGCTCGACGATGCGCACCCGAATCCGAGGACTGCCCATGCCGAGTCTCTTCGCCGCACCCGCCAATGCGCCGCCAGGCCCCGTCGCGGCGGAAACGCGCATGGTGCACGACGTGGCGACGCTGAAGCCGTCCGACTACCGCTCGGCGGACGGCGCGTCGTGGGTCATCTCGGCCATCACGCCGGCCGCCGACAGCGGCGCGAACGTCACGGGCAACACGTATTTCGACACCGCGAAAGGCCGCACCGTCCCGGTACCCGACGCGCGCCGCCGCTATGCGAATCGCGGCACGTGGCAGGTCGTCGCGAGCGCGAGCCCCGCCGTGCCCGCGACGGGCCGCTACGACTGGCTCACGCTCGCGTGGCTGCCGATCAACCGGCGGCCGCTGCCGCAAACACCCGAGCACCTGTATTCGCCGTTCATTCGCGGCGGCACGATCGTCTATCGGTGGAATCCGGCCGCCGAAGGCGGCGAGCAGTTCGGCAACGTGCGGATGATCTTTCCGGAGTGGGCGCGGCAGGTGGCCGACGCGTTGCGGTCCGCACCGGCCGCGACGCAAGACGGTGTGTCGTCGGCGTCGCAACCGGCGCTCGAGCGCCTGAAAGCGGACACGAATCCGATGACCGCCGTACTCGACTTCGGCGATGCGCTGCGCGAGGAACCCGCGGAGCGGATCGTTGCCCGGCTGCCTGCGCTGCTGACGGTGGAAGACCGGCGTGAACTATCGGCGATCGTGTTCCTGTGCCTGTCCGCCGCGCGCGATGAAGACCGGCCACGCTTCGTCGACACGATCAACGCGACGATCGCGGGAACCGACGACGGCGCGCGCCTGCTGGCGATCGCGTACGGCGCGTTCGCCGCAGGACGAACGCAACCGGTTCCATTCGGCGACAAAGCGCTGAATACGTTCGTCAACGATGTGTTCGGTGCGCTGAAACAGCGGACGGCGGCGCTCGGCATACCGGTCGCGCAAGGGTCGCCGTGGTACGCGTTCTTTACCGCGTATCGGCTCGGTGAGGCGGAATCGGGCAACGGCTCCCGACGCTGACGGCATCACGCTTCGCACTTCCCGCTTCCCGCTTCCCGCAAGCCTGCCTGTCTATCAAAAAGCCGCCGCTGCTTGCGGCCGCAACGACGCCCGGCGCTTACGCCGCCTTTCGCTTGCGCGTGTCTCCTGCGTTCGATAAGACCCGCCTCACGGGAATTCCCGCCTGAATCAGCCGGGACCGAGTGATCGATGCGCGCCCGTTTTTTATCCTTGCATGACGCACCGACGGACAGACCAAGGGCCTGTCATTCGCACAACGCATCGCCAGGCCGCGGTCCCGCGCGATTCGTTCGCCGTCCGCACAGGTGATGTTTTCCCGGCGGTGGCGCGTATTCGCGGCGACGTCCCTATAGTTCGAGGCACTCGACATTTCCACAGGAGTCCCGTCATGTTTGCATTCTCGATCCGCAACCTCGCCCGCTACGCCGTCCTCGCGTCGGCCGCCACCATGCTGCCGACCGCCGAGGCCGCATCCAGCCTGCCCGCCACGCCGACGATTCGCGCGATGGCCGGCGCGCAACCGATCGACCATCTCGACCCGAAGACGACCGCGCTCGTCGTCATCGATTTCCAGAACGAATACCTGAACGGCAGGATGCCGATCGCCGACGTCCAACAGGCGATGGCCAACGCGAAGCGCCTGATCGACTTCGCGGACCGCAACGGCATGCGCGTCTACCAGGTCCAGCACGTCGCGCCAGCGGGCTCGGCGTTGTTCGCACTCGGCGGCAAGACCGTCGAGTTCATTCCGGAAATGAAGCCGCGCGCGCAGGACACCGTCGTGCGGAAGGAAACGGTCAGCGTGTTCGCGAGCACCGATATCGACAAGCGCCTGAAGGCGGACGGTATCAAGACGCTGGTGATCGCGGGCCTGATGACGCACGCATGCGTCGCCGGCGCCGCCCGGGATGCCGCGCCGCTCGGATACGGCGTCGTGGTAGCATCGGACGCCTCTGCGACGCGCGCCATCGCACGCGCGAACGGCCAGTCGATCGACAAGGACACGCTGCACCGCGCCGCGCTCGCCGAGATCGAGGATACGTTCGGCGACGTGAAGACGACGGCCGACATCCTCGCCCTGCCGCTGCGCTGATCGTTCGCCGCACCGCACCCGTCGAAGCGGGTGCGGCGGCCCGATCACCGTTTCTTCCGCGAACCGGAGCCCGACATGGATCAACTGCTCGCGATGCGCGTCTATCGGAGCCTCGTCGAAGCAAAAGGATTCTCGGCCGCGGCCGATCGCCTCGACACGACCCATTCGACCGTATCGCGCCAGTTGAAACTGCTCGAAGCCGGCCTGGGCGTGCAGCTCGTCAACCGCAACACGCGCCATTTCTCGCTGACACCCGCCGGCGAGCGCTATTACGACGCGTGCGTCGAGATTCTCGAGCGCGTCGCGGCGGCGGCGGAAGACGTGACCGATACGCCGGGCCAGCCGTCGGGCGTATTGCGCGTCAGCATGCCGCTGTCGGTCGGCACGCTGGAAATGCCGGCATGGCTGCCCGCGTTCCGCACCGCCTACCCCGACATTCGCCTCGACGTGTCGTGCAGCGACCGCTTCGTCAATCTGATCGGCGAAGGGTTCGACGTCGCGCTGCGCATCAGCGGCGAACTGCCGGACTCCGATCTCGTCGCGAAAACCCTGGCGATCTCCGACGAAATTCTCGTCGCGGCGCCGGACTATGTCGCGCGCCGCGGCCTGCCGCGCACACCCGCTGAACTGGCGAAACACGATCTGCTCGCCTACAGCGGCGGCGACGACCGGATCAGTTGGCGCGTCACACCGCCGAGCGGCGCACCGGTCACGGTGCGGCTCGACGGCCCGCTGCGCATCGATGCGATCACCGCGTTGCATGCGGCCGCGCTCGGCGGCCTCGGCATCGGCGCCTTCACGCACCACACGGTAAGCAACGACATCGCGCACGGGCGGCTCGTCCCGATCCTGCCCGGCCATACGCTGGCGAAGCGCCGCTACTACGCGCTGTATCCGAAATCCCGGCACGTGCCGCCGAAGGTGCGTGCGTTTGTCGACTTCGTCGCCGCGCTTTACGGCACGCATGTCGGCGGCGACGGCCAGTGAGCAAGCGATCGACAGCCGCCCGCGGATGCGCCGGGGCAGCCGAGACGGGCGTCATGTCGCGAACGCGTGAATGCCCTGTGCTCGCATCTGGCAGCGTTCCTATTCCGTTAAACCAGCCGATATACACCGGAGTGCGGCCGCGCCCACCGACCGCCACAAGGCATTCACGCGTGCACGCACGACGCTAAAAAAAGCGGCCGCTCGCGAGCGGAGCGGCCGTCAAGGAGAGATCCCTGTGCGGGATACCGGCGGACACCACACCAGACCGGCCTGCATATTGTTGATGAACGACATGCCGATGACCATCGGACCCGTCTGATTCGCTGCACGCCAGCGTGAACGGCGTGCAATCCCGGGCTACCGCGCCCGGCGCCTGTCGCGATCCGCAACACGCCGTTACGTTCGGGAAAGGAACCCCATCCGCGGCAACCGGTCGAAACGCCGCATGACCGCCGACGGCTCGATCGCCGCGGCGGCCCTCCGCCTTTCAGCCCCGCTCGATCACGTCCATCATTCTTCCTGCCTCATGCTGAGCATCGGTCCCTTCTCGATCCGCGTCGTCGCGGTAGCCGTCGCCGCGCTGCTGGCGTGGCTCGTCGCGCGCTTCATCCAGCGCCGTCCGCCGAACGGGCATCACAAGAGCGCGTCGAGCCTGATCCTCGACGTGCTGCTGCTCGGGCTGATTGCCGCTCGGGTCGGTTATGTGGCGCAATGGTGGCCGGACTATGCGGCGACGCCGCGCGCGATCGTCGCGCTCGGCGACGGCGGCTTCGACGCGCGCATCGGTATCGCGGCCGCGCTGGTGTTCGCCGGCTGGCGCCTGCGCCGTCTGCCCGCGCTGCGTCGGCCGGTGCTCGCCGGCATCGTCGCGGGCCTCGGTGCGTGGGGTATCGCGCAAGGCACGCTCGCGACGTTGCAGCGCGGCGCGCCGCCGCTTGCCGCGATGCCGCTCCAGGCGCTCGATTCGACGCCCGTGTTGCCGGCGGGCTTCGTCGGCAAGCCGGTCGTCGTGAACCTGTGGGCGACGTGGTGCGCGCCGTGCCGCCGCGAGATGCCGATCCTCGAACAGGCGCAGCGCGACCATCCGGGCATCACGGTGCTGATGCTCAACCAGGGAGAAAGCGCGCAAGCGGTGCGCGCGTTCCTCGAACAGCAGCACCTGCGCTTCGATCACGTGCTGCTCGACCCTTCGCTGCACGCAATGCATGCGTATGGCTCGCGCGGGCTGCCGACCACGTTGTTCTTCGACGCGAAAGGCCAACTCGTGGAATCGCACATGGGCGAGCTGACCGCCGCGCGGTTGAAGGACACCGTTACGCAACGCTTCGGGCAGTAGCCCGCAACGCAGGAATCAGACCTGTCCGATAGGCCGGGCGATACACGGCCCGTACACTCGGGCCCATGATTTCGCTGATCCAGTCCGCCTTCGATATGGCGCGCGATGCGGTCGCGCACGTCGCGCGCCGCCCTTCGTTCCTGCGCAAGCTCGACATCGCCGTGCTCGCGCTGATCGTCGCGAGCGTGCTCGTCGTGATGGCCGACAGCGTGCAGGAGCTGCACCAGCAATACGGCCACGCGCTCTACGCGGCCGAATGGGCGTTCACGCTGCTGTTTTCCGCCGAGTACCTGCTGCGCCTCTGCACCGCGAAGAAGCCGGCCGCGTATGCGCGCAGCTTCTTCGGCATCGTCGATCTCGTATCGGTGCTGCCGACCTACCTCGCGTTCTTCTTCCCGGGCCTGCACGCGCTGATCGACGTGCGGCTGCTGCGGCTGCTGCGCGTGTTCCGCATCCTCGGGCTATCGATCTATCTCGAGGAAGGGCAGATGTTGATCCGCGCGCTCACGCGCGCGCGGCGCAAGATCTTCGTGTTCATCGGCGGGATGTTCGTGCTCGTCGTGATTCTCGGCACCGTGATCTTTCTCGTGGAAGGGCCGGAGCACGGGATCACGAGCATTCCGGTGGGCGTCTACTGGGCGGCCGTGACGATGAGCACGACCGGATACGGCGACCTGACGCCCGTCACGCCGCTCGGCCGGTTGATCACGTCGTGCGCGATTCTGCTCGGCTACGGGATCATCGCGTTCCCGACCGGGATCATGGGCGCGGAGCTGGTCGCGTCGGCGCTGGAGCACAAGCGGGCCGGCAAGGGCGACATATCCTGTTGCCCGCATTGCGGCGCCACGCTCCCGTCGCATGGGGAAACCGATGCGGCACCGCGCGGGCGCGCGGATGCGCATCGAAACGACACGTAGCCGACATTGCCGCCGGCCTCGAAAGCCGGCCACGACGACGCCCCTTCATCGCGCCTACCCGCCCAGCGTCTGCACGAACGCGGCCACTCCCGTCAGCATGATCTGCACGCCCACGCACAGCAGCAGGAATGCGGAGACGCGCATCGCGACCTTCGTCCCTTCGCTGCCGAGATAGCGCGCGAGCGTCGTCGCGCGGCTGTAGATCTGCCAGATCGCGAACGCGACGAGCGCCGCCACCGCTGCCGATACGACCCCCGACAACAGATAGTCGCTCGCCGTATGCGCGCGGTTCGCATGCAGTGCGATGCCGGCCGCGATCGAGCCCGGGCCGATCGTCAGCGGCACGGTCAGCGGAAAGAACGCGCGCGACATCAGCTTGTGCAGGTCGTCGCCGTGCGCGGCGGCGTCGCCGCCGGCCGGTACGTCCGGCGCGTTGAGCATCGACCAGCCGGCCACGGCCACCGCGAAGCCGCCACCGATCCGCAGCGCCTCCATCGATATTCCGAAGAAATTCAGCACCGGCGCGCCGGCGAAGAAAATCACGAGCAGCGTGGCGAAGACGTTCGTCGCGAGCCGTTTCGACAGAATCGCGCGCTCGGCTTCGGTCAGCGATTGCGTGCGCTCGAGAAACACGAATGCCATACCGACCGGATTGATGATGCCGATCAGGCCGGTGAAGCCGAACAGGATTTCAGGGATCAGACGGTCGAGCTGCATCGATCGTACTCTCCGGTAACGAACAGGAATAAAAAAGCGGCCAGTCGGGAAGACCAGCCGCGAAGAGGAGATATCTCCATGATCCGGCACACGGGGGTGTGCCGGGCCGCAGAACCTGAATTGTCGGGAATATGAACCGGGAAGGAAATCAGCCACGTCCGATTTTTGCGTCGCAGATCATCAGCATCGCGACGGCCGACCCCGGACAGACGCCCTGAAACTGGCTGGACGCCAGCAACGGCGCGGGCACCGCCTCGCGGGCGATACGGACGAAGCCTTGCGTGACGAAGTAGTCTTCCGCCGTCGTGGTCAGCAGCGCGACCGACTGGACGGCACGCGCGCGGCATTCCGCGAGCAGGCGAGCCACCAGCATCCGCCCGACGCCGGCGCGACGCGCGTGTTCGACGACAGCGATCGAACGAATGAGCGCATGGCGTCCGTGGAGCTCGATTCCACCACACCCCACGATGCCGGATGCCGCGTCGGCAACGATGAAATGCGGCAGATGTACGGCAACGCCCGCAGTCGGCAAACCGCTGGCACGAAGCAGCGCGTCGATCGCGGTCAGATCGGATTCGGTCGCTTGACGAAGAAACACCATGGTTCCACTCCCGGTTTGCCGTGACATTCCCCGAATCCAGCACACTCGCGCAAATCCGACGCGCCGCGCCGGAATGCGCGCGATGCGCCCGGGTGTCCATTCAATGGCAATCTGTTTACATTTACATGCGGAATGCACATGCGAATGCCCGCTCGCCGCGTTGTGCGCCTTGGCGATACGTCGAGTATTCGGGGCGTCGCGTTCCGTATGTCAACAGACCCTAGATACGCGCTTGATTGACGCGCTTCGACAGTTCCTCCGCGCTTTCCTTGCGCTCGCTGTACCGGTCGACCAGATAGGGGCCGACGTCGCGCGTGAGCAGCGTGAACTTCACCAGTTCCTCCATCACGTCCACCACGCGATCGAAATACGCGGACGGCTTCATCCGCCCCGCTTCGTCGAATTCCATGAACGCCTTGGCCACCGACGACTGGTTCGGGATGGTCAGCATGCGCATCCAGCGCCCGAGCACGCGCATCTGGTTCACCGCGTTGAACGACTGCGAGCCGCCGCTCACCTGCATCACCGCGAGCGTCTTGCCCTGCGTCGGCCGCACGGCGCCCGTCGACAGCGGAATCCAGTCGATCTGCGCTTTCATGATGCCGGTCATCGCGCCGTGCCGTTCCGGCGAGCACCACACCATGCCTTCGGACCACATCACGTGCTCGCGCAGCTCGACCACTTTCGGGTGGCTCTCCGGCGCATCGTCCGGCAGCGGCAATCCGCTCGGATTGAACATGCGCACCTCGGCGCCCATCGCGGTGAGCAGGCGCGCAGCTTCCTCGACCAGCAAGCGGCTGAACGAACGCTCGCGCAGCGACCCGTACAGAAGCAGGAACCTCGGCGAATGGGTCGACGGCGCCGCGGGCCGCAGGTGCGCGACGTCCGGCACGTGAAACAGCGTGGCGTCGAGTTGCGGCAGGTCTTTCAGGGAGTCGGTCATGGGGCGGTTCTCTCGTGATCTCGGGGCCGGCACTCGTACCAGCCCTTCGACCGGTTGACGATACGCACGACCAGCAGCATCGTCGGCACCTCGATCAGCACGCCGACGACGGTAGCCAGCGCCGCGCCGGAATGAAAACCGAACAGGCTGATCGCGGCCGCGACCGCCAGCTCGAAAAAGTTGGATGCGCCGATCAGCGCCGACGGGCAGGCCACGCTGTGCTTCTCGCCCACCGCGCGATTGAGCCAGTACGCGAGCGCCGAATTGAAGAACACCTGAAGCAGGATCGGCACCGCGAGCAGCGCGATCACGAGCGGCTGCCGCAGGATCGCTTCGCCCTGAAACGCGAACAGCAGCACGAGCGTGGCCAGCAGCGCGGCGATCGACCACGGGCCGGCCTTCGCCATGGCGGCGTCGAACGCCGCCTGCCCCTTCGCGAGCAGCATCTTGCGCCACAGCTGCGCGAAGATCACCGGAATCACGATGTAGAGCACGACCGACGTGAGCAGCGTCGCCCACGGCACCGTGATGGCCGACATCCCCAGCAGCAGGCCGACCAGCGGCGCGAACGCGATCACCATGATGCTGTCGTTCAGCGCGACTTGCGACAGCGTGAACAGCGGGTCGCCGCCCGTCAGCCGGCTCCATACGAACACCATCGCCGTGCACGGCGCCGCGGCCAGCAGGATCAGGCCCGCGATGTAGCTGTCGAGCTGGTCGGCCGGCAGCATCGGCGCGAACAGATGGCGGATGAACAGCCAGCCGAGAAACGCCATCGAGAACGGCTTGACGAGCCAGTTCACGACGAGCGTAACGCCGATGCCTCTCACATGCCGACGCACCTCGTGCAGCGCGCCGAAGTCGACCTTGACCAGCATCGGGACGATCATCACCCAGATCAGCAGCCCGACCGGGAGATTGACCTGCGCGTACGCCATCCGGCCGATCCGCTGGAACAGGTCGGGCAGCACCTGGCCGAGCGCGATGCCGGCGACGATGCACAGCGCGACCCAGATCGTCAGGTAGCGTTCGAAGAAGTTGATGGAAGGCTTTGCGACAGCCTTGCCCGGCGGGGCGACGTTGGATGTGTTCATCGGACAGGTTCAGCCTCGAAGTCGTTGGCGCTCGCGCGTTTCGGCAGACCGCCGCGCAAATGATCAGGTTTGCGAGATCGCGGTCAACGCCGTCTGGAGTTC
This sequence comes from Burkholderia sp. AU32262, assembly GCF_020419985.1. Taxonomy (NCBI): domain Bacteria; kingdom Pseudomonadati; phylum Pseudomonadota; class Betaproteobacteria; order Burkholderiales; family Burkholderiaceae; genus Burkholderia; species Burkholderia sp. AU32262. Next base: position 378,004 of record NZ_JAIZRS010000002.1, read on the forward strand.
GGCATGGCTCATGCGGTCCAGCGGCAGCGCCAGCAACTGCAGCATGCGATAGCCGATCGCCTGACGCGTGAGTTCGAACGCGCGGCGCTTGCCTTCGTCACCGCCCGTCGCATTCGACGGATCGGCGTAGCCCCAATGGATTTTGACCGGGCTGCCGGGCCAGTACGGACAGGTTTCCGCCGCCGCGCCGTCGCACACGGTGATGACGACGCGCATTTCCGGCACGCCGTCGCCAACGAACTCGTCCCAGCTCTTGCTGCGGTATCCGGCCACGTCGACACCGGCGTTCGTCAGCGCTTCCAGTGCGAACGGATTGAGGCGACCGCTCGGCGCGCTGCCGGCGCTGTAGGCACGCACATCCTTGCCGAGCTTCGCGGCCCAGTGATTGAGCATGCCCTCGGCCAGCACGCTGCGTGCCGAGTTGTGGGTGCAGAGGATCAGGATGTTGGCGGTCATGGGCGGGGCGCGCGAATGCGCGTCAGGATTGCCGGTTGCGGTTGCTCTTTGCCGACGGCGAACAGACGGAAACCGGCGAACATGGATTCCCGCCGCAACAGTTCTCCGTGAGATAGCCCAGCAGCCCGTTCATCGTGTCGAAGTTCGCGCCGTAGAAGACGAAGCGGCCTTCCTGGCGGCTGGTGACGAGCTGCGCATGCGCGAGTTCCTTCAGGTGAAAGGACAGCGACGATGGCGGCACGTCGAGCAGCGTCGCGATCCGGCCGGCCGGCATGCCTTGCGGCCCCGCCTGCACGAGCGCGCGAAAGACGGCAAGCCGGGATTCATGCGCGAGCGCCGCAAGGGCGGCAATGGTCTGGTTCGTTTCCATTGTTTGATAATAATCGAAATATGGAAACCAGGAAAGCGACGCCGAACCATGGCGTCGCCGGAATGGTCTGCCCCCAAGACGACGCGCGACGTGCGCCGCGCGCGACGTGCGCCGTCAGCGCCCGATCAACCGCGTGTGACTCGGCAACGCGACCGTGAGATCGGTGTCGCCCGCTGCCGGCCGCGACGCGTCGCGCGTCGTGGCAAGCCATTGCGCGAACTCGGCGGCGGTCATGCCGACGGCCTCGGCCGAACTCGATGCGGGCGTGCCCGCCGGCTCGCCTGCGTGTGCGGCCCGTTGCGCATGCGTTGCCGCACCACGAGATGGCGGGGCCGCCTGCCCGTTCGACGCCGCGTCCGGCGCCTTTTTGCCGCGCGACATGGCGGCAGGCTTCGCCGCCGAACGTGCGGCGGCAGCAGCCGGCTTCGCGGTGACCGGTGATGCGGGTTCGGCATCCGGCGCCGCAGCTTGCGCCACGACGGCATCCGATGCGATCGCCATCGCCACGGCCACCGGCGCATCGCCCGACGGCGCGCGGCCGGCATGCAGCGCACGCGATGCCGCGGATGCCGCTTCCGCCGCTTCCACCGCAACAGCCGCCGGACGGGCAACCTGGCCGTCCGCGGCCGTCGCACGATCGGCCGGCACGATCGCCACTTCGGCCGCCCTGCCGGTCGCCTGCGCCACCTGCGTCGCGGCAACGGCCGCCGTCGGCGCCGCCAGGATTGCCGCCGAATAGACGGCGCCATGCTCCGCCGCATGCTGACGTTCATCGACGAAATGCGTCGCGAAAACGCACGTCGCGCCGAACAGCGCGCACGCCATCAGCGTGAGCCGCCAGTGGCGGCGCAGCGGGTGCGGCCGGACCCATGCCCGGTTATCCGAACCGAAATCCTCCGCACGCACCGCCTTCTCGGCCTTGCGCGACTTCGTTGCGCGAACAACCATGTCGGCTTGCCCGGCCGCGGGCATCGCCGCGCGGCGCGTGCCCTTCAGGTCGAACACGTTCGGTCTCGGCCGCCGGCTCGCCACGAACGGCCGGCGCCGCCGGCCGTACGGCGGCGGCACATCCGAGAACGGATGCGCGAGCGGAATCGCGTAATGGCCGGTGATGTCCTGCATGCTCATGATGTCGACGACGCATTGCGCGACATCCGCCGCGGCAATCCGTGCTCCCGTAGTTAAACGAATGACCCCGAGTATCGCCGTCGCGCCGGTTTCGGTAAATCGGACTGCGTTACCTTCGATCCGGACGGTAGTCGGCCTGGTCCTACCGATGCGCGGCCGGCCCGGCGGACGGCGCTTAGAACCGGCCGCGCAAGCCGATGAACACCTCGTTCGACGACAGCTTCGACTTCAGTTGTTCGTCGCGCGCGTTGACGCGGTTCGCGAACGTGTTGAAGCCGGTCTCGACGTTGCCCATGTCGACATAGCGATACCCGAGGTCGATCGAGAAGCGCTTGTTGATCGCATAGCTCACGCCCGCGCCGGCCGAATACGCGAGATTGGTCTGCGTCTTCGACGCGAAGCGGCGCGTGTCGTTGGTCTGCCAGCCGTCGGCCGACACGATCGCGACGCCGATGCCGAGCGTGCCGTACACGGAGAAGCCGCGGCCGAGATCGAAGTCCTTGTAGCCGTTCAGCATCAGGCGCTGCGCCGACACGTGGAATTCGTTCGCGTTCGCGTCGAACGGCGCCCAGTAGCTGGTGAAGTTGTTGGTGCGCTTGAACACGTATTCGCCTTCCGCGCGCCAGCCGTTGCCGAACTGGTAGCCGAGGCCGAGCGAGCCGGTGACGTTCGAGCCCGGCTCCGGGCCGCCGACGCGGCTCGTGACGCGCGGGCTCGTCAGCTCCATGTTCACCGCGTTGTCGAACGCGCCGATGACGCGGCCCGTCGCGTAGTAGCCGGCGTCGGCGAGTTCGGCGGTCTTCTTCGTTTCCGGCGCGGCGACGGTATCGGCAAAAGCGGCGCCCGAGAACAGCAGGGCCAGCGTGGACGGCACGGCAAAGCGCTTGATCATGATGAATCGAATCCTTGACGATGGATGACTGGTCGGAGAAGCCCCCATCGTAGGAATCGCGCCGCGATCGTTGAACCCGTTCGGCTACGGGTTGCGCCTCCGTAGCGCTACGGAGGCGCCATGCGATGCGATGGAAGCGCCGAGCCCGCGAGCGCCGCGTAATCGCGCACGAGTTCGACGAGCGACGCGGCCCGCAGCTTGTCGAACACGTTCGCGCGATAGGTCTCGACGGTGCGCGGCGACAGCCCGAGCACGCGCGCGATCTCCTTGTTGCTCCAGCCGCGCACGATGCCGTCGAGCACTTCCCGTTCGCGCGCGCTCAGCGTCGCGATACGGGCCGCGCGCGTCTGGCCCGCATCGTCCTGCCCGCGTTGTGCCGCCTGCCGGCGCAGCGCCTGCTGAACCGTATCGATCAGCTCGTCGTCGTCCGCCGGCTTGCGCAGGAAATCGAGCGCGCCGCGCTTGAACGCGCGCCGGCACGCATCGACGTTGCCGTGGCCCGTCATCACGATCACCGGCAGGTCACGTCGCGCACGCAGTGCGTCGAGCGCGTCGAGGCCGCTCATCCCCGGCATCCGGATGTCGAGCAGCACGCAGCCGAGCGCCGGGTCGTCGGCATCGGCAAGAAACGCCGGCGCGTCCGGATAGCAGCGCGTCGGCACGCCCACCGTGCGCAGCAGCAATGCAAGCCCGTCGCGCACGGCTTCGTCGTCGTCGACGATCGCGACGACCGCTGCGGCGGGCGCCGAATAAGGCGAGCCATTCATGCGGCCTCCTCTGCCAGCGGCAACGACAGCACGGCCTCGACACCGCCCGACGGCAGGTTGCGCACCGTCAGCGCGCCGTCCTGGCGCTGCGCGAGCGTGTCGCACAGCGGCAGCCCGAGGCCGAGCCCGCGCGCCCGCGTCGTGAAGAACGGTTCGAACAGGCGCGGCAGCGCGTCTTCCGGCACGCCGGGGCCGTTGTCGACGACGCTGAAGCGGTAATGCCGGCCGACACGCGCGCCGCTCACGCGGATCTCGCCGCGCGACGTGCCGGCCCCGGTACCGGCCAGCGCATCGCGCGCGTTCCGGATCAGGTTGTGCAGGATCTGCTCGACCGCGATCGGCTCGGCGAACGGCCGCTCGCGCGGCGCCGCGTTGTGCCAGCCGAGCGCGACGTGCTCGCGCGCGCATTCGTCGCGGTACAGGAACAGCAGCGTGTGCATGATCGCATCGGGATCGAGCGCGCGGCGCTCGCCGCCATGCGCGGTGGCGACCGCTTCGCGCATGCGCTCCAGGATCGCGGCCGCGCGCTTCGCCTGCGCGACGCTCGTCTGCAGCGCCCGCCGCACGCTGTCGCGCTCGTCGGGTTGATCGAGCAGGCGTTCGGCCGCACGCACGTGGCTGACGATCGCCGCGAGCGGCTGGTTCAGCTCGTGCGCGAGGCCGGCGGCCATTTCGCCGAAGGTATCGAGCCGGCCGAAGCGGTCGAGCCGCGCGCGGGCATCCTCGCGGCGCCGCGCCTCGCGCAGCCGCCACGCGACGAGCGCACCCGCGACGAGCAGCGCGGCCACCGCGTTCCACAACGCGATCGGCAACCACGGCAGATCGGCGGCCGTCAGCGTGCGCGTGGTGTGCAGCACGAATGCCTGGGGCTGCGCGGGCAGGCGCTTCTCCAGATGCATCGTCCAACCGGGCAGTGGGCTGCCGGAAGCACGCGACAGCAAGTCGATACGGCGATCGCGCACCGCCAGCGCCGCCGACGAAATCGCCGACGACCAGTCGCCCGCCGGAATCATCTGGCGCGGATCGACACGCACGGCCCAGCCGGAATTCGCCACGAGCCAGTACGCGGCGGCGCCGTCGAACACCATCGCGAACGGTTTGCCGGGCGTCGGCCGCGGCGGCTCGGCCGGCGCCGGTCCGCCGTCGGTTTGCCAGCCCGCGCCGGCCCGCCAGTACGCGAGCCCGTCGACCTGCGGCATCCGCTCGCGCAGGCTGTCGAGCATGTGCGCGGGCGGCGCGGCCAGCGACGACGCGCCGAGCGTCGCGAGGATCGCCTCGTGCTGCGCGGCCTTCTGCGCGAGCAGACGGATCGTAATGCTCGAATCCTGGAAGAAGCGGTTGTACGCGTCGGCGACGGCGCGCGACACGACGAACGCGGTGCCGGCCAGGCTGAGCGCGAGCCACGCCAGCAGCGCGACGAGTCGGACGGAAGGTTTCATGGGCAACGAGGATTCGGCAACGGATGACGGATGGCACGCAGCGCGGTACACGGCCCGCGCGATGCGGCGAACGCGGAGGAGCCGTCGCGACGCCGCATGCGATGCGCTCCATTGTCGGCAACTCCGCATGGCCTGTGGTCCGAATGCCGTTATGTTTCCTGTCAGACCGGTCCCAAACATGCGCTTTCCGTGGCAGCGCCGTGCAGTTTCGGACTGGACTGATTCTCTTCAGACTCCGAAACGACCACAATCGGCCTGCTTGTTCTCCGTCTCCAGGAGATCAGGCTCCATAGTCGATACTTTTCCCGCCCTCTCCGGCGGGACTTTTTTTGGACGGCATCACACCACTCCCTGCCCGGAGCCTTCCGGCCATGATCCCGCTTCTTTCCCTCCGGTCGCGAACGCACGCCACCACCGCGCCGCACCGGCTTCGCCCGCTCGCACCGTGACCGACGCCCCTTCGACCGCGATCGCGATCCTGACGATCGACCATCCGAGCCGCGGCATGTTCGACGACCGGCTGCGCCGCGCGGGCCATGGCTACGATCGGCTGCGCATCGACGACATCCTGCGCCGCGCCGGCTACCGGCCGTTGCGCTTCGAATATCTGACCGATCTGCTCGCGGCCTGCGACACGCGCGCGTTCGATCTCTTCATCGTGCAATGCGAAACGGCCTGCCGCCGCACGACGGACGCGATCCGCGCGCTGCGCGCGCGTTTCGCCGACACCGTGGCGATCATGTCGATCAGCCAGCGCGATGCGGATCTCGCGCAATCGGCGTGTTTCGTGGCCGGTGCGAACGAGCATCTGCCTTACGCCGCGTCGCCCGACGCGCTGATCGGCAGCATCGCGACGTGGCTGCGCTGGTCCCATCACCGTGCGATCCATCATCGCCACTGGCGGATCGGACAGTTCGAGTTCGATACGGCCGCGCGCAGCGTGACCGTCGCCGGCCGCGAGCACGTGCTGACCGAGAAGCACTTCCAGATCGCGACCGCGTTCTTCCTGAACATGGGCCGTGCGCTCGATCGCGCGCACGTGAGCCAGCTCGTGTGGGGCTCGCTCGTCGCGTCGCAAAGCCGGCGGCTCGACACGCACGTCGCGTATCTGCGCGACCGGCTCGAACTCGACGGGCGGCACGGCGTGCGAATGATGACGATGTACGGGTTCGGGTACCGGCTCGTCACGTGCGAGCCGGACGAACCGCCCGGGCCGGACCCGCGCCGGGCCGACGGCACGCGCGCCGCGCAACCCTGACGGGCAGCGTTGCGTACCGATCGGACTCCATTATCATGGGGGCACCTTGGCCGACCGCCCCGCCCCGATGGACCACCGCGCCGCACCCGATCGATCCCGCCTCGCCGCCGGCCCGTCCGCCGATCCCACGCCGGCCGGCCGCCGCCAGCGCGCGCTGCTGTATGCCGGCGGCGCCGCCGTGACCGTCGCGATCCTGCTCGCCAGCGGGCTGATGCTGTACACGATGGCGAGGGAAGCGATCCAGGAGCGCTATACGGGGTTCGGCGTGCGGCATTTTCTCGTCCAGTTCGAATTCAAGCTGCGCACGACGGGCATGGACATGCTCACCACCCACGACGAAAGCGTGTGGCACACGCGCGCGGCCGATCCGGCCACCGTCGCCGCGCTGGCCGCCGGAAACGGGCGGCTCGAACTGCGCGACAACCCGCGATTCCCGTCGATGCTCGTGCTCGCCGACCTGTCGCCCGAGCGGCCGGCCGCGTCCTATGCGCGCTATCTCGCGATGGCGAGCGACATGAGCTACCGGGTCGGCGCGTACGTCGCGAAGCAGGACGCCGGCCGGCCCGTGGCCGGGTACGCGTACAGCCCCGACCGCCGCTTCGCGATGGTGATCCCGAGCCCGGAACCGGGCACGGCCCCGGCCGAACCGGCGCCCGCCCCCGCGTCGGCGCTGCTGGCCCAGGTGGCCGCCGATCTCGATACGCCCGCGCCGCGCCGGTTCGTCTGGCATGCGCCGGCCTACGACCCCGTGCAGCGCCGCGACGTGTTCCGGATCGTCGGCGCCGCGTACGACAAAGGGGTGCCGCTCGAAGTGCTCGTCTCGACGCTGCCTGTGGACGTGCTGCGCGCGCGGCTCACGACCGACGTCCCGACCAACGCGGCCATCATCGCGAATGCGCACGGCGACACGCTGCTGCGCGTGGGCGCCGCCGAGCACGATGCGGCGACGGTCTCGGCACTCCAGCGTCTCGCGGCCCGCACGCGCCCGGCGAACGGCAACGGCACGCGCGCGGCTTACGGCGACGGCCTGTTCGCGCTGAGCCAGCCGATCCCCGACACCGGCTGGACGCTCGTGCAGGCGTTCTCGCTGCGCTCGCTGCTCGCGGCGATCGGCGTGCGCGCGGGCGGCTACGCGGCGATCATGCTCGCCGCGATCGTGCTCGTCTGGTGGCTGCTGGTGCGGTTCGACCGCCGCGTGCTGAAGCCGGACGAAGCGCGCCGCCGCCGCGTGATCGACAGCGAGAACCTGAACCGCACGATCGTCGAGGCCGCGCCGTCCGGCATCGCGCTGCTGTCGCTCGCGGACGGCGCGGTGCTGCTGCAGAACGACACGATGCGCGACTACGACGCGCGCCGCGCGGGCGGGCCGTCGCTGCCGGCGCGGCTGCTCGAGCGCTTCGACCGCTCGGCCGATACCGGCGCGTGGCAGTCGGGCCTGCATGTGTCGCTGCCCACCGCCGACGGCAACGCGGTCGATCTGCTCGTCAACCTCGTGCGCACGCGCTATCGCGACGCGGACGTCGTGCTGTGCAACTTCTCCGACATCACGTCGCAGAAGAACGTCGAACGCGCGCTCGACCACGCGCGGCAGGCGGCCGACGCGGCGAACAACGCGAAATCCGCGTTCCTCGCGACGATGAGCCACGAGATCCGCACGCCGCTGAACGCGATCCTCGGCAATCTCGAACTGATCGGGCGCGAGCCGCTGGCGGACACGCAGCGCGAGCGGCTGCATACGGTCGAGGGCGCGTCGTCGGTGCTGCTCGACCTGATCAACGACATCCTCGACCTGTCGAAGATCGAGGCCGGCCAGATGACGATCGAGGCGATTCCGTTCGATCTCGCCGACACCATCCGGCAGACCGGCGCGATGTTCGAGCCGCTGGCCGCCGCGAAGGGGCTGCAATTCGACGTGTTCGTCGACGATGCGCTGGCGCCGCGCTATCTCGGCGATCCGACGCGCATCCGGCAGATCGCCGCGAACCTCGTCGGCAACGCGATCAAGTTCACGAACCACGGCGAGATCACGCTGGAGGTGTACCTGCGCGACGACGCCGATCCCGCGTCGCCGATCGCGATCGGCGTCAGCGACACGGGCATCGGGATGACCGACGAACAGCGCGCGACGCTGTTCCGCCCGTTCACGCAGGCCGATACGTCGATCACGCGGCGCTACGGCGGCACGGGCCTCGGGCTCGCGCTGACGAAGCAGCTCGCGCAGATGATGCACGGCGCGATCGACGTGAAGAGCGAAGCCGGCCACGGCAGCACGTTCGTCGTCACGCTGCCGCTGCGGGCGGCGACGAGCGAGCAGATCGCCGCGCAGGACGCGGCGCGCGCCGACGATGCCGCGTTGCCGGCCGTCGCCGCGCGCGTGCTGGTGGTCGACGATCATCCGGTGAACCGCAAGTTGCTGCAGGGGCAGCTCGTCACGCTCGGCTATGCGGCGGACGCGGCCGAGGAAGGCGCGGCCGCGCTGCGGTGCTGTACCGATACGCGCTACGACCTCGTGATGACCGACCTGAACATGCCGGGCATGGACGGCTATACGCTGGCCCGCGTGCTGCGCGCGCAGTATCCGGGCCTGCCGGTGGTCGCGGTCACCGCGCATGCGAGCGCGGCCGAGCATGCGCGCTGCGCGGAAGCCGGGATCGTCGCGGTGCTGGTGAAACCGGTGCTCCTCGACATGATCGACCGCACCGTGCGGCGCTTCGCGAAGGGTGCGGCCGCAAGCCGGCCCGCGCGCAACGCGCTGGTCGATCTGGCCGAAGGCCCGTTGCCGCCGGACGTGCACGAACTGTTCGCCGACACGCTCGAGCATTCGCTCGCGGCGATTCGCGATGCACTCGCGCGCGGCGACGTGCCCGCGCTGCGGGCGGAGCTGCATTCGCTGCGCGGCGCGTTCGCGACGATCCACGAGCATGCGGTGGCCGACGCGGTGCGCGACATGCAGGATGCCGTGCAGGCCGGCGATCCGGCCGCGCTCGACCCGCTGGTCGACCGCACCGAGCGCCTCGCGCGCGACACGCTCCGGCGGCGCGCGGCGCAAGCGCCGCAAGCCTGACCGGCCGCCTTCCGGCGGCTGTCTTTCCTCCTCCCGAGTCCTTTCACGGCCGCGCCGTCGCGGCGGCCCGTTCGTGCGTGTAGGACTCACCCTACAAACATCGCTCCGCGAATAGGTTTTGGACGACAGATTCGGACGAGGCTGATTCATACCATGGGCTCATCAACCTGACGAGCTAAAAGGAGTGGGTCAATGAACAAGACGTATCGCAACATCTGGAACACGGCGACGGGCACATGGACGGCCGTGGCCGAAACCGCGCGCTCGCGCTCGAAGGGCTCGGCGCGCGCGGCGCGCCAGGCCGTGGCGGCGCTCGCGCTGGGCAGCGCGTCGATCGGCGGCGCGTTCGCGGCCGATGCGTGCACGACCGAGGACGGGAAAGGCGGGGCACTCGATGCGGCTGGCGTGTGCAAGGTCACGGCTTCGCGCACGATCGGCACGGATGCGATCGGCACGACGGCGACGCTCACCGACGACTACATCAAGGTCAATAGCACGGGCCCCGTGGCGATCGCTACAGGCGCCAACGCCGTTGCGATGGGCCAGTCGGTGACATCCAGCGGCTCCAGTTCGGTGGCGATCGGTTCGGGCACCTCGGCGGACGGGCTTCATTCGATGGCGCTCGGCGCATCGTCGCGCGTCGTGGGCAACAGCAACCTGGCCGTGGGCGACGGCGCAACGGTATCGACGCTCACCGCCCCGCCGACGAACGCCATTGCAATCGGCACCGGCGCCAATGTATCCGACGCCGGCGTAACCGGCGCCACGGGTTCGATCGCGATCGGCAATAGCGCATCGGCCGGCGGCATCGGCTCGATCATGATCGGGACAAGCACGCGCCATTCGGGCTCCGGCGCCACGGTCGTAGGTGCCAACGCGAGCGCAATGGGCGGCGGTTCAGGCGTGGCCATCGGGAACAGCAGTGCAGCGGCGGGTGCGGGTTCGGTCGCGACGGGCCCGAACGCCACGGCCACCGGTACGGGTTCGGTTGCAATCGGCAGCCAGGCCGCGACCACGAACAACAACAGCGTGGCGATCGGCAATACGGCCTCCGGCAGCGCCATCAATACCACCGTGATCGGCAGCAACGCCCGCGCAACGGGCGACAACGCGACCGTGCTCGGCCAGAGCGGTGCCGCGAGCGGCCTGGGGGCGGTCGGCATCGGTTTCCGTGCCAATGCACAGGGAGACCGCTCGGTCGCGCTCGGCATGGATTCCGTCGCGGATCGCGACAACACCGTTTCCGTCGGCTCGACCACGCTGCGGCGCCAGGTCGTCAACGTCGCAGCCGGTACGCAAGCGACCGACGCGGTGAACGTGAGCCAGCTTCAGCCGGTCGTGACCGCACTCGGCGGCGGCGCCACCATCAACCCGACCACGGGCGCCGTGACGGGCCCGACGTATACGCTCGCCAACGGCGGCACGCAAACGACGGTCGGCGGCGCGCTCGGCGCACTCGACGGCGCACTCACGACCGCCAACGGCAACATCGCACGCAACACGGGCGACATCACGACGATCAACACCCGGCTCGACGGCCTGTCGAACGGCACGGTCGGCCTCGTCCAGCAAGCCGGCGCGGGCGCGAACATCACGGTCGGCGCGAGCACCGACGGCGCAGCCGTCGACTTCACCGGCACGGCTGGCGCGCGCAAGCTGACCGGCGTCGACGCAGGCGCGGTCGCGGCCACCAGCAAGGACGCCGTGAACGGCTCGCAACTGCACGGCGTGTCGAGCAGCGTCGCATCGGCCATCGGCGCCGGCTCGACCGTGAACGCCGACGGCTCGATCTCCGCACCAAGCTTCACGGTCGGCGACGGCAGCGGCGGCACGACCACGGTCACGTCGGTCGGCGGTGCGGTCACGAACCTCGATGGCCGCGTCACCACCAACGAAGGCGACATCGCAACGCTGGCCAGCCAGATCGGCAGCGGCACGGTCGGCCTCGTCCAGCAAGCCGGCGCAGGCGCGAACATCACGGTCGGCGCGAACACCGACGGCGCGACCGTCGACTTCACCGGCACGGCCGGCGCCCGCAAGCTGACCGGCGTCGACGCAGGCGCGGTCACGGCCACTAGCACGGAAGCGGTGAACGGCTCGCAACTGCACGGCGTGTCGAGCAGCGTCGCATCGGCCATCGGCGCCGGCTCGACCGTGAACGCCGACGGCTCGATCTCCGCGCCGAGCTTCACGGTCGGTGACGGCAGCGGCGGCACGACCACGGTTCACTCGGTCGGCGACGTGGTGACGAACCTCGACGGCCGCGTGACCACGACCGAAGGCGCGGTCGCATCGCTGGCCGATCAGCTCGGCAACGGCACGGTCGGCCTCGTCCAGCAGGCCGGCCCGGGCGCGAACCTCACGGTCGGCGCGAACACCGACGGCGCGGCGGTGAGCTTCGCCGGCACGGCCGGCGCACGCAAGCTGTCGGGCGTCGCGAACGGCGTGAACGACGACGATGCGGTGACGATCGCGCAGTTGAGGGCAACCGGCCTCATCGACTACACGGGCAAGGAGATCGCGGCCGTCACGTATGACGACATCTCGCTTGGCAGCGTGACCTTCGGCGGGACGGGCGGCACGAAGCTGCTCAACGTCGCGCCGGGCCTGATCGCGGCCGGCAGCATGGAAGCCGTGAACGGCGGCCAGTTGCACGACCTCCAGGAGCGGTTCGCGCAGGAATACGCACGACTCGACGGGCGCGTCGGCGACCTCGAATCCGGTGGCGGTTCGGGCGGCGGTGGGGGTGGCGGCGGCGGCGGCGGCGGCAGCGACGGCAACGTCGGCCGCGGCACGGGCGGCGACGGCTCGCTCGTGGTCGGTGACGGCACGGTCGCGTCGGGCGAGAACAGCGCGGCGGTAGGCCAGGGCGCGGTTGCGTCGGGCGACAACGGCTCGGCCTTCGGCCAGGGTTCGAAAGCGACCGGCAACGGTTCGGTGGCGATCGGCGCGGGCTCCGTGGCGGATCGCGACAACAGCGTGTCGGTCGGCTCGGCCGGCCATGAACGCCAGATCACGAATGTCGCGGCAGGCACCGCACCGACCGACGCCGTGAACGTGCAGCAGATGAACAACGCCGTCAGCAGCGCCCGCAAGGATGCAATGGGCGGGGTGGCCGCAGCAATGGCCGTCGCGGGCTTGCCGCAATCGACGCTGCCGGGCCGCACGTTTGTCGCGATGGCGGGCAGCACTTACGGTGGCGAGGTCGGCTCGGCGCTCGGCGTGTCGTACATGACCCGCGACGGCAAGTGGACCATCAAGGCCGGGGCAACCACCAGTAGCCGCGGCGAGTTCGGCGGTGTCGTCGGCGGTGGCTTCTACTGGTAAAACCCACGCCCTCGTCGGCGACATGGGCTGATCGATCGACGCCCCCCGATACGGAGCATCGACGCGAAGCGGGAGAGCGATCTCCCGCTTTTTTTCGCCGGCGGCGACGCCGCGACCTCCCCACGCGGCACCCGCCGCGCGACACGCTCCGGCGGCGCGCGGCGCAGGCGCCGCAAGCCTGATCGGCCGTCGTCCGGCGGCCGTCTTTCGTTCCCTCCCGGCTCCTTTCACGGCCACCCGTCGCGGCGGCCCGTTCGCGCGTTCGCGCGTGTAGGACACGCCCTACAAACATCGCTTCGCGAATAGGTTTTGGACGACAGATTCGGACGAGGCCGATCCATACCATGGACTCATCAACCTGACGAACTGAAAGGAGTGGGTCAATGAACAAGACGTATCGCAACATCTGGAACACGGCGACGGGCACCTGGACGGCCGTAGCGGAAACGGCGCGCTCGCGCTCGAAGGGCTCGGCGCGCGCGGCGCGCCAGGCCGTGGCAGTGCTCGCGCTGGGTAGCGCATCGATCGGCGGCGCGTTCGCGGCCGATGCGTGCACGACCGAGGACGGGAAAGGCGGCTCGCTCGATGCGGCTGGCGTGTGCCAGATCGGAAGTATGTCGAGCAAGCGCTCGATGAGTACGATGGCAGGTCCACTGTCTTACGAAGCCGGCACCGGTGCAAATGCGTCAGGGAACAACGCGGTTGCCGTCGGCGTTAATTCAGCTGCTACTCAATTATCCGCAACGGCGCTCGGCTATGCCGCAAGCGCAACGGCGGGTAGGGCGATCGCGATCGGCTCGACATCGAGCGCCTCTGGCGAATATGCAGTTGCCGTGGGCACCCTCTCAAATGCGTCCGGCGAGCAGTCCTTGGCAATCGGTACGTCGACAAGGGCAACCGACACGGGCTCGGTCGCGCTCGGCAACGGCGCCCAGACCACGGGCACCAATGCCACGGCCGTCGGCCGCCTTGCTACGGCTGGCGCTGTCAACGCCACGGTATTAGGCGGAAGTGCAACCGCAACGGGCGACAATGCAATTGCGATCGGTCAGAGCACGAAGGCAAGCGGCCAGTCCGCAATCGGCATCGGCTTCCGGGCCAATGCGCAGGCGGCAAACTCGGTCGCGCTCGGCGTGGATTCCGTCGCGAATCGCGACAACACCATCTCCGTCGGCTCGGCCACGCAGCGACGCCAGATCACGAACGTCGCGGCCGGCACGGAGGATACGGATGCGGTCAACGTGGAGCAGATGACCGCGGCGATCACGGCGGCCGACAAGTATGTGGACATCCGCACTGGAACGTATGCGGCCGACGTGGCCGCCAGCGCCGGTGACAGTGCGACCGCCATCGGCGCGAACGCAAACGCCGCCGGCCAGTCGGCTGTCGCGCTCGGCGGCAATACGACGGCCAGTGCGACGAATGCGGTGGCCATCGGTACGCTCTCGCGCGCAACCGGCAACAACGCGGTAGCGGTTGGCGTAGGGGCCGGAGCTACCGGAGCGAACACCTCCGCGCTGGGGCGCGGTGCGTTGGCAAGCGGGAACAATTCGGTTGCGCTCGGGACTTGGTCCCTTGCCGATCGCGACAATTCCGTGTCCGTCGGCTCGTCGGGACTTGAACGCCAGATTACGAACGTCGCAGCCGGTACGCAAACGACGGACGCGGTGAACGTCAGCCAGCTTCAGCCGGTCGTGGCCGCTCTCGGCGGCGGCGCCGCCATCGATCCGACGACGGGCGCCGTGACCGGCCCGACGTACACGCTGACCAACGGCGGCACGCAAACGACGGTCGGTGGCGCACTCGACGCACTCGACGGCGCACTCACGACCGCCAACGGCAACATCGCACGCAACACGGGCGACATCACGACGATCAACACCCGGCTCGACGGTCTGTCGAACGGCACGGTCGGCCTCGTCCAGCAAACCGGCGCGGGCGCGAACATCACGGTCGGCGCGAGCACCGACGGCGCGGCGGTCGACTTCACCGGCACGGCCGGCGCGCGCAAGCTGACCGGCGTCGAAGCAGGCGCGGTCACGGCAACGAGCAAGGACGCGGTGAACGGCTCGCAACTGCACGGCGTGTCGAGCAGCGTCGCATCGGCCATCGGCGCCGGCTCGACCGTGAACGCCGACGGCTCGATCTCCGCACCGAGCTTCTCACTCGGTGACGGCAGCGGCGGCACGACCACGGTTCACTCGGTCGGCGACGCGGTGACGAACCTCGATGGTCGCGTCACCGTCAACGAAGGCGCGGTCGCGTCGCTGGCCGACCAGATCGGCAACGGCACGGTCGGCCTCGTCCAGCAGGCGGGCCCTGGCGCGAACATCACGGTCGGCGCGAACACCGACGGCGCGGCGGTGAGCTTCATCGGCACGGCCGGCGCGCGCAAGCTGTCGGGCGTCGCGAACGGCGTGAACGACGACGATGCGGTAACGATCGCGCAGTTGAGGGCAACCGGCCTCATCGACTACACGGGCAAGGAAATCGCGGCCGTCACGTATGACGACATCTCGCTCGGCAGCGTGACCTTCGGCGGCACGGGCGGCACGAAGCTGCTCAACGTTGCGCCGGGCCTGATCGCGGCCGGCAGCATGGAAGCCGTGAACGGCGGCCAGCTGCACGACCTTCAGGAGCGGTTCGCGCAGGAATACGCACGACTGGACGGCCGCGTCGGCAACCTCGAATCCGGCGGCGGCTCGGGCGGCGGCGGCGGTGGTGGCGGCAGCGACGGCAACGTCGGCCGCGGCACGGGCGGCGACGGCTCACTCGTGGTCGGCGACGGCTCGGTTGCATCGGGCGAGAACAGCACGGCGGTCGGCCAGGGCGCGGTTGCGTCGGGCAACAACGGCTCTGCGGTCGGCCAGGGCTCGGCGGCCAGCGGTTCGAACAGCTCGGCCATCGGCCAAGGCTCGGTCGCATCGGGTTCGGACAGCACGGCCATCGGCCAGGGTTCGAAAGCGACCGGCAACGGTTCGGTGGCGATCGGCGCGGGCTCGGTGGCGGATCGCGACAACAGCGTGTCGGTCGGCTCGGCCGGTCACGAACGCCAGATCACGAATGTCGCGGACGGCACCGCACCGACCGACGCCGTGAACGTGCGTCAGCTGGATCAGCGTTTCGGCGAAACGAACCGGATGATCAACGACGTCGCGAAGAACGCGTACGCCGGTGTCGCGGCGGCGATGGCGATGCCGAACCTGACGCCGTCGCAGCCGGGCAAGACCGTCGTCGCGGCCGGCGCCGCGAACTACAAGAGCGGCTCGGCGATCGCGGCAGGCGCGACCTACCGGACGCGCGACGGCAAGTGGCTGATGAACGGCGCCGTGTCCGTCACGTCGACGGGCGACGCAGGCGTGCGCGCCCAGGTCGGCTACGAGTTCTGACCGGACGGCTCCGCGTCGCGCGGAGCCTCGACCCGAAGCGGGGGAGCGATCCCCCGCTCGTTCGGCCGACGGCCGGTGACGGTTCCGCACGAGCCGCCACCGGCCGTCGGCGCAACGGCTTCGCGTGCGGCCGGCTTGCACGCCGCACGCGCAGCCGTTCGCACCGATCTCCACCGCGCGGCGCCCACTGCGCGCCGCAACATGCAGGTACACCGACATGCCAGGAAATTTCCCCATCCGCATCGTGATCGCCGACGACCATCCGGCGGTCGTCATCGGCGCACGTTACGAACTGTCCGCGACGAATACGCTCGCGGTGGTCGCGACCGCCGGCAACTCGACGGAACTGATGGAAGCGCTCGCGAGCCATCCATGCGACGTGCTCGTCTCCGACTACGCGATGCCGGGCACCGAATTCGGCGACGGCCTCGCGATGTTCACCGCGATCCTGAAGCGACACCCGAATCTGCGCATCGTCGTGATGACGATGATGGAGAACGCGGTGGCGCTGCGCGCGCTGATCGAACTCGGCATCGCGTGCGTGGTCAGCAAATCCGATATGACGAGCCACCTGACGATGGCGATTCACGCGGCCTATACGAACGGCCGCTATCTGTCGCCTTCGATGGACCGGATCCTGCGCGCCGCCGGCAACACGGGCGGCAAGGCGCCGGCGTTGTCCGCGCGTGAGCTGGAAGTGATTCGCCTGTTCGCGTCGGGCCTGTCGGTCAACGCGATCGCCGATCAGTTGAGCCGCAGCAAGAAAACGATCAGCACGCAGAAGAGTTCGGCGATGCAGAAACTCGGGATCGAGCGCGACGTCGATCTGGTCCGCTACGCGATTTCATGCGGGCTCGTGTCCGATTACGGTTACGCGACGACGCTGCCGGCCCTCGACGACCATCCGCGCTGACGGTACGGCGACCATTCCGGCGCACGGCCGGCCACGCCCATGGCGCGGATGATCGCGCACCGGGTTCCGCCGATGCGCGCGACGCGCCGGTCAGTCGGGCTCGGCGCGCCCTTTCTCCTCTCCCGCCTGCTCCCCCGCCTTGCCCTCGCCGCCCGACGCGGCGACGATCCCGTTCTCCATCGCGTAGCGCAACAGGTCGATATCCTTTTCCACGCCGAGCTTCTGCATCGCGCGCGCCTTCTGGGTGCTGATCGTCTTCTTGCTGCGGCTGAGCTTGTCCGCGATCTCGTTGACGGTCATCCCCGACGCATACAGCCGCACGACCTCGATCTCGCGGCTGCTCAGGCTCGGCGCCTGGTCGACGATCCGCGCGCTCGAATGCGCGGACAGCGTGCGCACGACTTTCTCGACCGACGGCGAATAATAGGTGCCGCCCGTGGCGGCCGCATGCACGGCCGGAATCAGGTGATCGATCGCGTCCGATTTGCTGACGATGCACGCGATGCCGAGCCGCACGAGCGCGCCGACCACCGCCGCGTTGTCGAGCATGGTCAGCACCACCAGCTTGACGTCCGGGTAGTTGCGTTGCAGGTAGGAGAACAGCGCGATGCCGTCGCCGTGAACGTTGTCGGGCATCGCGTAGTCGGATACCAGCACGTCGCATACGTTCGCATCGAGCAGCGCGATCAGCTCGGTGGAATTGCCGGCCGTGCCGGTGAGCCGGATCGTCGGCACCGACGAAAGCCCATGCTGAACGCCGACGAGCAATGCCGGGTGGTCGTCGGCCAGTACCACACGTATCTGATAGCTTCCCATAGTCGTCCGAGTGTTCACCGCTGTCGCGGGCGGCCGAACGGCTGCCCGATGGCCGGCGACGGCGCGTGCGCGCCGTTCTTTCTGGATCGTGATTGGGCGCTAGTTTCGCATGAAACCGGGGCCGGCCGCCAAGGCCGGACGGGAGCAGCCCGCCGCGCGGCGCGCCGCCAATGAAAAAAGCCGCCGGCTCGGTGAGAGCGGGCGGCTTGGCATGCCTGCCGGGACAGCGGGGTGCGGCGGTCGATCGCGCCCCGCTCCTCCATCGGCTCGTGACCGACGAAGGCCCTGGCGGCACCGGCGAACCGGCGCCGCGCGATACGTCAATGCGTCATTTCACGTCCAGGCGGATCTCGACGCGGCGGTTCTGCGCGCGACCGGCCGCGGTCGCGTTGGACGCAACCGGATCGGCCGCGCCGAGGCCTTCCGCGACGAACGAACGGGCCTGCAGCCCGTTCGCGCGCAGATACTCGACGACGGTGCGCGCCCGCGCTTCCGACAGCGCGCGGTTATGCGCGGCGCCGCCGGTCGAATCGGTGAAGCCCGTGATCGACACGCGCGCGAATTCCACGCCACGATTGGCCGCGATGAAGCGATCGAGATCGTTGCGGGCCTGTGCGGTCAGCGCCGCGCTGTCGGTCGCGAAATTCGCGTCGCCCTGCAGCAGCACCTGGCGCTGCTGAACCGGTTGCGGCGCCGGCTGCTGCGGCGCCGGCGCGGGCGCGGGCTGCGCGACCGGCTGCGGCTTGCCGCAGATGAACGTGATTTCGCGCGGATCCTTCATCGGCGCGCGGCTGTAGACGCGGTCGATCATCTCGAGCGGCGTGAAGCCCTGCCCGCGGCAGAACTCTTCCGCCGCGCGCGCGCACGCATTCGCGCTGCCGAGCAGCCCGTCGCAGCTCACGCGAAAGATGTTGTCCGGCTTGCCCGGCACGGATACCGCGCGAATGTCGTAGGTGAGCCCCGATTGCGTCGTACACGCACCGAGCGCCATCGCGAACGCGCCGATCGACGCGACGCGCAAAAGCTTTGAAGTCATGGTCTTGAAATGGCGTCCGCCCGCGGGCGGACGCGCTTGTCTGAGAGGGTTGAAAATCGGAACGGCCTCGCACGGGCGGGGCGCACGGCCCCGCCCCGCGCCTTACCACTGGTACGACGCGCCCACGCCAACCGTGTTGCCGCCGCTCGACAGACCCACGCCGGCCTTCATCTTGAGGTTCTGCGTGATGCGAGCCTCGCCGCCGAACGCCACCGCCTGATAGCCCTTGTAGGTCGCGCCGCCGACACCGAACGACAGCGTCTTGCCCGGATCCACGCCCGGGATCATCGTCAGCGCGGTGGCTGCCGCGATACCCGAGTACGCGTTCCTCGACACATCGTTGATCTGGCCCGACAGACCGCCGACCGCACGGTCGAGCTGGCCCTTCGTCGCGGCGTCGTTCGCGTTGATACCGTCCGCGATGTTCACGACGCGGCGGTTGCCGGTGTCGGTGCCGTCGCCGAACGAGACGGTGTTCGCCTCGTTCGCCACGGCGCCCGAGCCGATCGCCACCGAACCGCTGCCGGTCGCGTTCGAGCCCTGGCCGATCGACGTCGCGTTCTCGCCGTTCGCGGCCGAGCCCGCGCCGATGGCCGTGCCGCCGCCGGCGGCCACCTTCGAGCCGGAGCCGATGGCCGTGCCGTCGTTCACGCCGGTGCCGACCGACGAGCCCGAACCTGCCGCCACGTTGCCGGTGCCGGTGCCGGGGTTCGCCGCCGACGAGCCGCCCGCGGTCTGGTCGGTCGCGCCGAAGTACGGGTTGGTGCCCGAACCGCCGCCGTTGCCGTCACCCGGGTTGCCCGGTCGCAGCTCGAGGCCGCCGACGCGGTCGTCGAGGTCGCCGATCTTGTCGTTCAGCGCGCTCAACTGCCCGAAGTTCACCGCGTCGTACTGGCTCGTGCCGTCCGCGACGTTCGTCAGCTTCACCGGCGCCGCGCCCGTGCCGCCGAGGGTCACCGAGCCGTAGTTCGGCGTGCCGTCGGCATTCAGGTCGTAACGCACCGCGAGCGAATCGGTCGCGCCGTATGCCGCCGCGGCCTGGATCGCCTGCTCGACCGTCGAGTAGCGGTTGCCCTTGACCTCGAACGACGCATTGGCGAGCTTGCCGTTCGCATCGACCGTCGTGCCGCCGCCCAGCGTGTCGGCCACGCTCTGCGCGGTGCCGTGCAACTGCGAGCCGTTGATCGCGTCCGTGCTGGTCGCGTTCACCGCACCCGCGGCCACGTTCGTCAGCGTCGTGCCGTTCGTGCCCTTCAGCTTCACTTCGTCGAAGTTCGCCGATTCGTCGGCGTTCTGGCTGTACGTCACCGCCAGCGACGTCACGCCCGCACCCGGATTCGTCGGATCGACCGGTGCGACGAGGCCAGCGTCCTTCAACTGCGCGACGTTCACCGCGTCGGTGTCGTCCGTGCCGGCCGCGACGTTCTTCAACTGCACCGGGCCGGCCGACTTGCCGCCGCCCAGCGTCACCGCGTTGTAGTTCGGCGTGCCGTTCGCGTTGCGGTCGTACGTCACCGCGGCGATCGATTGACCCGTCACCGGATCCACCAGGCCCGAATCGGCAAGCTGGTTGTTGATGACCGTGATGTTCTGCGTGTTGGTCGCAACACGGCCATCCAGGTTGTCGAGCGCGTCGCCGACGTTGCGGTAGTCGACCTTCGCCGCGGCGTTGGCCGGATCGGTCAGCGAATACGTCGGCGCCGTCACGTTGCCGTTGGCGTCGACGGCCGAGCCGCCGCCCAGCGAATCCGCGACGCTCTTCGACACGCCGTACAACTGCGAGCCGTTCACCGCGTCCGTGCTGGCCGCGTTCACCGCGCCCGCGGCCACGTTCGTCAGCGTCGTGCCGTTCGCGCCCCTCAGCTTCACTTCGTCGAAGTTCGCCGAACCGTCCGCGTTCGTGCCGTACGTCACCGCGAGCGATGCCAAACCCGCACCCGGGTTCGTCGGATCGACCGGCGCGACGAGGCCAGCGTCCTTCAACTGCGCCACGTTCACCGCGTCGGTGCCGTCCGTGCCGGCCGCGACGTTCTTCAACTGCACCGGGCCGGCCGACTTGCCGCCGCCCAGCGTCACCGCGTTGTAGTTCGGCGAGCCGTCCGCGTTACGGTCATACGTGACCGCGGCGATCGCCTTGCCGTCGTCGCCGATCAGCCCCGAGCCCTTCAACTGGCTCACGTTCACCGCATCCGCGTCGGCAACACCGGCCTTCACGTTCGCCAGCGTCGTGCCGTTCGTGCCCTTCAGCTTCACTTCGTCGAAGTTCGCCGAGCCGTCCGTGTTCTTGCCGTACGTCACCGCGAGCGACGTCACGCCCGCACCCGGGTTCGTCGGATCGACCGGCGCAACGAGGCCCGAGTCCTGCAACTGACCGAGGTTCACAGCGTCATTGCGGTTCACACCGTCCGCCACGTTCGACAGCGTCACCGGGCCGGCCGACTTGCCGCCGCCGAGCGTCACCGCGTCGTAGTTCGGCGAGCCGTCGGCGTTGCGGTTGTAAGTGACCGCGGCGATCGCCTTGCCGTCGTCGCCGATCAGGCCCGAGCCCTTCAACTGGCTCACGTTCACTGCGTCCGCGTCGGCAACACCGGCCTTCACGTTCGTCAGCGTCGTACCGGCCGTGCCGCCGCCCAGCGTGACCTTGTCCTTCGTCGCGCTGTCGTACGTCACCGCCAGCGACGTCAGGTTGCCGCTGCCGTCGTCGCCCACCAGGCCCGAGTCCTTCAGCTGACCGAGGTTCAGCGCGTCGCTGTCTTCGGTTGCGTTCGCAACATGCTTCAACTGCGTCGGGTTCGTACCGTCGCCCAGCGTGACCGAACGGTAGTTCGGCGAGCCGTCCGCGTTACGGTCGTACGTGACCGCGGCGATCGCCTTGCCGTCGTCGCCGATCAGGCCCGAGCCCTTCAACTGGCTCACGTTCACCGCGTCCGCGTCGGCCACACCGGCCTTCACGTTCGTCAACGTCGTGCCGTTCGTGCCCTTCAGCTTCACTTCGTCGTAGTTCGCCGAATTGTCCGCGTTCTGGCTATACGTCACCGCCAGCGATGTCACGCCCGCACCCGGGTTCGTCGGATCGACCGGCGCAACGAGGCCCGAATCCTGCAACTGACCGAGGTTCACAGCGTCCTGACGATCCGTACCGTTCGCCACGTGCTTCAACTGCGTCGGGTTCGTACCGTCGCCCAGCGTGACCGAACGGTAGTTCGGCGAGCCGTCCGCGTTACGGTCGTACGTGACCGCGGCGATCGCCTTGCCGTCGTCGCCGATCAGGCCCGAGC